>DRKI01000122.1 GCA_011051875.1 Desulfobulbus sp. | reverse complement strand
GCTGTCGCACTATGTCCAGGCGGCCCGCAAGGGGGCCGGCCTGCTGCCCAACTTCATCGATTCCTGCCGCATCGGTCCACCCGTCCTCGGCGGTACCTTCTCCTGGATCCATTCCGGCTACGATCTCAAGCACGGACAGGAGGTGACCCTCAAGATCGGCCTGGAGGAGATCCTGATCAACCCCCTGTACTCTGCCTGCCTGCGGTCCGAATTCCGCCTGTTCTCCGGGTTCCGTCACCCCTGTGTGCCCGCGGTCCGGGAAGAGCGGCGCACCCTGCTCATCCTGGAGCCGCTGCCGGAAACCGACCTGGGCCGGTGGATCGAGTCGGACAGCAATACGGCCCGGAACAGGAAGATCATCCTGGCGCAGCTCTGCGACCTGTTGGCGGCTCTGCACACCGAAGGTATTGTCCATCACGACCTGCGGGCCGAGGTCTTTCTGGTGGGCGGGGCCGGGGAACTCTGGCTCACGGACATGGGGTTGGCCGCAAAGACGGACGAACCGGACGTGATCCTCTCCTCGGGTCTCGGCCCGCAGGGCGATCCACGCACCATGGCCCCGGAACAGTTGCAGGGAGAACGGGGCAATCCGCTCTGTGATATCTATGGGGTTGGTGTTATGATATACAGGCTGGTCACCCGGACCATGCCCTTTGCCGTTGTGGAGGATGATCCCGTGGACTGGCTGCGGGCCAAGAGGAAGATCACGCCGCCCTCGTCCCATCTGCCGGACCTGGATCCCGGGCTGGAGCGGGTCATCCTCAAGGCCATGGCCTGGGATCCGGAGGACCGGTACCAGTGGATCGAGGATCTGTGGGAGGACCTGGAGCAGGTGCTGTGAAGTGCGGCCGTGCCCCGGGTGTGCCGGCGGAAAAGAAACACAACCGCGAAGCAGGAGAAGACAAGCCATGAAAGAGACACCGCAACATAATCTCGGCCTGGACCTGGTCCGGGTGACCGAGGCCGCCGCCCTGGCCGCAGCGCGCTGGATGGGCAGGGGCTCCAGGGAAGAGGGGGACAGGGCCGCCGTCGATGCCATGCGGATCAGTTTCCACTCCGTGGATATCCGTGGCACGGTGGTGATCGGCGAGGGCGAGAAGGATCACGCCCCCATGCTCTACAACGGCGAGGAGGTGGGCTCGGGCAGCGGCCCTGAGATGGACCTGGCCGTCGACCCGGTGGAGGGCACGCGCCTGCTGGCGCACGGCCGGCCCAATGCCATCGCCGTGGTCTCCATGGCACCGCGCGGCACCATGTACGATCCCGGTCCGGCCTTTTACATGAACAAGCTGGTGGGGCCGGCCGAGACCAGGGGCGCGCTTGATATCCGGGCGCCGGTGGCCGAGAATCTCCGCCAGGCGGCCGGCGCCCTGGGCAAGGACGTGGACGACCTGGTGGTCTTTGTGCTCGACAAGGAGCGGCACATCGGGCTGGTGGAGGAGATCAGGGCCGCCGGAGCCCGCATCCAGCTCCACACCGACGGCGACGTGGCCGGCGCCCTGATGGCGGTGATGCCCGGAACCGGGATCGACCTGATGATGGGTACCGGCGGCACCCCGGAGGGAGTGCTCGCAGCCACCGCCATCAGGGTCATGGGCGGAGAGATGCAGGGTATGCTCGATCCCCAGTCCATGGAGGAGGAAGCGGCCCTGCTTGCCGACGGCTATGCCATGGACCGGGTGCTCACCTGCCATGATCTTGTTGCCAGCGACGATGTCTTTTTCGTGGCCACCGGCATCACCGGCGGCAGCTTCCTGAACGGTGTCGAGTTCACCGGCAAGGGAGCCCGCACCTCCTCCATGGTCATGCGCGGCCACACCGGCACTATCCGCTACATCGATGCCCACCACACCTTTGACCGGCTGATGCGGATTTCCGCCATTGACTATGACTGATGCCGCCGGGCAACGTCCGGCCCGCCGTCCGGAAGCGGCCCTGTTTCAGCGTTCCCAGGTGGTATAGCCGATCTGCATGCGACCCGGGCTCGGCCCGGCCGGAACGTTGACCCGGAACTGGGCGTAACGACGTTCAGACGTGCGGACGCAGACATAGGTGCCCGCTGTCAGGTCGCGGACCGGTATGGGCTTTTCGGCCAGGCGCAGGGCGGCGCAGCCGTCCTTTCCCAGGGAGCGTTTTCCGGCAATGGCGATCCTGGCCCGGTTGCGGGGCGTGATGTAGCGCTCGAGCGGCGTCTTGGCCTGGAACCAGATATCAGCTCCCGGTCCGGAGCTGATGCGGCCCTTGTCGAAGTCGGCCATGAAGGTCTGCCGCAGTTCAAGGGTCCCGGTGCGATGGGTCTTGGGGGCCGGGAAGCAGTCGGCGCTCCATATGCCGGCATACTTGAAGGCAAAGCGGCCGGCCATGCGGAACTCGGGATCGCCCGGTTTGCGGTCGCTGGGCCGGTTGAGGGCGTCGCTGGTCCGGACGACGATTCCCTTGAACTGCTGGTGGGAGGTTGCGGGTTCCAGGGTCCGCTGAAACTGGATCACCTCGCCCCGCCACCGGCCCGAGATGGTATGTTCAAAAGGCCCGGCGCCGGTGTTCCTGGTGACCAGGGTCCGGCCGCTGATGCGCTCGCCGGTGCGGGTGAACTCGAGAAATCCCGTGTCCCCCTGGTGGAGATCGAGTCGGCAGCGCCACTGTTCAGCGGCCCTGCCGGGTCCGGCGGCAAGCAGCAGGAGCAGAAGTGATATGGCCAGGGCCAGGTGGTTCCTCGGTCTTCTGTGCATCATGATTTCCTCCTTGGCAGACGGATATGATCGTGGCACCGTCGTCCCGGTACCGGGCAGTCGGAATCCGGCGCCGGAGAGACGAGGGGCGGAACGGCTTTTCCCGGCGGGAAAGGGAATCAGAGGAAGAGTCCCATGCCGGGCATCAGGTCATGAATCACGTGGTTCTGGTACTGCCAGGCCGCCTGGATAAAGAGACTGCCGTCAAACCGGTTCAGCGGCGTACCGTTGAAGAATGCCTCGCGGATCCTGTTGGCGTCCCACAGCTTGGGATGGTAGTTGAGCTGGCTGTCGGCGCGTTTGGTCGCAAACAGCTTCTTCCTGGCAATGGCCTTTTTCCAGGCCTGGATCCGGACCTCCTTGCTTCCCTGGACCGCGATGATCTCCGCCACCGTGCCCCGGATCTTCTGCCAGCCCATGCCGCCGGCCGGCGACTGGTGCTCGGGGTGGCGGGCGAGAAACCTGCGGAACAGCTTGTGCAGCTCACGGCAGCCGTCGAGAAAGTCCCCGGGGTTGTCGCGCTGGATCAGGGGCCGGCCGTCCTCGGGCTTGTATTCCCATTTCAGGTAGGGCCGGTCAGGAAAGGTGGCGACGGAGCCGTGTCCCACCGGCAGGATCTCGGCCACGGTGCCGATGCCGCGCTCCCGGAATTCGTCGAGCTTGGCCATGATGTACCGGTAGATGGAGGATTCCCTGTCCAGGTTGGTGGCCCGCAGAGTCTTGTTGATGATCCTGTTCCACTCCCGGTTCAGGCCGACGAAGCCATGGTGGGAGAACGTGTCGGCAAAGACGTGGCTGACGACGCCGAGCAGGTGGAGGCCGTGCCGGCCGTTTCCCTCTTCCACGGCAAAGGTGCAGATCTTCTTTGCCAGGGAACTGTTTTTGCGGCAAACCAGCCGTTCGGTGAAAGTGGCGCTGTCCGGATCGTTGCCGGGCAGGAAGTGAAACGGAATCCACACCTTCCACTGCTCCGCGGCAATGGTGTTGGCATAGTCCAGGGGCTTGTGCGAGGTGGGGAGCGGCAGGACCGCGACATCACTGTCCAGATAGATCATCTTGTCATTCAGGGCGTCATCGACGAACTGTGACGCCTGGGCCACGATGCGGGCGCTCTTCGGCTTCATGCCGGCCGCCCTGGCCAGGGCATAGACTCCGTAGTAGTGCATGTCGAGCTGCATGGGGTTCCTCCTTTCTTCCGGGTTTGCGGGACAGGTTTCCGAAGCGGTGCCGGATGCAGAAAAAAAGCCGGACTGCCCTGTTGATAAAGGCAGCCCGGCTATCCTGTTGCCTGGACCCGTGGCTTTCCGTCCCCGGCATGATCGGGTTTGGCTTTTTCTTTATGTTCCCGATGGTACCTGTGACCGGGCAGAAACGCAAGCAAAACAGTCGGGTCGGCTGGCGCAGGGGCGTGGCCGCAACCAGTGAGATGCCGTACCGGAGGACAAGGGGCATTTTTTGTCTGCAGATGGGTGAGACGCTCGATTCAGGGGAAAGAAATGCTTGTCTTTTGAGACGGATTCCTTTAGTTTTGGGCATATGCAAGGAGTGTAACCGTTCGCCGGGGCGAACCCGCCATGTGGGGACGGGGAGGCCTGATCGGGCGAAGATTGGGTGCTGATGAACGTTTACCAGGGAGTTGGTTCCCGGTTTTTTCCATAGCCCGGTCTGCCGCGGGACTTCCCGCCTGCCGCTGGCGCCGCCTGCGCCCGGGTTCCGCCGGGCAGACCGAGGAGTTCCTTTATGCGAGTGACCCAGCGGCCGTTGTTCTACTGGATTCTCCACCGGCACCGGGGGTTGCAGCTGGTTCTTCTCCTCGTTATCCTGGCAAGCCTCTTCTTCCGGGTCTTTCCCCTGGAGATGCAGAAACGGATCGTCAATGAGGCCATCCACCTGCGCGACCAGGAGCTGCTCCTGCTCTACTGCGGCCTGTACATCGGGGCCGTGATCCTGGCCGGGATCAGCAAGTACTGCATCAATGTCCTCCAGACCGTCATCGGCCAGAAGATCCTGGTCGAGATGCGCACCGAACTCTACCACCATATCCTGCAGCTTCCCCTGCAGTTCTACCGGCAGATGCAGCCGGGCACCGTCATCTCGGCACTCACCGCCGAGCTCAACGCCATAGGTTTTTTTCTCGGCGGCGCGCTCGCCATCCCGGTGACCTCGCTGCTTACCTTTCTGGCCTTTCTCCTCTACATGTTCAGCCTCAGTCCCCTGCTGGCCGTGCTGACCGTGGCCATCTATCCGTTTGAGTTCGCGCTCATTCCCTATCTGCAGAAGAAGTACAACCGCATCAACAAGGAGCGGATCAGGACCACCCGTGCCATGGCCAACGTGGTCAACGAGGCCATCTCCGGCATCCACGAGATCCATTCCAATGCCAGCTTCGAGCTCGAGGAAAAACGGCTGACCGGTTTTATCCAGACCCTGTACCGGCAGTTGAGGCGGCTTTTCATCGTCAAGTACGGCATCAAATTCTCCAACAACCTCTTTCAGTCCTTCGGCCCCTTCATCCTCTTCCTGGTCGGCGGCTACCTGGCCATCAACGGGCATTTTTCCCTGGGCGCCCTGGTGGCCTTCCTGTCTGCCTACGAAAAGGTCTACGATCCCTGGAAAGAGATGCTGGAATACTACCAGTCCTACCAGGATGCCCGGGTCCGCTACCGGCAGGTGGTGCGGATATTCGACCAGGAGCCCCCGCATCCCCTGCTGCCCGAGGGGCACGAGGTTCCGCGCTTCAAGGGAGAGATCGAGCTCAGGAACGGTTCGTTCACCGTCGAGGGCGGGATCAGGCTCCTGGACCGGATCAACATGCACATCCGGCCCGGTGAGCTTGTCGCCCTGGTCGGCTTCTCCGGTTCGGGCAAATCGACCCTGGCCCTCTGCATGGCGCAGCTCTATGATCTCAGCTCAGGGTCACTGCTCATTGACGGTCATGATATCTCCCGGTTGAGCAAGAAGGAGGTCAGCGCCGCCGTGACCATGATCGCCCAGCATCCGTTCATCTTCACCGGCACGATCCGCGAGAACCTGCTCTACAGTGTCCAGGCCCTGCACCAGGAGGGACTGGCCGACATGGTCTCCCGCGAGCGGATGCTGGAGGCGGTGTATGATGTGTGCCTGGACGATGACGTGATCCGTTTCGGCTTCCAGTCGGTCCTGAGCCGGGAGCAGCTGGAACCGTTCCGGGAGAAACTGCTTCACATGCGCAAGGTTATCACCACCGAGCTGCACGATACTTTCAGCGAGGTGGTCGAGTTTTACGATGTCAACAATTTCCTCTATTACTCCTCGATCCGTGACAACATCGTCTTTGGCGAGTGCTCCCTGGGATTGTTTGATGTGGAAAAACTGCCCTACCATCGCGAGTTCATGGGCCTGCTCTCCGATGCCCGCCTGGACCGGCCGCTGCTGATGCTGGGGCTCGCCATCGCCGAACGGACCGTTGAGCTCCTGGGCGATTTCGCCGATGACGAGTTCTTTTTCCGGTATACCCCCATGACCAGGGAAGAGCTGCCGCTCTATTCCATGCTGGTGCGCGAACTGAATGGAGAGCTGCCGGACAGGGAGGCGGACCGCTACCTGCTCTACGTGCTCGTCTTCCGGTACATCCCCGGCCGGCACAAGGTGGTCGGCATGCCCACCGGCCTGGAGGAGCGGATGGTCGGACTCAGGCACCGTTTCCTCAGGGAGGTGGCCCGGGTCGACATGCAGTACTGTATCAGCCGCGGCAAGGGGAAGCACTGCGTCTCCTGCAAGGAGCCGGAAGAAGAGGCCCGGTTCAGCCCCTTCTGCCCCGGCCAGTATCTCTACAGCCGTTCCCTGCTTGACAATATTCTCTTTGGTGTTATCAAGTCAGAGGAGAAGATGAGCGAGAAGCTGTTGAACCTCACCTACAGCGCCTTTGCCAGGGAAGACCTGCTGGACGAGGTCCTGGACATCGGGCTGGACTTCCATGTCGGCAGCAAGGGAGACCGGCTCTCCGGCGGCCAGAGGCAGAAGGTGGCCATAGCCCGGGCCCTGCTCAAGGAGACCCCCATTCTCATCATGGACGAGGCAACCGCCAGCCTCGACAACATCTCCCAGGCCCGGATACAGCAATTGCTGGAGGAGAAGTTTCGCGGTCACAGGACCATGGTCTCGGTCATCCACCGCCTGGATCTGGCGCCGGGATATGACCGGATCATGGTGTTGCAGAACGGGAGCCTGGTGGAGCAGGGCACCTACGACGAACTCATGGCGAAAAGAGGAGCCTTTTATGAACTCATCCAGGGATACCAATCCGCTTGAAGTGCCGGGACGGGGGCTCATAGACGAGGCCCTGCCGTTTCTGCAGCGTCTGCCCATTTTCAGTGACACACCCTACGATCTGCTCAAGCTCTACGCCTATCTGGCGGAAAAGGAACAGTACCGGAAGGGAGATGTCATCCTGCGGCAGGGGGAGCCCTGCGACCGGCTGTTCCTGATCATGTCCGGTCGGGTGGCCATCTGGCAGGAACACCGGCACCGGCGTTTTCTCCTCCAGGAACTCGATCATGAATCAGTCAATTATTTCGGTGAGTTGTCCCTGATTGCCGAGTTCGACTGCTTTTATGGCGCCTCGGCCCTGTGTGCCGTGGACCTGCTCAGTTTCAGCAGGGAGTCCTTCCACAAGGTCATGGAACGTTTTCCGGGCAGGTACCGGCAGGCGGTGGACCGGATTGTCCGCCTGCGGATCCATCGCTTTGTCGAGCAGACCAACTATCTTTTTGACCATCTGCGGGAGGATGCCTGGCGCGAGTTCGTCCTTGATGATCCGGCGGGATCCAACCGGTCACAGGATTAATAACCCGTTGATATCCTCGAGGCTGGAACCTGGCACAAGTGCCCCTCTCCGGGCAGACGTGCCGGTTCGCCGGAGAACCGCTATGCGGGCCGGTGCGACCGTGCAGGGCCGGGGTGGCTGTGACAACTTGCGGCGGAACGGACAGGTTCAGACGAGACTGATACAGTAGGCCGCATAGGCGCCGAGAAAGAGGACGCCATGGCGTCGGCGGGTGCCGCCGTTGCGGTGCAGGACCGGGATCAGGATCAGGGTGAAGGCGAGCATGACCGGCAGGTCGCGGTGAAGCAGCTCGGGGGAGAGGGCAAAGGGGCGGATTGCGCCGGTCAGGCCAAGCACCATGAACAGGTTGAACATGTTGGAACCGATGACGTTGCCGATGAGCAGTCCTGACTGGCGGTGGCGGAGCGCGGCCAGGCTCGAGGCCAGTTCCGGCAGGGAGGTGCCCACCGCGGCAAGGGTGAGGCCGATGACCAGTTCACTCACCCGGAAGTGGCGGGCGATATCCACCGCGCCCCGGATGAAGAGCGAGGAGCCCTGTGACAGCAGTGCCAGGCCGCCGGCGATGAGCAGCAGGACCAGGATCAGGGGCAGGGGCGATGGATCGGTTTCTATTTCACCGGGAGCGCGGTTGTTTCCGTTCATCGTGTTGCGGCAGGCAAAGACGGTGTAGCTCACCAGGGTCAGGATAAAGAGGATGCCGATCGACCTGGGAAAGATGCCGTAGCCGCTGCAGAACATGAGGAAGACACTGCCCGCGACCACCAGCAGCAGCTCGAACCACACCTCGCGCATGGTCAGGTGGAGAGGAGCCAGCAGGGCGCAGCAGCCGAGGATGAGGCCGATATTGGCGATGTTGCTGCCCACCACGTTGCCGATCATGATGTCCGGGTGGCCCTGCAGAGCGGCGTTCAGGCTGACGGACAGTTCCGGCACCGAGGTGCCGAAGGCCACCACCGTGAGTCCGATGGCCAGGGGGGTCATGCCGAGACGGCGGGCCAGCCTGGTGGCACCGGCTACCAGGGCTTCGCCGCCGCCGACAAGCATGGCGAGACCGCCGGCCACGGCAAGAAATGCCATGGTCGCGGAGGAAAAATAGAAGCTGGCGTGCATCAGCTGACAAGGTCCCGCATTTCCGGATGGCCCTGCAACTCGTAGGCGCGGTCGATGATCGGTTTGAGCCGGTGCTTGATCTTCCTGGCCGGCTGGATGGGCGGCAGGACCGGCAGCAGCTCTGCAACCGGCGGCGGCGGCTTGACCCGCATCTTCTGTTCCAGTGTCGTTCCGGTTTCCGGGACCAGACCGCCCTCCATGGCACCTGCCTTGTAGGGCCCTGCCCCGCCCAGGCCGCGGAGGAAGCCCATGATGGTGCCCAGGTCATTGTTGCGGTAGAAGAGCTTGATCTCCTCGGCAATGGTCTCCCGCTCTTCGGCCAGCTCTTCCAGGTTCTTGTTGTACTCGTCGATTTTTCCGGCCAGCGAGTTGTAGATGTCCATGATCATGTTGGTGAAGCGGGAATGCCTGGTCATGCCGTGCGCCATGAGTCCCTTGAAGAGCCGTTTCCTGATGGTGGGCGATTCGAGAAAATAGGGGTCGAAGAACAGCGGCTCCTTCAGGCCCGCCTCCTTGAAGAACTCGTGGATGAGCTTCTCGTCCCTGAGGAGGATGTAGAGGCGGACCAGGTCAAAGCCGATCTTCTGTTCGAGGCGGAGGAGGGAATTGGCGACCTGGTTGTCAAACTCGCGGAGATCTTCCTCGATCAGCTTGCGAAAGCTGAAATAGCGGTCGGCAATCTCCTTTTTGACCTCAAAGGAGAGCATCTGGTCAATGTCTTGAATCACGGTGTATCTCCTGGAAGGGTTGGGTCCGGATGCTGCCTGCGGGTCCGGTTCCGGCCTGGCGGCCGGTTCGGGCGGATGTCCCTTGCCTGCCGGCCCTCGACCATGGACCGGGAAAACAGTGATAATCTACTCCATTCCAGGGAAATTTCATACTGAAATGAAACCGGAGAACCATCATGGCCGTGCCTGATTCCAGGGAGGAAGTGAAGAACCGGGTACGCGAGGCCGCCGATATCGTCGAGGTGATCGGCGAGTGCGTGCAGCTCAAGAGAGCCGGTTCCCGCTATACCGGGCTCTGCCCCTTTCATGCCGAGAAGACCCCCTCCTTTTCCGTCAATCCCCAGGGCCAGTTCTTTCACTGTTTCGGCTGCGGTGAATCGGGTGATGTCTTCTCCTTTGTCATGAAGTATCACCATATGGGGTTTCCCGAGGCCCTGGAGACCCTGGCCCGGCGATACCACATCGATCTGCCGCGGCGCCGTCTGAGTGATCGCGACAAGATCCGCATCAGGGAGCGCGAGGCGCTCTACCAGGTCAATGAGGCCGCGGCCCTCCTCTACCAGCAGTGTCTTAGTTCCGGTGATGTTGCCCGGGCGGCCCGGGAATACCTGCAACAGCGGCAGGTTCCGGACGGGATCGTGGAAAAGTACCGGCTTGGCTATGCCCCGGCTCCGGAGAGCGGAGGGTGGGACTTCATCACCCGCCGGCTGCGGGCGAAAAAGTTCTCCGTGGCCGATATCGAGCGTGCCGGTCTGGCCGTGCGCAGGGAGCGGGGCGGGCACTATGACCGGTTCCGGGACCGGGTCCTGTTCCCCATCCAGGACATGACAGGCCGGGTGGTCGCCTTTGGCGGCCGCATCCTCGGTGACGGCAAACCCAAGTATATGAACTCCCCGGAGAGTGCGGTGTTTGACAAGAGCCGCATCCTGTTCGGTCTCTTTCAGCACCGCCAGGCCATTCGCCAGGGCCGCCGGGCCCTGGTGGTGGAGGGAAACTTTGACCTGATCCTGCTTGCCGTCCATGGCATCGACAATGTGGTGGCTCCCCTGGGGACTTCCCTTACCCGGGCCCACGTCCGCCTGCTGCGCGGCTACTGTGACGAGGTTGTCCTGCTCTTTGACGGTGACGCGGCAGGACTCAAGGCGGCCATGCGTTCGGTCCCCCTGTTCCTGGCCGAGCAGGTGGAGGGCAAGGTGGCCATTCTGCCCGAGGGTCATGATCCCGACTCGCTGGTGCGGGAGCAGGGGCCCGAGGCTGTCCACGAGCTGGTGGCCGCTGCCCGGCCCCTGGCCGAGTTTGTTTTTGACAGCCTGGTGCGGCGCCACGGCCTGACCCTGAGCGGCAAGAGCCGGATCATCGGCGAGTTGCAGGAGCTGGTCAGCCAGAGCAGCGACCCGGCCCAGAAATCACTTATGGCCGCCCATTTCGGTGAAAAACTCGGGGTGGCGCCGGAACGGTTCCTTTCCCGTTCCGCTGCCCGGAAACCGGCAGGGGCCGGGACCGGCGCCGAACACCCTCCCTCCGGGGAGACCATACCGCGGCGGGAACGTCAACTGCTCGATTTTCTCATCCTGTACCCGGAGCACTTTCGCGAGCTCCAGGAGGCGGGGCTCGAGGAGGTGGTCAGCGGAGAGATAACCTGTCAAGTAATTGACGCGTTGAAGAGGGGGACTGCAGAGGGTACCTGTTCGTGCGAGCAGTTGCTCTCTCTTCTCCAGGGCGATGAAGAACGTCGTTATGTCGCAGAGTTGTTGATGCGCGAACCGGAAAGTGATTTGGACGATGATGAGGCACGGAATGTGCAAGCGCAATCCATGTGCGAAGAATTAATAACGTGGATACGGCTATTCCGCCAGCGGAAGAGCAGCAGGGATCTCCTGCGCCGGATCAGTGAGGCTCAACAGAGCGGGGATACCGCCCTGCTCATGGAACTCCTGCGCCGTCGACAGGAGGAAGAAAGAAAAAGGACAGGTTTTTCTGATAACTTGTTGAATAAAATATGAAAGCTGATACATTACAAAAATGTACTTGATGGCGGCGGCGGGCCGCGGTGATGGTTCTAGGTAAAATATAATTAATTTCAGGTTGTTGATTGTTTTTGGGCTGTCCTGTTCTGCCCGGCCGCGGGCTGTTGGCGGGACGAGCCGGAGCAGCAAGACGCCCCCTGGACGCCGGTGGCGGGTACAAGAGTTTTGCCGGCACGGCGCGGGGCTGGCTCGGGTTTCATTTTTTTTGTGCACTGTCTGAGAGGGACCGATGGACACAAAAGAGCTGGAACGTGGCGAGGAAAATGAGGAGCTGCAGGATCTGGCTGCGCTCTTCACCGATGAAGAGGAGTTAATCGAGGTGAGCTTGGCAGAAAATGATCATCTGATCAAGGGTCAACCCGACCGCCGTGCCCGGATCGATCGCCGCAAGGGCGGAGACCGCCGCAAGGGTGAACGGAGGAACATGGGGACAAGCATCGACCCCATGAATATCTATCTGCGCGAGATGGGCAGCCAGGCCCTGTTGAGCCACGAGGAGGAGATCGAGCTGGCCAAGATGGTGGAGGAGGGCGAACTGAAGGTCCAGAAGGCGGTCCTGCGCCTGACCCTCGGCGTGTCGGCACTCGATGACCTGGCCGGAGGGCTGCTCAGCGGCAGAACCAGGATCGTTTCTGTCATAAAGGGGCTGTCTGACAAGGATGAAAAGACGCTGGCCGCTGTCAGGGACGAGTTCCTGGACCGGATCGAGCAGGCCGGTGAGCTCGATTCCAGGCGCAGGGACCTGTTCGAGGAACTGAAAAAGGTCTCCGACGAGGAGCGGCAACAGCAGCTGCTCGACGAAATCCTCCAGGTCGGCATCCGGATTTCGGACCTTTTTGCCGACTACCGGCTCTGTGCCAAGGGTATCCTGTCAGTGGCCGATGCGGCCAGGGAGCTGAGCAACAAGTTCAAAAAGGTGCGGGTCGTGGCCCAGCAACGGGAACTGCTGGCGGCGCGCCGTGAACAGGGCGAGGAGCAGGTCGATGCCAGGGAGATCGAGCGTCGCATCACCCTGGAGCTGGCCGAGACCATCGGCGTGACCTGGAACACCTTGAACGAGATCCTGTCCGAGATCGAGATCGGCCGCGAGATGGCCAAGTATGCCAAGGATTCCCTGGTCCGGGCCAACCTGCGCCTGGTGATCTCTGTCTCCAAGAAGTTCCTCAACCGGGGGCTGCAGCTGCCGGACCTGATCCAGGAGGGCAACATCGGCCTGATGAAGGCCGTTGACAAGTATGACTACAAGCGCGGCTATAAGTTCTCCACCTATGCCACCTGGTGGATCCGCCAGGCCATTACCCGCGGCATCGCCGACCAGGGGCGTACCATCCGGCTGCCGGTGCACATGATCGAGACCATCAACCGGATGCTTCGCTTTTCAAAGGACTTCCAGCGGATCGAGTCCAGGGAGCCCACGGCCGAGGAGATGGCCGAGCAGCTCGGCACGGACGTGGAAAAGGTGCACGTGGCCATGAAGACCGCCAAGGACGCCATCTCCCTCGACGCCCCCGTGGGCGACGAGGAGGACACCATGCTCAGTGACTTCATCGAGGACAACGCCCATCCCGACCCCCAGGAGGCGTCCATGACCGAGAGCCTGAAGCGGTGCCTGTGCAAGGTCATGGAGTCGCTGACCCCGCGTGAGGCCAAGGTGCTGCGTATGCGCTACGGCATCGAGGTCGGCTGTGACCATACCCTGGAGGAGGTGGGCCAGTGCTTTTCCGTCACCCGGGAGCGGATCCGGCAGATCGAGGCCCAGGCTATCAAGAAGCTCCGCCATCCGAGCAGGAGCCGTGATCTGCAGGCCTTCATGACCGATTAGAGAGATGCGGCAAGACCGCCCGTGGCGGCGTCATGCCGGATCGCCGGTACCTGCCGGGGAAACCCGTGGCCGGGCGTTCCTGGCGTTCGGCCGGCCGGGCCGCTCCTGTTTATCCCCTCTCTGCTGACCCCGGTGGCCGTGGTGGTCTTTTCTTCTTCTGCCCGCGACTGGCTCACCCTCACCTTTCTGCCCGGCCTGGGCTGCGGCCTGATCAATCGGCTGGTCGATGCCTTCGGCAGTCCGGCAGCGGTACTTGCCGCCAGTGGTGCAGTGCGGCGGGTCAGGGGCTGTGGCCCCCGCCTGGCCGACCTGCTCGCCGATCGCGACCGGATCAGCCGGGCCCGTGACCGGGCCGATCAGACCTTGGCCACCCTGGCCCGCCTCGGGGTCTCCCTCGTCTGCCGCGACGATTTCGCTTATCCTCCCCTCCTCCGTTCCATAGAAGAATCACCCGTGGTCCTCTACGTTCGCGGTGATCCAGCCTCGCTTGCCGGCGCCGGGGTGGCCGTGATCGGCTCCCGCGCCGCCACCTCCTACGGCCGGCGCTGCAGCTTCACCCTGGCCAGGGACCTGGCGGACCGGGGCGTCACCGTGGTGTCCGGCCTGGCACACGGTATCGACGCCGCCGCCCACCAGGGGGCGCTCGATGGTGGTGGCGCGACAGTGGGGGTCCTGGGCTGCGGTATCGATGTCGTCTATCCCCGCGACCATGACAGGCTGTACAGGGAGGTCGCCGCCTCGGGTGCCGTTATCAGTGAATATCCGCCCGGTACCAGGCCGGATGGGTTCCGGTTTCCGGCCCGCAACCGGATCATTGCCGGTCTGGTCATGGGGGTCGTGGTGGTGGAGGCGACACGCCGGTCCGGCTCCCTGATCACGGCACGCCTTGCCCTGGACCAGGGGAGGGAGGTCTTTGCCGTGCCCGGCCGCATCGATTCCAGCCGCAGCGTCGGGCCGCACCGGTTGCTGCAGCAGGGGGCCCACCTGGTCCAGTCGGCCGAGGATATCGTCCTGGAACTGGGCCTGGTCGCGTCCCGGCACGAGGAACGGATACCGGATGCGGGCCGGAAGTCCCTGCCCGTCGAGCTCGGCGAAGAGGAGCTGCGCCTGCTCTCGGTCCTTGAAGTCTATCCCAGCGACATTGATTCGATCATCCGCGCCACCGGCCTTGCCGCCCAGCGGGTGCACGGCCTTCTGTTGGGCCTGGAGATGGCCGGCCTGGTCCGCCAGCTGCCCGGCCAGCGCTACGAACGGCTCCCCGATGACTGAGCAGGGGGGAGACGTTGACAATTCGGAGATAATGCCAGGGTGATAGCGCGCCGGTGAGCGGTTACCCCGTATGCCGGGACAAAATGCAAATCGTTCAATTTGGGCTGTACAATGCTGACGGCTTCGGTACAATAGGGACTCGCGGCCGAAAGAAAGGACGCCGTGGTCCGGCGGCCTCCGTAGTCCCTTGATCCAGATCCGACCTGAATTGTTGAGCGTTACCCGTCCGTAAATGGAAAAAGATGAATGAGAAACCCGCCGGGATTTCCATGTGCCCCGATCTGCCCAGCCTTGCGGTGTTCCATGCCGGGCATACTGCGATGAAACAGCACAAGATTCCCGTCCCGGGGCACAATGATAACCGTTCGCTTCAGGTCCAATCCAGGAAGACACCATGAGATCCATAAAGATAGCTCCGTCCATCCTGTCGGCGGATTTCTCTCGCCTCGGCGAGGAGATAGAGAGAGTTGAACTGGCCGGCGCCGAGGTGATACACATCGACGTCATGGACGGTCACTTTGTTCCCAACATCACCATCGGGCCCCTGGTGGTCAGGGCGGCCAGGGAGGTGACCAAGCTGCCCCTGGACGTGCACCTGATGATCACCGAACCGGACCGCTACCTGGACGATTTCGCCGCAGCAGGGGCCGACTGGATCACCGTCCACGTGGAGGCCTGCACCCACCTGCATCGGACCATCCATCGGATCAGGGACCTGGGCTGCCGGGCCGGGGCGGTGCTCAACCCGGCAACCTCGCTTGCCACCCTGGACTACATCCTGGCCGACGTTGACCTGGTCATGCTGATGAGCGTCAATCCCGGCTTTGGCGGCCAGTCGTTCATCGAGTCGAGCCTGGACAAGATCAGGACCCTGCGGCAGCGTCTCGATGCGGTCAACCCGGAGGCAGGCATCGAGGTGGACGGCGGCGTCAGTCCGGCCACCATAGGCCGGATCGCCGCTGCAGGCGCCAATATCTTTGTGGCCGGCTCGGCCGTTTACGGGGCCGACGACTATGGTGAAGTGATCGCGGAGATGAAGCGACTGGCCGGCGGCTGACATCCATGGAGGGAGTTTATGATGCAGTTTCGTGATTTTTCAGACCTGCCCGCCTGCGGACGCCTGCGGGAGCTGGCCGCCGATCCTCCTGACCTGACCCGGCCGGGATTCTTGTCACCGGAACGGATCCGGAGCTGTTGCATCTCTTCCTGCGGCTTTGATCTCCTCTATGCCACCCAGCGGGTGGATGAGCGGGTGCTCGATGGCCTGCAGGAGCTGGCCGACCAGGCAGGAATAATCGACGCCTTCCTGGCCATGAAGGCGGGTGCCGTTCTCAACCGGATCGAGGGCTGTGAGAGTGAAAACCGCCAGGTCCTGCACACGGCCAGCCGCGATGTCTTCTCCGATCCGCCCCTGGCCGAAGAGGCCTCGGCCAGGGCCCGGGAACAGCTCGAACGGCTGCGTACGTTTCTCGACGACCTCGACCAGGGGCGGATAACCAACCACCGGGGGGAATCCTTCCACACCATGATCCAGGTGGGTATCGGCGGCTCGGACCTGGGACCGCGCGCCCTCTACCTGGCTCTTGCCAGCCTGCGCCGGTCCGGCCGCAGGGCCTGTTTCATCGCCAATGTCGATCCCGATGACGCCGCCTCGGTCCTGGATGGCCTGGACCTGTCGCGGACCCTGGTCAACGTGGTTTCCAAGAGTGGCACCACCCTGGAGACCCGGACCAATGAACAGCTGGTCCGGGAGGCCCTGGTTCGTTCCGGGCTCGAACCATCCAGGCACCTGCTGGCCGTCACCGGCAAGGGCAGCCCCATGGACGATCCGAGCCGGTATCGGGCCACCTTCCACATGTTCGACTATATCGGCGGCCGTTACTCGGCCACCTCCATGGTCGGGGGTGTGACGCTCGGTTTCGCCCTGGGCTACGAAACCTTTGTCGAGCTGCTGCGCGGCGCCCATGCCATGGACGTGGCGGCCGAGGAGCGGGATATCCGCCGCAACATCCCGCTCATGATGGCCATGCTGGGCATCTGGAACCACAACTTCCTTGGCATGCCCACGGTGGCGGTCCTGCCCTACAGCCAGGCCCTGGCCCGGTTCCCCGCCCACCTGCAGCAGTGCGACATGGAGAGCAACGGCAAGTCCATTACCAGGCAGGGGGCGCCGGTCCGCTGGCAGACCGGGCCGGTGGTCTGGGGCGAGCCGGGTACCAACGGCCAGCACGCCTTCTACCAGCTCCTGCACCAGGGAACCGAGATCGTGCCGGCCGAGTTCATCGGCCTGCGCAACTCCCAGTACGGGGTCGATCAGCTGGTGGCCGGAACCACCTCCCAGCAGAAGCTGGTGGCCAACATGCTGGCCCAGTCCCTGGCCCTGGCCATGGGCCGGCCGGACGACAATCCGGCCAGGCGTTTTGCCGGCAACCGGCCCAGCCTCCTGCTCCTGGCCGACCGCCTCACGGCCCGCACCATGGGCACGCTGCTGGCACTTTATGAGCACAAGATCGTTTTTCAGGGCTTTTGCTGGAATATCAATTCGTTTGATCAGGAAGGAGTGCAGCTCGGCAAGGTGCTGGCCGGACGTCTGCTCGAAACGATGGCTGCGGCGGAAGCTGGGGACGGCGGGGCTGAGGACGATTCTCCGGAATCAGCCATGCTGGTGGCCGCGGGGATGCTGTAGTGCCTGGGCGGTGTCTGGCCGGGCCGGTGCAATACCGCCGCTTTCGGGACCCGATGCCTGCTGATTAGCGGCTGGCGGCAGGAGCGGCTGAACCGTGACATACTATTATAATCCTCTATTGCCGGACAGTTGCATTTTTAGTTGACAAAGATATCAAGGAAGTTTATGCTCGCTGACTGAATGGGCATTCAGGGGTAGTGTGTAACCGGATGGTAGGAAATGAGCGCTTGCCCCTTCCTGTTGTACTGCTTAACTGGTTTTCATAAACAACATTAGCGAGGAGGAACACAGATGGCAAAGCATGATACGCCTTTGTTGGACGAGCTGGAAAAAGGCCCGTGGCCGAGTTTCGTCACTGACATGAAGCGGCAGGCTGAAACCAAGCCCGAGTGCTGGGATATTCTCGGTCAGCTCGAGCTTTCATATGAAGACAAGATCACCCACTGGAAGCACGGCGGCATCGTCGGTGTCTTCGGGTACGGCGGCGGTATCGTTGGCCGTTACTCCGATGTTCCCGACCGGTTTCCGGGCGTGGAGCATTTCCATACCGTTCGTGTCAACCAGCCGTCCGGTCTCTACTACTCCACCGAGAACCTGCGTGGCCTGATGGACCTGTGGGAGAAGTACGGTTCCGGTATGACCAACATGCACGGTTCCACCGGTGACATGGTCCTGCTCGGCACCAGGACCGAGAACCTGGAGCCCCTGTTCTGGGACCTGACCCATGACCTGAAGCAGGACCTCGGCGGTTCCGGCTCCAACCTGCGGACCCCCTCCTGCTGCCTCGGCGAGTCCCGCTGCCAGTGGGCCTGCTACGATACCCAGGAGATCTGTCATCAGCTGACCGTCCACTACCAGGATGAGATCCATCGCCCGGCATTCCCCTACAAGTTCAAGTTCAAGTTCTCCGGCTGCCCCAATGACTGTGTTGCAGCCATTGCCCGTTCCGACTTTGCCGTCATCGGTACCTGGAAAGACGAGATCCAGATCGACCAGGCCATGGTCAAGGAGTACATGGCCGGCAATATCCCGTCCAACGCCGGTGCCCACTCCGGCCGTGACTGGGGTCCGTTCGACATCCAGAAGGAGGTCATCGACCTCTGCCCGACCGAGTGCATGTGGATGGAAGGTGATGAGCTGAAGATCGACAACGCCGAGTGCACCCGCTGCATGCACTGCATTAACGTCATGCCGCGCGCCCTGGCTCCCGGCAAGGAGAGAGGCGCCACCATCTGCATCGGCGCCAAGGCCCCGATCCTGGACGGCGCCCAGTTCGCCACCATGATCATCCCCTTCATCGAAATCTCTGCCGAGAACGAGTTCGAGAACGTCATCGACGTCATCGAGAAGATCTGGGACTGGTGGATGGAGGTTGGCAAGAACCGCGAGCGTGTCGGCGAGACCATGCAGCGTGTCGGCCTGCCCACCTTCCTGAGCGTCATGGAGGTCGATCCCATGCCGCAGCATGTGAAGGAGCCGCGTTCTAACCCGTATGTCTTCTGGAAGGAAGAGGAAGTTCCCGGCGGATGGGAGCGTGATATCGTCGAGTTCAGGAAACGTCACGCTGCCTGATTGCTTGATGGCCAAATACCTTTAACCGATTTTTACAAGGAGAATATATTATGGGTTACGATCCGAATAATCCGATGGAAGGCCGGATTACAGACCTCGGTCCGCATAAGTACGACACCATGCTGCCCCCGATCATCAAGAACAACAAGGGCAAATGGCTGTACCACGAGATTCCGGAACCCGGAGTCCTGATCCACACCTCGTCCACCGGCGACAAGTGCTACACCGTCCGCGTGGGATCTCCGCGCCTGATCTCCATCGAGCATATCCGCGAGATCTGTGACATCGCCGACAAGTACTGCGGGGGCTACCTGCGCTTCACCACCCGGAACAACATCGAGTTCATGTGTGATTCCGAGGACACGATGCGGGCCCTGATCGAGGATCTCAAGGGCCGTGGCAACAAGTTCCCCATCGGCGGCACCGGCGCCTGTGTGACCAACATCGTTCACACCCAGGGCTGGGTCCACTGCCACACCCCGGCCACCGACGCATCCGGTCCGGTCAAGGCGGTCATGGACGAGCTGTTCGAGTACTTCGGCTCCATGAAGCTGCCGGCCCAGGTCCGTATCGCCCTGGCCTGCTGCCTCAACATGTGCGGCGCTGTGCACGCGTCCGATATCGCCCTGCTCGGTGTCCACCGTAAGCCGCCGATGATCGACCATGAGCGCATCACCGGTGTCTGCGAGATCCCGCTGGCCATCGCCGCCTGTCCGCTGGGTGCGGTCAAGCCGGCCAAGGCCGAGGTCAACGGCGAAGAGGTCAAGACCGTCAAGGTCAACGCCGAGCGCTGCATGTTCTGCGGTAACTGCTACACCATGTGCCCGGCCATGCCGCTGGCCGACCCCGAAGGTGACGGTATCGCCATCCTGGTGGGCGGCAAGGTATCCAATGCCAAGTCCGCACCCAAGTTCTCCAAGCTGGTTATTCCGTTCCTGCCCAACAATCCGCCGCGCTGGCCCGAGGTGACGGATGCGGTCAAGAACATCCTCGAGACCTATGCCAAGGACGCCCGCAAGTACGAGCGTGTCGGCGAGTGGGCGGAGCGCATCGGCTGGGAGAAGTTCTTTGAGAAGTGTGGTATCCCGTTTACCGAGAAGTCCATCGACGACTATCGTCTGGCCTACGATACGTGGCGGACCACGGCACAGTTCAAGTACACCAGCGCAACCGATTCATACACCAAGTAATGATGTCCCGGATCCCGGCTCCATCCCGGAGCCGGGATTCTGTTCCGGGATTTCGCAAACCAGCATGGCTGGACCAGGAATGGGCCGCAGCCACAACAACAATGAAAACCTGCATGAACGGGAAGTACATCCATTTCAGGCGGTTTTCATAGAGACAACAGGAGTACCACCATGGCTCTGAGTAAGGAAGAACTGAAGGCTGCAATGATCGAAAAGGCCAAGAAGGCCCCGAAACCTCAGCTGTACGTCAAGGATTTCTACAAGTGCGATCCCGATGCCAAGCCGCGGGTGATCAAGAATCTCGCCAATGAGCTGGTCAGGGAGGGGGAGCTGATGTTCTGGTCTTCCGGTTCCACCACCATGTATGCCCGTCCCGATCGCATCAAGGACGAAGAGGGCGACAAGGGTGTAAACTAATTATCCCGCTTTTTTCGGTCACCGAGCAGAGGCCCAGTGTCTCTGCTTTTTTTTATTGGTACCTCCCCCGACGGGCAGTGCCATTGAAGATCCTTCATTATCGCAGGGTTGACTCCACAAACACCGTGGCCCTTGATCTTGCCGGCCGGGCGACCAGCCGGGATCCTTTCCTGGTTCGGGCCGATCAGCAGAGCGGCGGCCGCGGGCAGCACGGCCGTTTTTTTGCCTCCCCTGCCGGTGGTCTCTACTGCTCCCTTGTGCTTTTTCCGCACCTGGATCCGGAGCGGCTGTCCATGGTGACCCTGGCCGCAGGCGTGGGATGCTGCCGGGCCATGGAAGATGCAGCCTCCGTCTCTCCCCGTCTCAAATGGCCCAACGACCTGTACCTGTCAGGCCGGAAGCTGGCCGGTATACTGACCGAGACCGGCGCTTTCAGCGGTACCGGAATTGTGCCGCCGGTGGTCATCGGCATCGGCATGAATGTCAACACCCCTGCCACCGACCTGCCGACCGGGCCGGCAGTATCCGCTGTTTCGCTTTTCGAGGTGACCGGCCGTTGTTTTGACCTTGACCTGGTGCTGGATCTCGTGGTCCGGAGGGTCGAGGAGGCAGTGCGCCTTCTTGAGAAAACACCTGGCACCCTGCTTGCCCGATGGCGGCAGCGGGATTATCTTGTCGGCAGGCATGTGGAGCTGATTCTGCCCGGCCGGCGCGTCCGGGGACAGGCCCTTGGCCTGGCTGCCGACGGCCGTTACCGTCTCCTTGACGATGAGGGGTGCGAGCATCGCATCCTGGCCGGCAGCCTTCGCCCTGTTTCCCGGACAGGGGACGGTACCGGGCCGTGAGTTCCGGCCGCGGCGGGAGGGTGGTTGTTGCCCCGGCCTGGATATATAGGCCCACGTTACAGGCTGTTGCTCCAGTCCGCGTGACATCAAGGCCTGCCTGGATGATCTGCTGTTTCGGAAATGATCACAGGGCATATAGCTCCTTGTGGCGCCAGGGGAAGGATTGTTATCAACATGCAGGAGGAGGCATGACCGTAGCATTGGCCAAGGATGTGCTCACCGTGGAGGCCGAGGCGGTTCTCGCGGTGCGGGATCGGCTCGGACCTGAGTTTGAACAGGCCGTTGATCTGATCATGGCCTGTCCGAGCCGGCTGATCATCACCGGTATCGGTAAGTCAGGCCTGGTGGGCCAGAAGATCTCGGCCACTCTCAATTCCACCGGGACGCCCTCGTTCTTTCTTCACCCGGTGGAGGCCATGCACGGAGATCTCGGCATGGTTGCCCCCACCGATGTGGTGCTGGCCATCTCCTATTCCGGCGAGACCTCGGAGCTCAACAGCCTGCTGGCCAGCCTGCGTGAACGGAATGTTCGGATCATCGCCATGACCGGGAGTGCCAAGTCGACCCTGGCCGGGTTCGCCGCTGTCACCCTGGATGTGGCCGTACCCCGTGAGGCCTGTCCCCTGGGATTGGTACCCACATCGAGCACCACCGCCACCCTGGCCCTGGGCGATGCCCTGGCCGTGGCCCTGCTCAAACGCAAGCAGTTCCGGGCCGAGGACTTCCGGCGCAATCATCCGGGCGGCAGCCTGGGGGAACGGCTGAAGGTCGCGGTACGGGAGGTGATGCTGGCCGGGTCCGCCGTGCCCCGGGTCGACGAGGCAGTGCCCCTTGCCGAGGCCATCAGCGAACTGAACAGGAAAAATCTGGGTGCGGTCATGGTCTGTGACGCCGAAGGGGTGTTGCGCGGAATCCTTACCGATGGCGATATCCGGCGCCTGCTCAGCCGGGGAACCACCCTTGACGGCCTGACCCTGGCCGAATGCATGACCCGCAACCCGGTGACCATTGCCAGCGATCTCATGGCCGCTGATGCCCTGAGCATCATGCAGAGCCGGGAGATAACCGTTCTGGCCGTGGTTGATCACGGTTTCAGGCTGGTCGGCGTCCTGCACCTGCATGACCTGCTGGGCAAGGGTGAGTTCAGGTTCCTGATATAAGCTGCAGACGGAGGTCGGAGGATGTGCCAGATCAGTGCGATAATGGAAGAGGATGGCCGCGAAGAGATCATAATGGAAGGAGTCACGGCCCTGGATGTGACCGCCGGGGGCATCCTGTTGACCACCTTTTTTGAAGAACCGAAACTGGTGCCGGGGGCAGTGATCCGAAGGATTGATTTCCTGGGCGGCCGCCTGATCCTCGCCAGGAGCGCCGGCACAGAAGGAGAGCAGGGCAATGGCTCAGATGAGTGAACTGGAAAAGCTGCGGGTCATGCTTCCCCACTGGATCGAGCACAACCGCGGCCATGGGGATGAGTTTGCACAGTGGGCCGAGCGGCTCGCCGTCTCTGACGCGGACATCGCATGCCTCCTGCAGGATGCGGTCCGCTCACTGCAGGAGGCGCAGTCGTCCCTGGAAGAGGCCCTGGCCAGGGCCGGCGGTCCTCTCCAGGATCCGCACCACGGCCACCATGGGCACCACGGCCATCATCACTGACTGATTACTGACCCGTATACATGGACCACCGGCCCGAGGCCGGATCATACTGGTAGGTGAGCTCCAGGCGGGACGTGCGGCCGTGGCTCCGCTCGATACAGGTCATGTTGAAGATCATCCGCCCGTTTTCCTTTTTCAGGTAGGTAACCTCGGGCTTTTCCAGCTTGGACGTGGCATAGGAGGGGTAGCTCTTCCTGAAGATCTCCTTGAAGTTATCGGTGAGCCACCGGATTTTCTTCTCGAGTTCCAGTTGCGCGGTGGTGGTCTTGATCTGTTCCCTGATATTGCCGGCAATGGAACGAAGCAGTGCATCCTGGCTGAACCTGCCGCCGGTGGCCAGGGTCAGCATCGTGCGGTAATGGGAAAGCACTCCTTCCAGGTCACTGTTTTTCTTGGCTGCCTGCGCCTGGCTCTGTTCCTTGGCGATCCGGACCATGAGCAGGGTCTTTTCTATCTTGGCGACAGAGTCGTCCAGGTCGCCGCCGAACATTTTCCTCTGGTCGGCAAGGAGTTGCAGCGCCTTCTCGTACTGGGCGATGGTCTTGTCCCACTCCCTCTGCTCGTAGGCCCGCCTGGCTTTGGCCAGGGTCTGGTAGAGGCGTGAACTTGCCAGCAGCCGGGCCAGCTGCTCCTTCTCCCGGGAAGAGACCGCGGTCGGATCTTCCTGGATGAGTTTCTGCGCATGCTCGAGCATTTCGATGGTCTGCTGCCACTGTGATTCGGTGAAGGCCTCCTTGGACCGGTCCAGTTCGTGGCGGAAGGAGGCGGCCTTCAGCCGTTTGTTGATCTCCTTGATCTCACCGGGGTCCGCCAGGTTCCTGGACAGCTCCAGGGCCTTGCGGTAGGTCTCGGCCGCGCTTTCCCACTCCTTGTCCT
The DNA here is from genome assembly GCA_011051875.1 of Desulfobulbus sp. GTDB lineage: Bacteria > Desulfobacterota > Desulfobulbia > Desulfobulbales > Desulfobulbaceae > DRKI01. The sequence continues at coordinate 19,434 of DRKI01000122.1, read as the reverse complement.
GTTCGGCCCGCTTGGCACTGATCATGGTCTGCTCGAAGCGGAGATTGTTGATGGTCTGGCGCAGGGTGGCGGCCCTGGTCTCCAGCCTGTTATCCGTGGCAAAGCGCAGGGCCTGTTCGTAGGCGGCAATGGCCTTGCTGATTCTGCCCTGTCGGATCAGGTTCTCTCCCTTGCCGCTGAGTTCCGCCAGTCGTTGGAGGGTCGCGGCCTTCTCCTCGCTGATGTATTCTCCCTGGTAGAGCACATTGCCCTTCAGTCCCTCCTGGAAGTCCCGGGAGGTGAGCAGGTCGTTGATCTCGTCTGCCAGTTGCTGTTTTTCCGAGCGCAGGATCAGGACTGACCGGAGTGCCTGCAGGGCCGTATCCGCTGTTGCCTCGGCCTGGGAAAAGTCGCGTCTCTCGAACAGTTTCCGGGTCTGCCGCCACTCTTCCCGGGCCTGGTCCAGGGCACTCCTGTCCTTGAGATAGAGGCTGCCGCCGACCCCGGCCAGGGCAATCAGGGCAAGAGCGATGAAGATGGCCCGGTAGGGCAGGGAAGGCAGGGACACCTTTTTGTCCGCAGCGGCCGGCCTGGCCGGGGCCACGGCCTGGCCGGACCTGGTCTGTTCCGTTTTCTTCTCCTTGAGGGGTGGAGGCTTGGGCTCGTCGGCCGCGGCGGGTGAAAAGGAGATGGACTGCTCGATACGGCTGCGCAGTTCGTCAACACCGGGCGAGTCGGCGACCGTGTCCTGCAGCCTGTCGATGGTCGCCAGGGCCTCTTTCAGTTTGCCCTTGTTTTCCAGCTGCTGGGCCTCGGTGTAGAGCCGGTCCGCCTCGCGCAGGGCCCTGCCGATCCGCTCCTCGATCTTCTCCCGGTCCGGTACCGCGACACTGGGCGGGATCTCCTGCAGGAGGCCGGAGGCGGCATAGATCTTTTTCTGGTCCAGGTAGGAGAGCAGCAGTTCGGCCTGGTCATCCTCCTGGTCCGCCACCGGCCCCAGGAGGTCATCGTCTTCGAGGCCGAGGGAGGCGAAGGTGTCCTCGTCCAGGGTGTCAAAGCGTTCGCCGTCATCTTCGATGTCGGCGATCTTCAGCACATCCAGGGGCAGCTCCTCCCGGTGCTCCAGGTACCAGTCCGCAGCCTGCTGGTTGAAGGGGTCGTCAACGTTGTAGATACTGCCGCAGATCATTTCGCCGATATGGAGGGCCAGGTCGGCGAGGGAGGGCTTGTTCTGCCACTGCTCGGCGATGCGGATGGCCGCCGGATCAATGTCGGGATGAAAGATGCCGGTCAGCGGCTTGACCGTGGGCGGAAAATGGGGATAGCCGAAAGGGAGATTGATGGCAACCCGGTGCGTATCGCCGATCTCGATGGTGCCGTCGGGGTTCCTGACATATCCCCGCAGGCGGTATTCGAGTTCGTAGTGATCCGGAGGCTGTCCCTCGGCCCGGGTGATGGAGATGCTGGGATAGAGCTCAAGGGTGTTTTTCAGTTGCTCATAATCAGCGGCAAGCTGATCGGAACCGGTAACCATAGGTCTTGTAATCCGTATAAAATCGGTCGGTTGCTGGAGGCTTGCCGCGGGGCAGTCTCCGACGGGTCGCAGGGGGAGAATCGAATACCTGCATTGAGCGATTTCCATTCTGCCCCAGGATGCGGGTCTTGTGGTGCTTTATTGTAGCCTGCCTGCCTGGAACACGACAAGGCGAAGCGGATCGGGGCATGATGGAAATTCCGGAGGATTGCACTCATCTGCAACACAGCAAAAGGGAGACCATTCGGAATTATTGATTTTTTTTCTTTTGCAGATGGGTGAAACGCTCAATTCAGGGCATACAGGAGGCTTTCAAGTTGACCTGATACCTCCATCATGGTGTATTGTATAGTATTCTCCTGGTGGAGACAAGCTGCATTCCTTCGGGCCGTCAACAGCCTCTTTTCATCCGTTCCGCCTGCGGACGGGGTGAACCGGTCCGCAGCGGGTTCTCCGATCCTGCCGGCCTGTGACAGGGGCGCCGCATTAACGGAAACATCCACCTTTTCTACGGTCATGCCGGCAAACAGGGACGGGAACGTGGCCGCAGCCATGGACGAACAATGACAGCATCCTTCAGCGCATCCTTTGCCATCACCGAGGTCCGCAACTGTCCTCTCTACAGGACGGAGGACAGGATCGTATTGACGGACCGGGCCGTCTCCCTGCCCATTGGCAAGCCCTCCTGTCTCATCCTGGTCCGGGAGCTGACCGGCCTGCTCTTTGAGCTGTTGCCGCATGCGGCAACAGGGTTTGCCGCCCAGCGGGAAACGGTCTACACCTGCGGCGGCTGCACCGGCCTGGTCAAGTTCCGGCTGACGGAACCGGACGAGGAGACGGCGGAAGCCGGGGAAGCCCCAGGGGACGTGGTCATGAGCGGGCGCTTGGATGCCATCTCGCCCGCCGAACTGCTGCAGGTCTTTCACATGCACCAGAAAACGGGCAACCTGCTGCTTGATATGGAAGGAGAATCGGCGCGGGTCACCTTTCGCGAGGGGGCCCTGCTTGCGGCCCGGTTCGGAGAGCTGGACAACCAGGAGGCCATCTATGCCATCCTTTCCCGACGCAGGGGGCACTTCCGTTTCGTGCCCGGCCTGCCAGATCCCCAGGTGAAGGCCCGTGAGCTGGGTGACTTCATGATGATTCTCATGGAGGGACTCAAGCGCCTTGACGAGGATGCGGGTTAGGACCGGCCGGCGGTCGGGCGACGAAACCGTTCCTGCCGGCCGGCAAAGTCTGTTCCACCCTCCAGGCGGGCCCGGATCCTGATCAGCCAGCACTGTTCCGGCATGCTGACCAGCAGGCGGCGGCGTTGCGCGGTGAGCCAGTGGCTGCTCTCGTCCAGGTCATAGAAGCGGGAGTCTATACCGAAAAAGCCGTCCAGGATATGGGCGATGACATGGAGTAGTTTGCTCTGGAATCCCTGCTGCAGGGCGGCCAGGCTGGCGAGATCCTCAATGCCCTCGTGGCGCAGTTCGGCCAGCATGGCATCCAGTATCCGCCTGTTTTCGGCCGCCGCTTCCCGGGCCCGCGGCAGCAGCCGGTCATCGAGCGCGTTCATGGACCGGTTCCGGTCGATTTCCACCCGGTGGTAGTGGACCAGGGGGGTGGAATCAAGAAAGGCGAGGATCCGCCCGGCCGCGCCATCCATGTCCGGGCCGGTGGCCAGGATATCGTGCAGGAATTCTTCAGCCATCAGGGTGCGACGGGATCGGCAAACGGCGGCAGCTCGCAGATCTCCAGGAAGCTGTTCACGTGGTAGTGTGCCTCCAGGTCGGGGTTCTTGAAGGCGATCAGCTCCATGCCCACCGAGGCGCAGTGTTCCCGGTCCACCTCGGAATCTCCGATATAGATGGCTTCCTCCACCCGGAGGCCGAAGTGATCCAGGATCATGTGCAGGCCGTCCGGCGCCGGCTTGGGGTGCGGCGCATCAAGGGCGGTCACCACCATCTCGAACCAGGGCCGCAGCCTGAAGATGTCCAGGATCAGGTCCATGGTGTTGGTGCGGTTGGTGGAGATGGCCGTCCGGTAGCGCGGCCTGATGCGCTGCAGGAACTCGCGCAGGTCCGGCTCCATGGTCATGTACTTGAGAAAGGGGGTATAGTCCAGGGCCGCGCGGTAGCGGTTGACATCGTCCAGGCTGACCCGGGGGTGGTTGCGGAAGATATGGGTCACGGAATCGGTGACATTGTGGATATGGACATAGTCCACATCCTCTTCAGGCATGGGCGGGCAGGCAAAGTGCTCCAGGAGGTGGTTGTAGTAGATCCGGTTGGCCTCGCGGGAGCTGAACATGACCCCGTCGCAGTCGAAGATAACGAGTTTGAGCATAGCCTTGATCAGGAGTTTGATTTGCGCCTGTGTGGCGATGACAGGGAGAAGCCTGTCTCAACCGCTTCCCGGCCGCCGTCCGCCATCTTGACGACCTCGTGGCAGGCGCGGGGTTTGTCCCTCCCCTGTTCATGGACGGCCGTAGATCTCCCGGTTCAGCTCGTCAAAGAAGATCTCCATGAACCGGTGCCGCCGCCGGGCCAGTTCCCGGCCCACCGGGGTCAGCATCTGGTCGCGGACCCGGGACATCTTGACCTGGAACTCCCGGTATGCCGTATCCTGGTTCGAGTAGGAGGCGGTCTCTGCCGGGTCCATCTCGGGGTTGTGCAGGCAGGCCCCGATCTGACCGGCAAAGAGAAAGGCCCGGCCGATACCGATGGCGCCGATGGAATCGAGCTTGTCGGCGTCAAAGAGGATCTTTGCCTCCAGGGTCTGCGGCCTGGTCAGGCCGCGGAACCGGTGCGCCCGGATACAGTGGCAGATGGCCTCGCGGTCCGGCCCGCTGAAGCCGAGCCGGCGCAGGATGTCCTGCGCCAGCTCCGCACCCCGCTCGGCGTGGCAGACCGTGCCGCGGCTGGCCGTCTCCTCCTTCCGGCCGATGTCGTGGAGGATGGCGGCGGCGGCCAGGATGTCGAGCCGGGCCCCCATCTGTTTGCCAATGTGGAGCGCGGTCCGGTAGACCCGTTCACTGTGGTCCGGACCGTGCGACCCTCCCTCCTGCAGGCAGTACCGGGCGCTGATCGTTCTGAGTTCCGCGGTCAGTTCAGGGCCCAGGGGGTCTTCCACCCTATGTCTCCTCGGCAAAGAATTCCTGCATGAGCCAGCGGATGGCCAGCAGGAGGAGCTGTTCATCATCACCTGCCAGGCCCTGCAGCTCTGCAGGTGTCAGCGGCCGCGCCAGGGCGATGCGGCCGTCCGCCATCTCCTGCCGGAACATGTCCAGGTTGTACAGGGCCAGGATGTACTGGTCGAGCTGACGCCGGTCCGGTCGGAAGTCCCGGATCCCGGGATGCTGGAGCAGGCGGGTCACGGGATCGTTGTGGCGGAAGTAATCGTCCAGGCCCTGGTCGGCAAGGTACTGTGGCGCTGTCTGCGCACGGGGCTCGGCAAAGCCCTGGCAGTGGGGTTCCCTGACCAGGACGAACTGCTCGCTGATGGTGCCGTCGGGCTGCCGGGCGGCGCCCCGGCCCACGGGATAGGCCCGGCAGGCGGACGGCCTGTCCGCATAGACACTGCAGCCGTCGGGCCGGACAAAGACGCAGCTGGCCCGGCCGTCGTCGACCATGGTCAGGTAGCAGACCGGGAAGACCGTTTGCGGGTCATGCTCGATGATGACGTATTGCTCCAGGAACCGGCCCGAGAGCATGCCGAGGCCGTTTTTCAGGCGCAGCACGTCATAGGGTGTCAGGGCCAGGTCCAGCTCACGGCAGCACTCGGTGAAGCAGGGCACGCCGGGATGGCAGGCAAAGGTGAAGGACTCTGTGGCCTCCAGCTGCCGGAAGGTTCGGGGCAGGGTGTTGTCCACGGCGTCTTACCCGCGTTTTTTGAGCGTCAGCAGGGGACTGGCGATGAAGATGGACGAGTAGGTCCCGACAATGACACCGGTGAGCAGGGCGAACGAAAATCCGTGGATCGCCGAGCCGCCGAAGAAGAACAGGGCCACCAGCACCAGGGCCGTGGTCAGCGAGGTGACGATGGTCCGGCCCAGGACCTGGTTGATGGACTCGTTGATGACGATTTCCAGGTCCTTGTCCCGGTCCTTCTGCATGTTCTCGCGGATGCGGTCAAAGACGACCACCGAATCGTTGAGCGAGTACCCGGCCAGGGTCAGGAGGGCGGTGACGATGAGCAGGGTGATCTCCATGTTCATCAGCCAGCAGATGCCGAGCACCACCAGCACGTCGTGGAAAGTGGCCGCCGCTGCCGCCAGGCCGAAGCTGAAATCAAAGCGGATGGCCAGGTAGAGGAGCACGCCGATGAGCGAGATGGCAATGGCCTCGATGGCCTTGTTGCGCAGGACCTCGGAGATGGAGGATCCGATCTCGGACTGGCTCTCGAGGACAAACCCCTTGTCCTTTTCCTCCCTGGTCAGGATCGAGGTGATCTCCTCGCCCAGGTGGCCGACGGTGTCTTCGGATTTCTTGATCTTGACGATGAGCCTGTTCTCACCGGTGACCTGCTGCAGGTCGATGGAGGGGTAGCCGTTTTTCTTGAAGGCGGCCCGCACCTCGTCCAGGCGGAAGGGCTTTTCCGCCTTGTACTGGAGCAGGGAGCCGCCGGAAAAATCCACGCCCAGGTTGGCGTCGCCGCGCAGGATTTCGACAAAGGAGAACAGGCCGACCAGGACCAGGATGGCCGAGACCGTGAAGGCGATCTTTTTCACCCCCATGAAATCGAAGTTCGGCTGCCTGATGAAGCGCATGAACTTCAGTTCCTTCAGCCGGCGGGTGGAGTAGAGCACGTCATAGGCCAGGCGGCTGCAGAAGAGCACGGCAAAGAGGTTGAAGATGATGCCCAGCGACAGGGTGATGGCGAAACCCTTGATCGGCCCGGTGCCGAACAGGAACAGGGCCAGGGCGGTGATGAGGGTGGTGACCTGGGAGTCGACGATACTCCAGAACGCCTTGTTGAAACCGGCGTCCACGCCGGACTTCACCGATTTGCCCAGGGCGAATTCCTCCCGCATCCGCTCGAAGATGAGCACGTTGGCGTCCACGGCCATACCGATGGAGAGGATGATACCGGCAATGCCGGGCAGGGTCAGGGTGGCACCGAGCATGGCCAGGCCGACAAAGAGAAACAGGATGTTGAGCAGCAGGGCAATATCGGCGATGACACCGGAGAGCCGGTAGTAGATGACCATGAAGACCAGGACCATCAGGGCGCCGAACAGGCCCGAGGTGAGGCCTTTCTGGATGGAGTCGCGGCCCAGGCTGGCGCCCACGGTCAGGTTCTGGATGATCTCCACCGGCGCCGGCAGGGCGCCGACCCTGAGGACAATGGCCAGGTCGGTGGCCTCCTCGTGGGTGAAACTGCCGGAGATCTGGGCCGAACCGCCCAGGATCTTCTCCCGGATCACCGGTGCCGAGCGGACCACGTCATCCAGGACAATGGCCAGCCGCTTGCCCACGTTTTTCTCGGTGATCTGGGCAAAAACCTTGCCGCCGCGGCCCGTGAGATCAAGGCTGACATAGGGCTCGTTGAAGGTGCCGCCGATGCGGACCTGGGCGTTCTTGACCATCTCGCCGGTCATCAGGACCTGGCTGTAGAGCAGGATGGGCACCTTGCGCTCGCGGTGGGTCTTGGCATCGACGATCCGCTGGAAATAGATCTCGGTCCCCTTGGGCAGCCGGCCCTGCAGGGCCAGGTTGAGCTGTTTCCGGCTCTGCCCCCACTTCCACTGGCCGGCCTGGATGGCCTCGTTGATGAGTTTGTTCAGGTCGATGCCCGTGTCGTCGGCCACCAGCTTGAATTCGAGCTGCGCGGTCTGGCCGATCAGGTCCATGGCCCGGTCCGGGTCCTTGACGCCGGGAAGCTGGACCACGATCTCGTCCGTGCCCTGGCGGACGATCACCGGTTCGGCCACGCCGAACTGGTCGATCCGGTTGCGGATGATCTCCAGGGACTGGCTCACCGCGTTCTTGTTGATAAAGTCGACCTCTTCCGGTTTGAGCTGCAGGGTTATCCGGGGAAAGCTGCCCTTTTCGGCCTCCACCTTGATGTCAAGGTTGGGAAAATCGTTTTTGATCACCTCGTTGACCGTCTCCACCGCGCCGGTGTTGGGCAGGGTGAAGATGATCTTTTTCGGGTCTCCCGAATCAAGCTGCACCGCGGTGATACCCTTGTCGGCCAGGCTCTCCTTCAGGTCACCCGCCGCCAGTTCCAGGGAGTTCTCCACCGCCTTGTCCAGGTCCACCCGCAGGACCAGGTGCATGCCGCCCTGGAGGTCCAGGCCCAGCTTCAATCCTTCCGGGGCCAGGTATTTCTTCCACCAGTCCGGTGCCTGTGGATAGAAAGAGGGCACCAGGGTCATGATGGAAAAGACGATAATGGTGAACAGCAGGCCGATTTTCAGTTTCAGCGTCGTATTCATTGAATAGGTATACCAGACCGGTCAGAAAGATGGTTACGGACCCCCACGGCGGGCCGCCTGTCAGTCTGCCGGAGCGGAAGGAAACCGTTATTTCCGGTCCGGCGGATTTTTTTCAGTACAATCCCAAACGTCTTTTCACCGTTTGCAGATGGGAGAACATCCAATTTGGGTAAAACATGCCGATTATACGACGATACCTGGTATCATGCAATGGCCGGGTGTGCTTTTTCTCAGAAAACAGGTTACAGGAGGCGGGGACCAGGGGCCGGAACTGCTGGAACGGAACTGATCACAGGGTGAATAACCCGTTGTTTTCACATCCCCGGGGTCAGGCGCGGTCGCTGCGCCGAGGGTTGCGGTTGATGGCAGCGGCCATGCAGGCGGCGCCGAATCCGTTGTCGATGTTGACCACGGCCAGGCCGGCGGCGCAGGAGTTGAGCATGCCGAGCAGGGCGCTGTAGCCGCCGGCGCCGGTGCCGTAGCCGACACTGGTGGGCACGCCGATCACCGGTGCCGGGGTCATGCCGGCGACAACGGACGGCAGGGCCCCCTCCATACCGGCGACCACGATGATGGCACTGGCCTGCCGCAGGAGTTTGCCATGGCCCAGGATGCGGTGCAGGCCGGCCACCCCGGCATCGTAGATCGTCTCCACGCTGTGCCCGAACCTGGTCAGGCTGATCCTGGCCTCTTCTGCAACCGGAATATCCGAGGTGCCTGCGGTGACGATGATCACCGTGCCGCGACCGGGATCCCGGGGCACGTGTTCCTCGTTGCCGGTGAGCATGCGGGCGGTCCGATGATAGGTGAGCCCTTGCAGGCGGCCGCAGACGGCCTCGGCCTTGTCGGCCGAGATGCGGGTGGCCAGGAGGACGGATTCCCGGTGGAGCAGGGCATCCAGGATCTCCACGAGCTGGTCGGCGGTCTTGTTCTCCCCGTAGACCGCCTCGGGCAGACCGGTACGCAGTTCCCGGTGGTGGTCGAGACGGGCGCAGCCCAGGAGTTCCTCGTCCAGGTGGCGGAGGCGTTCCATGGCAGTGTCGATGTCCAGATCACCTTTCCGGAGCTGATCCAGCAGGTTACGCAGGTTTTTCTCGTTCATTTCATGGTGATGGTTACGGTTCGCCCCACTCTACCATGGCGGACCGGGCCGGTAAACCATTTACGGCAGGGAAGACTTCTGGTACAGTGATCTGGTTGCGGTGGGCGGCGTCACGCTGTCTATCTGTCTCACCTCTACTGTTCAGGACCACCAACATGACCGATTCCAACCTGCCTGCCTATATCCAGGCCCTGCTCCGGCCGGAGGCCTATGATCATCCGGTGGACGAGGTCCGCCTGGTCCAGACCCATATTTCCTTTGTTCTGCTGGCCGGTGACTATGTCTACAAGTTCAAGAAACCGGTGAACTTCGGTTTTCTCGATTTCTCCACCCTGGCCAGGCGGCATCACTGCTGCGAGCAGGAGGTGCGTCTCAACCGCAGGCTCTGTCCGGACATCTACCTCGGCGTGATCGAGGTCCGGCGCCGGGACGAGGTCATCGGGCTGGACGGCACCGGCGAGATCATCGAGTACGGGGTCAGGATGGTGCGGATGCCCGAGGACCGGATGATGGTCCGGGTCATCGAGGCGGGAGAGCTCCGCCGGGAAGAGATCGACGCCATCGTCGATGTGCTCGTCCCGTTTTACCGCCAGGCCGCGCACGGCAGAGAAATCGACGCCTTCGGCACCGCCTCGGCGGTGGCGGTCAATGTCCTGGAGAATTTCGATCAGACCGAATCCTTCATCAGCGACTCCGGACCGCTCTCGAGAGAGCAGTTTGACCGGATCTCCTCCTATGCCCGCCGTGTCCTTGCCCGTGAGGACCTGTTCGAAGAGCGTATCCGGGCCGGTCGCATCCGTGACTGCCACGGCGATCTCTACTCGGCCAACATCTGCCTGGCAGACAAGGTCTACATCTATGACTGCATCGAGTTCAACGACCGGTTCCGCTACTGCGACGTGGCCAGCGACGTGGCCTTCCTGGCCATGGACCTGGATTACCACGACCTGCCCGGTCTCAGCGCCCACTTCATCGACCGGTTCGGCGAGCAGGCCGGCGACGGGACCCTCGGCACCATGCTCGACTTCTACAAGTGCTATCGCGCCTACGTGCGCGGGAAGATAGGGCTGTTCACGGCAGCCGACCCGGCTGTGGATGAACCGGTGCGGCAGGCCAGCCTGGATGCGGCGGCCCGTTATTTCCGACTTGCCGACAGCTATGCCCGCCGCGATTGAGCACAGAGAGCGCAGGCGGCCGCAACTCTTTGTCTTCTTCGGCATGATTGCTTCGGGCAAGTCGACCCTGGCCCGGGCCTTTGCCGGACGGCGCGGATTTCCCTGCCATAATACCGACCTGGTCCGCAAGGAGCTGGCCGGCGTCAGTGCCACCACCCGCTGTGTCGAGGGGGTGGGCGAGGGGATCTACAGCCCCGCCTTCAGCGCCAGGACCTACCAGGCCCTGCTTGACCGGGCGGAGAGAGACCTGGCGAACGGTATGGAAGGGGTGGTGCTCGATGGTTCCTATGGCCGGCGGACCGACCGGGCCCGGGTGCTGGAGCTGGCCGCCCGCCTGGGCGTGGCCGTAGTCTTTGTCCTCTGCACCTGCTCCGACAGGGAGGTGCGCCGCCGGCTGGAGCTGCGGGCCCGCGATCCCCGGGCTGTCTCCGACGGCCGCTGGGAGATCTACCTGGCCCAGAAGGAGCATTTCGAGCCCCCTGATGAACTTCCTCCGGAACAGCTTGTCCGGATAGACACCGAGGCGCCGCCCGGGGTACTGCTCGCGCGGCTTGAAGACGAACTGTCAAACAGAGGCCTGTAGGGCGGACGGCAGGCCCTGTCCGCAGGCAGGAGCCGCCTGTACCGGCCCACCGGCACAAGGACCCCCATGTACACGAGAATCTATTTCCTTCGCTATCCCAAGGAGACCTCGGGTGATCCCGTGATCTATCACCTGGTCAGGCAGTATGACGTGGAGTTCAATATCCTCAAGGCGGATATCCGGCCGCAGCGGGACGGGATCATGATCCTCGAGCTGAAGGGGAACAGGGAGAATGTACGGCAGGCCCTGGGGTATCTCAAGGGACTGGGGGTCAAGGTGGAGCGGCTGGCCACCAGGGTACGCCGTGACGAGAGCAGGTGTTTCCAGTGCGGCGCCTGCACCGGCATTTGTCCCGTCGGTGCCCTCCATATACGGCGGCCGGAGATGGAGGTCCTGTTTGATCCCGAGAAATGCACCGGTTGCGGCCTCTGTGTCACCGGCTGCCCCGTGCGGGCGATGGAGGTCTCCATCGACAGGCTGCTGGAGGAAGAGGCGGCAGCGGCATAGAATGCAGTGCAGGGCCGGAATCCGCGGGCCGCGCCTTCCCCTTACTGCTTTTCCCGGACAGTATCGCCGCCGGTGCCGGCTGCGGGCAAGGATTTGTGATCGCCGGCTTCTTTCTTGTCCGATCCCCAGAACTTCCAGTCCGGCATGGAGAGATCCGGCAGCCATTTCCGCAGACCCCAGACCGGCGGCCTGCCCTCTTCCAGGCGTTTGAGCAGGGCCCTGGCCTTGGGCGCGATGCTGGAGTCCGGGTACATGGACAGGAGATACTTGAGGCGATGGATGGCCTGGCTGTACTCCTTGGTCCGGACGTAGAAAACAGCGACAAAGTACTCGTGGTTGACCAGGAATTCACGGGCGGCCGCGATCCGCGCCCTGGCCTCCCGGGAATAGGGTGAGTCGGGGTAGGCCCGGAGCAGGCGGGAAAAGGACCTGATGGCGTCCTGGGCGCCGGTGATGTCACGATCGATCCGGTCGGTGCGCATGAAGTCGCACATGCCGATCTGGAACATGACATAGGGAATCGCCTCGTTGGTGGGATGCCGCTCCTCGAACTCCTGGTAGAGCATCTTGGCTTCCAGGTATTCCTTGCGATAATAATGACAGTCTGCCGCCTTCAGTTCGGCAAGCATGGCCTGGGAGCTGAAGGGAAAACGGTCGAGTATCTCGTTGAATGCCTGCAGGGCCTCGTAGTAATCCCCCACGTTGAAGGCATCCATGCCCTTGACGGCCAGGGCCTGGGCCGAGTCTTCGGCGGTTTCGGTCTCTCCGCTGCCAAAGGTGAACTTGTCGAACATGCCCTGCATGGTGGAGCATCCTGAAAGCGGTAGAAGCAGGGCGAGCAGAAACAGGGAGATGAGGGTGCGGCGGGTGGTCTGCCTGCGGATAATTGCCATGGATCGGGCTCTCGTGATCATGCCTGGCTGCCCAGGTATTGTTCTGCCGACAGCTCGGCGGTGGCCCCTTCGCCAGCGGCATTGATGATCTGGCGAAAGTTCTTGCTGCGGATGTCACCGGCGGCGAAAACACCGTCCAGGTTGGTCCGCATCTCGGTGTCGGTGATGATGAAGCCGGCCTCGTCGGTCCGGAGCTGGTCCAGCGGCAGGACTTCGTTGTTGGGGACCACGCCGATAAAGATGAAGATGCCGGTCACGGCCAGGGTCGACTCGGAACCGTCATTGTGGCTGATCCGCACCCCTTCGACGCCACTGTCGCCGCCCATGATCTCTTTGACCCGGGCGTTCCACACGAAGTGGATCCTGTCGTTGGCAAGGGCCTTCTCCTGCAGGATCCTGGTTGCCCGCAGCTGATCCCGGCGGTGGATGACCGTGACCTTGCTGGCGAACTTGGTCAGGTGCAGGGCCTCCTGGATCGCGGTGTTGCCGCCGCCGACCACGGCGATCTCCTGGTCCCGGTAAAAGGGCCCGTCGCAGGTGGCACAGTAGGAAACACCCCGGCCCGCCAGTTCCTCCTCGCCGGGTACCCCCAGCCTGCTCGGCCTGGCGCCGGTGCAGAGGATCACGGTCCGGGCGGTGAGGGTAGGGCCGTCCTCGAGCCGCACCTTTTTGACCGGTTCTTTCAGATCCAGGGAGGCAACATTGGCGAATCGTTTCTCCAGCCCGAACCGGTCCGCGTGGGCGGTCATCTTGTCCATGAGCTCGAAACCGGATATTCCGTCCACGAAACCGGGATAGTTGTCCACCCAGTCCGTGACCAGGACCTGGCCGCCGGTGGCGCCCTTTTCGATCAGCAGGGCCTTGAGACGGCCCCTGGCCGCGTACAGTCCCGCCGTCAGCCCGGCCGGACCGCCGCCGACGATGATCAGTTGGTACTCAGCCTGCTGCATTGCGGATGCTCACGGGTTGGTGGAATGATGGCAGGGAAATGAACGGAGTCTGCGGGAACCGGGCAGGGAACACGGTGACAGGTGCGCCCGGCGTGCTCCCTAGAGCGCCTTGTTGATCAGGTCCTGCAGCTGGGCCTTGCCCACGGCGCCGGTGATCTGGTCGACGACCTCGCCGCCTTTGAACAGGATGAGAGTGGGGATGGCCCGGATGCCGAACTTGCCGGGTGTGGCAGGGTTGTCGTCCACGTTCATCTTGGCGATCTGCACCCGGCCGTCAAACTCTTCCGCCAGCTCATCGATAACCGGCCCGATGGCCTTGCACGGCCCGCACCAGGGGGCCCAGAAGTCCACCAGGCAGGGAAGCTCGTTGCCCACGACCTTGGTGTCGAATTCGCTGTCAGAGACGTGCATCACTTTTTCGCTTGCCATTACCGTAGCTCCTTTTTGTTCCCCTGTCGGGAAAACTCTTGAAAAAATCCTGTATATCAAACACTTATAAAAAACTCGGACAATTACAGGCCATTTTACCTTGCCCGGGGGGTAGTGACAAGAAAAAATTACCATCTTTACCCGGCTGTCAAGGTGCAACTTTGTGTTTTTCGGCTTGAGCGAACCGGCTATCCGCATTCCTCCGCAGGCGGTCACAGGGCACCCCGTCTGCACACGTTCGAACCTCCCGGTTATACGCGGGGTGTATACTCGTGAAGTTCGATCACGCACAGCCTCGGCACCCTGCAACCGCTTGCAAGTCCTGTGCTGATTCCGTGTGACCGGATATCCCGTGACCGGTTGCTCTGCTCCGGTGGCGACAGTATAGCATGCAGGATCGGATCATTATACCGGATCATTATACATCATACAGGATCGGCAAGACATGCAGCGCCATCGCCCGAACACGATCTTGACGCGATTGAGATCCGAAGTGAGCGTTTCTTTTTCGTTTTGACAGACGAAAAGCAGCCATGCTATATTGCCGCGGCAATGGAGGCCGGGGTGATCGGCCCCATGGTCCGCTGTCAGTCTCTGCCAACCCTCTCTCCCTGCAAGGTGATTCCATGAAGACCGATCGTTCCGCATCCCTTTTTTCCCAGGCCCGGGCCGTGATTCCCGGTGGTGTCAACTCGCCGGTTCGCGCCTGCCGCTCCGTGGGCTGTGATCCGCTGTTTGTCCGCAAGGCCGGTGGCTGCATGGTGACGGACGTCGATGGCAACGAGTTCATCGATTTTGTCTGTTCCTGGGGGCCGATGATCCTGGGGCACGCCCATCCCGAGGTGATCGACGCCATCTGCGCCACCGCCGCCGACGGCACGAGTTTCGGAGCGCCCACCCCGCTGGAGGTCGAACTGGCGGACCTGGTCTGCGACTCCGTGCCTTCCCTGGAAAAGGTTCGCTTTGTCAATTCCGGCACCGAGGCGACCATGAGTGCCATCCGCCTGGCCCGCGGCTATACGGGCCGCAACGTGGTGGTCAAGTTCGATGGCTGCTATCACGGCCATGCCGACTCCTTCCTGGTCAAGGCCGGCTCCGGCATCATCACCCTCGGCATCCCGGGAAGCCCCGGTGTGCCGGAGGACATCGTCAGGAACACGCTTTCCATACCCTATAACGATATCGAGGTGCTGGAGAAGACCCTGCGCGACGAAAGCCTCGACATCGCCTGCGTGATCATCGAGCCGGTGGCCGGCAACATGGGCGTGGTGGTGCCGGAGATGGAATTTCTGCGCCGCCTGCGGGAGCTGACCCGGGAGCTTGGCATCGTGCTCATCTTTGACGAGGTGATCACCGGTTTCCGCCTGGCCCTGGGCGGGGCCCAGGAACGGTTCGGCATCATGCCTGACCTGACCTGCCTGGGCAAGATCATCGGTGGCGGCCTGCCCGTGGGTGCCTACGGCGGCAGGGCCGATCTCATGGACCAGGTGGCCCCGGACGGCCCGGTCTACCAGGCCGGAACCCTGTCCGGCAACCCCCTTGCCATGGCCGCGGGCCTGGCCATGCTCAAGGTGGTGCGGCGGGAGGGCTTTTACGAGGCCCTGGAAGAGAAAAGTGAGTGGTTCGGTGCCGAGCTGGCCCGGCTGGGGACCGGGGCGCCGGTGGCCGTCACCCTCAACCGGATCGGCTCCATGATGACCTGCTTTTTCACCAGGGATCCGGTGACCGATTTCGAGTCCGCCATGCGTGCCGATACCGAGATGTACGGCCGTCATTTCCGGCACATGCTGGCCTCGGGGGTCTGGCTTGCGCCCTCGCAGTTCGAGGCGATCTTCATATCTGCCGCACATGAGCGGAACCATTTGGAAAAAGCTCTCGAGGTGACTGAATCGTCATTCAAAAAATTGGGGGTTTGTTAAAAAAATCATTGCGATTGCCGCATGTGCATGCTACCTGTAGTTTCACTTGCGTGACCTGCCGGGTCAGGGAGAGGTGACAGATGTCTGAAGAAAGAAAAGAGATGTTCAGGCAGCTGGCCATATACAGTCATGTCGGAATGACCTTTGTCCTCTCCATCTTTCTCGGACTCGGCATCGGCTGGTATCTCGACTACAAGGTCTTCGACGGCAGGACCGCACCCTGGCTGACCTTCATTTTTCTGGGGGTGGGCGTCCTTGCCGCATTCAAGACCCTGTGGGATCTCTACAGGAAGATGATGGAAAAGTAGGGGCTGCGGTCCCTGGCACAGGTGAGATGATGAAACCCGAAGAGACGTTGCTCCGCATGGTCCAGCAGTTCAGCCTGCTGATGACCGCCGTCTTCACGGCCGGAAGCTGGTACCAGTACGACTGGTTCATGGCCCGCTCCGTGCTCATCGGTGGTGTTCTGGCCTTTGGCAGCTTTCTTCTTCTCATGCGCGATGCCCGGCAGATCATCGACCGGGTCAGCCGGAGCGGCGATCATGTCAAGGCCGTGCAGAAAATGGAAAAGATCCGTTTCCTGGTCAAGTTCTATGCGAAACTGTGCGTTTTCGGGCTGATCCTGTACGCACTGTCAAAAAATATCGATCTCCATATGATCGGACTGGTTCTTGGTCTGTCCACGGTAATGCTCAGCGTGATCATCGTCGTCCTGAGCAGGGGCAGGAAAATATTTTCCGTACAAAGTTGTTAAGGGAGCAGAGGTTATGGAACATCCGATACTTTTCATCTCGCTGATTCTTGAAAAACTGGGACTTCCGGTGCCCCATACACCGGTGGGGCATACCTTGCTCGAGAAACTGTGCGAGCCGTACATGACCTATACCTGGCTGGTCATGGCCTTCCTGATCATCGTGCCCAAGCTGACCATGGGCAAGCTGGAGATCATTCCCGGCAGCGGCCAGAACTTCTGGGAGGTCGTCGTCAGCGGCCTGATGGATATCTTTGAGGAGAATCTCGGCAAGAAGGGGGCCCGGATGCTCTATCCCATGATGGCCACCTTTGCCCTCTACATCGTGATCGCCAACATGATCGGTCTGATCCCCGGCTTCATGTCGCCGACCTCCAACTGGAACATCACCCTGGCCATGACCATCATCGTCTGGGTGACCCATCATGCCCTCGGCCTGCGGTATCACGGGATCAAGTACATCAAGCACTTCCTCGGACCGGTGCCGGTGCTGGCTCCGTTCATGCTGCTGCTTGAGATCATCAGTAACCTTGCCCGGCTGCTTTCACTCTCCATGCGTCTTTTCGGAAATATCATCGCCAAGGAGATCCTGCTCGCGGTACTCTTCATGCTGGCCGGCGCCTACTTTGCTCCGCTGCCCATTCTCTGTCTCGGTGTCCTGGTATCCCTGGTCCAGGCAGCGGTCTTTGTCCTGCTTTCTGTCAGCTACTGTGCCCAGGCCATGGAGCCGGCGCACTGATCCGGTATCCGGTCCCTGCCCCCTTGTCCCGGGCGTCGTCCGGCCCGGCAATGGGGGATAACCGATTGCGTTTGTTTTCAAGGTTTCCGTTCTACGGAGAAGAAGGCCAACATATATAATTTTTTCAGGAGGAACAGTCAAATGGACAAGATTCATCTCGCACTGGTTTGCATCGGTTCTGCACATGCCATCGGATTCGCCGGTCTGGGTGCCGGTATTGGTATGGGTTCCGGTGTTCTTGGCGCCTGCCAGGGTGTTGCCCGGAATCCCGAGGCAAAGGGCTCCATCACCACCACCATGATCCTTGGTATGGCTCTGGTTGAGTCCATCGCCATTTACGGTCTGGTTATCGCCTTTATCCTGCTGTATGCCAATCCCTTCAAGGAGCAGCTGCTCGGATAAGCCGGAGCCGGTTTTCGAACCAGGAAGGAGCGCAGCGCTTGCTGCGCTCCTTTTTTTTTGGTATGCACCAGCTCCATGGAGAGTTGTATCATCAATCCGTGCCGCGTACCGGGTGAGCCCTGCCTGCCCGCGACCGGCGTCCTGGCGGTCAATCCCTCCGACACCGGGGCCATGGCCGCGCTGGCCGAGCAGCATCGGCTGCAGCGCCATTTTCTCTTCCACTCCCGCCTGTATGCAGGGCCGGATTTTTTTCTCGCCGGTCCGGCCGTGGGCGCTCCCATGGCGGTTCTCTGCCTGGAGAAGCTGATAGCCCTCGGTGCCCGGACCGTTGTCCTGTACGGCTGGTGCGGTTCCCTGGTCCGGGAGCTTTGCTGTACCGATATCCTGGTCCCGACCTGGGGTCTTGCCGAAGAGGGGACCAGCCCCCATTACGGGGGCAACGAACGGCCCCGGGCTGACGAGGAGACCGCTGCCGCCCTGGCGGAGAGGCTTGCCGGCCGCGGCCGCACGCCGGCCCGCGGTCCGGTCTGGACGACGGATGCGCCGTTTCGCGAAACCAGGGAAAAGGTCACGCGCTACGGCCGGGAAGGCATTATGGCCGTGGACATGGAGTACACCGCCCTCTGCACGGTGGCCCGGTTCCGTGCCATCCGTCTGGCAGCCCTGATGCTGGTCTCCGACGAGCTCTGGCAGACGCCCTGGAAACCAGGCTACCGGGACAGGACGTTCCGTTCCCTTTCCTCGGCAAGCCTGCGTCTTCTTGTCGATATCCTGCTATCCCAACCATTGGAGTCTGCATGAAAAAAGTTCACCTGGTCAGCCTGGGCTGCGCCAAGAACCTGGTCGATTCCGAGGTCATGCTCGGCTGCCTTGAGCAGGACGGCTACCGGCTGGTGACAGATGCGGAAGAGGCTGACCTGGTCCTGGTCAATACCTGTGGTTTTATCCGGCCTGCCGTGGAGGAGGCCGTGGACGAGATCCTCGGGCTGGCCGAGATCAAGGGCCGCCATCCGGACCAGCGGCTCGTGGTGACCGGATGCCTGGTCCAGCGCTACGGCAGTGAGCTGGCTGCCGAACTGCCCGAGGTGGATCTCTTTGTCGGCGTCGACGGCGTGGAGCGGATCAGCGAGCTCGTCCGGGGCCTGGCTGACGGTGCCAGGACCGCGCCGGAGGTGCCGCCGCCCCGCTACCTCATGGACAGCCGATCCCCGCGCCGCGTCTCGACCCCGTTTTTTCGCTCGTTCCTCAAGATCACCGAGGGCTGTTCCAACCGCTGCACCTACTGCATGATTCCCTCCATCCGCGGGGACCTGCGCAGCCGCACCATTCCCGACCTGGTGGCCGAGGCCCGCCGCCTGGAGGCATCCGGGGTCCGGGAACTGACCCTCATTGCCCAGGATCTCACCGCCTATGGCAATGACCTGGACATGGCCACCGATCTCGTCAGCCTCGTGGAGGCGTTGCTTGCCGGGACCGGTATTCCCTGGATCCGGCTGCTCTACCTCTACCCGGCCACTGTTCCGGACGCGCTGCTTGCCCTGATGGCCTCGTCGCCCCGGATCACGCCCTACCTGGATATCCCGTTCCAGCACGTCAGCGACCCGGTCCTCGCCCGCATGCACCGCCGCTACCGATGCCGGGACCTGGACGAGCTTGTCGACCGCATCCGGGGCCATCTTCCCGGCTGCGCCCTGCGGACTACCCTGCTGGTCGGTTTTCCCGGCGAAACATCCCGGGACGTGGACATGATCATCGACCGGCTGCAGAGCTGGCGGCTTGATCACGTGGGCGTGTTTCAGTACCAGGATGAAGAGGGGAGCGCCGCCTTTGCCCTGGACGGCAAGGTGGCGGAGGAGGAGAAGGCTGAACGGTATGCCCGGGTCATGGAGGCGCAGGCGTCTATATCCTGGAAAAAACAGCAGCAGTACGTGGGCAGGGTGGAGCCTCTGCTGGTCGAGGGGCTGAGCAGGGAGAGTGATCTGTTGCTGGAGGGGCGGACCCGGTTTCAGGCACCGGATATCGATGGCTGCGTCTACATCACGGCGGG
>DRKI01000121.1 GCA_011051875.1 Desulfobulbus sp. | reverse complement strand
TCTTCTCCTGGGCATCCTCCCACACCGCATAGGCCCGCTCCAGGTGGCGCTCGAGCCGGCCATACTCCCGGCTGGTCTCACTCCAGCGCTGCTGATCATTGTAGAGCTCCGGATCGGCCATCAACCGCTCCAGTTCGGCCTTGCGTTCCTCCAGCTCCTCGATCTTGCGCTCGGCATCACTGCTCTTTTTCTTCCACGGCCCGAGCCTGACGCCGAGCTGCTGCCGCAGCCGGGCCCGCTCGCGGCGCAGGGTCTTGCGGTCCATTGCCTGACCGCCGCCGGCATTCCTTTTCTCCCCGGCCGGCGCGTCTGCCGCCTGGTCGGCCTCCTCCTGCCGCCGCCGGGCCAGGTAATCATCCACATTGCCTTCGTACAGCGTGGCCCGGCCGTTCCGGATCTCCAGAACACGGTTGACAAAACCATTGGCAAAAGAGCGGTTATGGGAGACCACGATGATGGTGCCCCCATACTGGGCCAGGGCCTCCTGCAGGACCTCCTGCGAGCTGATGTCAAGATGGTTGGTGGGCTCGTCGAGCAACATCAGGTTGGCCGGCTGCACCAGCATCCGGGCCAGGGCCACGCGGCTCTTCTCGCCGCCGGAAAGCACGGCCACCTTCTTCTCCACCTCGTCCCCGGAAAAGAGAAAGGCCCCGAGCAGGGAGCGGACCCGGGTCATGGTCATGTCCGCGGCCGCATTGTAAACAGTATCAAAGACCGTCAGTTCGCCGGGCAGCTCCCGGGCCTGGTGCTGGCCGAAATAGGAGCGGATCACGTTATGGCCGATGCGGATCCTGCCCTCTGCCTCCTCCTGGCCGGCCAGGATGCGCAGGAGCGTGGACTTGCCGGCACCGTTTACTCCGACCACGGCCAGCTTGTCGCCCCGCTGCAGGGAAAAAGAGAGCCCGGAAAAGACCTCCTTGCCGGAATACTCCTTGCGCACGCCGTCGAGCTGCAGGACATCCCGGCCCGAGGGTGCGGCCGGCGGAAAGGTGAAACGGATGGTCTGCTCACTCTCGGAGAGCTCGATGCGCTCCATCTTCTCCAGCATCTTGACCCGGCTCTGGACCTGGCGGGCCTTGGTGGACTTGGAGCGGAACCGGGTGATGAACCGCTCGGTCTGGCGGATCAGGGCCTGCTGATTCTCGTAGGCAGCGCGCTCGAGCTGGAGCCGCTGTTCCTTTTCCTCCAGGTAGCGGGAATAGTTGCCCTTGTAGACCGTAAGACGGCCCAGGCTCAGCTCCCAGGTGACATTGGTCACCCGGTCGAGAAAGACCCGGTCATGGGAGATGATGACCATGGCGCCGCTGTACTGCTGCAGGAATTCCTCGAGCCAGGTCAGGGAATCCAGGTCCAGGTGGTTGGTGGGCTCGTCGAGGAGCAGCAGCGATGGTTTCTGCAGGAGCAGGCGGGCCAGGAGCAGGCGCATGATCCAGCCGCCGGAGAAATCGGCCACCCTGCGCTCCAGGTCGGCCCGGGAGAACCCCAGCCCGAACAGGACCCGCTCGATCTCCGGCCTGATACGAAACACATCGTGGCCATCAAGCATGTGCTGCAACTCGCCCTGGCGTTCCAGAAGGGCCGGGAGCTCCGGGTCGGCCTCGTCCAGGCCGGCCAGGCGGGCACCGATCTCCTCCAGTTCCTCCTGGGCCGCCAGCACGTCGGCAAAGGCGGACTCGGCCTCCGCATACAGGGTACGGTCGGCCAGCTCCAGGCCCATCTCCTGGGGCAGGTAGGCCACGCTGAACCAGGAGGCCCGGTTGACGATGCCGGGATCGGTCTCCTGCTCGCCGCACATGATCCTGAGCAGGGTGGACTTGCCGGCGCCGTTCACCCCCACCAGGCCGACCCGGTCGCCAGGATGCACCTGGACCGAGACATTGCGGAAAAGATGTTTTGCGCCGTACTGCAGGCTGAGGTCATTGATACTGAGCATGTTCCGATGATGAGATACAAGAGATGAATCAGGATTCTGCGCCGCCGAGGCCAAGGCAGCGCACCGTGAAGCGGGGCTGCCCCGGATCGAGACGCAGCATGAACCGGTCGGCCAGGCCGAGGGCGGCAAGACGGCGGATATTGGCCGACCGCTGGCCGCGGAACAGGGACTGGTCCCGGGAGGCGATGGACAGCACCGCCCTTTTTCCGGCCGGTACACGGGCCAGCAGCCTGCGCGTTCTGCGCAGCATCAGGCGGGACGCCACCAGTTCGCCGAAGGCCGGATGCCAGGGACCGGCCACGAGTCCCTGCTCGAGATCCGGCCCGGCCTGCAACCCCATGCGCACCACCCGGATGCCGGCACCGTCCAGGCGGCGCTTCATCCAGGCCACCCGGGCCACGGCCCCGGCCAGGGTCAGGGGACGATATTGTCCCTGGCGGTACATGCGGGCCAGGGCACTGCCCTCCAGCACCAGGGCCGGATAGATGCGGACGATATCCGGCCGCAGCGCAATGACCTGCGCCACGGTCCGCATCAGCGAGCGCCGGCTCTCGCCGGGCAGGCCGGGCAGGAGCTGCAGGCCGACCCGCAGTGAGGCCCGGCGCAGAAGCCGGACCGCGCAATGCACGGCCCTGGAGTCATGCCCCCTGCCGGCCCGGGCCAGGACGGTGTCGTCCATGGACTGGACGCCGAGCTCCACCAGGGTCACCCGGTACTGCTTCAGGAGAGCGATCCGCCCGTGATCCACGGCGTCGGGCCGGGTGGAAAGCCGCAGGGAGCCGACCCGGCCACTGGCGAGAAAAGGGGACACCGCGCCCAGGAGCTCGGCCTGCCGGGCCGGGGCCAGGGCAGTGAAACTGCCGCCGTAAAAGGCCACCTGGACATCGTCCCCTGCCCGCTCACCGGCCCGCTCAAGCCAGGTGACGACTATCCGGGCCACGTCGCCGGCACGCACCGGACCACCCGCCCGGCCGCTGATCCGGCGCTGGTTGCAGAAAACGCACCGGTGCGGGCATCCCTCGTGGGGAATGAAAACCGGGATGACCAGGGGCATGCTATCTCGCCACGGGAAACGGTACTCCGGGGTATTTTCTCTCAGGCCCGGTACCGGGAATACTATGCGCCCGGTTCCTTGCCGGCCTGCTCCTGCCGCATTTTTTCCAGGGCGGCCCGGGCCGCCTGCTGCTCGGCCTCCTTCTTGCTCGAGGCCTTGCCGCTGCCCAGCAGCCGGTCATGGAAATGGACCGAGACGGAAAAGATCCTGGCATGGGCCGGGCCCTCTTCGGCGTCAAGGACATAAACCGGCCCCTCGTTGTACTTCTCCTGCAGGTACTCCTGGAGACCGCTCTTGGCGTCGGCGGCCTGGAGCACATCGTGGTGCCGGTCAATGAGAGGTTCGAAAAAGCGGCGGACAAAGGCCAGGGCGGCGTCATAACCACCGTCGAGAAACAGCGCCCCCACCACGGCCTCGTAGGCG
This sequence comes from Desulfobulbus sp., assembly GCA_011051875.1. Taxonomy (GTDB): domain Bacteria; phylum Desulfobacterota; class Desulfobulbia; order Desulfobulbales; family Desulfobulbaceae; genus DRKI01. The sequence goes on along the minus strand of DRKI01000121.1, from coordinate 10,772 downwards.
CAGGAGAGGATGGACGATTTTTCACGCCCCCGGGAGGCGTCCTCACCGCGGCCCAGGAGCAGGTAGCGCCCCAGGTCGAGATCGCGGGCCATCCTGGCCAGGCCGGCCTCGTTGACCAGGGCCGAACGGATGCGGGTCAGTTTGCCCTCCCGCATCTCGGGGAAACGGTCAAAAAGGACATATCCCACCGCCAGGTCCAGGACCGCATCACCGAGAAATTCCAGGGTCTCGTTGTGACGGCCGTTGTCGAGCCGTTCAAAGGCGAAGGAAGAGTGGATCAGGGCTATCTGCAGCAGGCTGACGTCCCGGAACCGGTAGCCGATCTTGTCCTGCAGTTCACAAAGCGGCTCTTCATGGTCCTGGACCAGGGCCTCAAGCGTTGTTCCCATATCATGTCTGTATGCAAAAAGAAAGATCAGAGAGCGAAATGCTGAACATGAGACAAACTTCGATATTATACCATATCCCGAGCAATCAGGCACCCGTCGTCTGCCATAACCGGCCCGGGCCGGATCTTTTTTCCATGCCAACGGCCCTGATCAGAAAACGGCACTGTCCTGAATTGAGCGCCCCATCCATCTGCAGGCGGAAAAAGATAAATGATTATAAATGGTTTTCTTTTTACCGTGTTACAGATGAGTGAAACCCTCCGGGATTTCCATTTTAGCGGCGCTTTCTTCTTGTCAAATTTTTCATCTATGGTATAAAATGCCGCTACACGAAGAGGGCGACGTAGCCAAGTGGTAAGGCAGTGGTCTGCAAAACCATTATTCAGCGGTTCAAATCCGCTCGTCGCCTCCAGTGATTTCAAGGGATTACGAAGATCTTTCGTAATCCCTTTTTTTGTCACCACCCCGGTCCGGCCCGGCTGGACAACAGATATTCCTGTTCAACGGTGTGGGTGGCTCCGTTTCGCCCCAGGACACTGGAGTAGAGACGAAACCGCTCCACCCGGAACTCGGGGCTGCGAAACAGGGCATGATCCTCCAGGTAGCGGCCGACCCGGGATGCGGGCGTCCGGTTGAGGCGGGCCAGGGTTATATGGGGCGAGAACTTGCGCCGTTCCGGGGCAAGGCCGATCCGGACCAGGCTCGATTCGATGCGGTTCCTGAGCCGGCCGAGATCCGGGTTCTCCCGGATACCGACCCAGACCACCCGTGGTTTTTTCCTGGGCGGGAAATAGCCCACACCGTCAAGCTGCATGGCAAAAGGATCTCCCCTGACCCGGGCCAGGGCCTCCCTGATGGCCTGGAAAAGGATGCCGTCCACCTCGCCGATGAAACGCAGGGTCAGGTGCAGATGTTCACTCCCGACCCAGCGGGCACCGGGCAGACCGCAGGACATGACCGCCAGCTGCTCCCGTATCCCGGCCGGCAGATCAATGGCAACAAACAGACGCATGACGTATCCTCCCCTTGTACAGGCCGGAACTCCCTGAGCATGTGACGTCCCAACAGAACGGTTGCAGCGCGTGCGGTCCCGCTCACCCGGACCCCAGGCCCCCGGAAACGGTCGCGCTGCAACCGTTGCGCCGGAGGTCACCTGGTCAGCGGGGAAGAACGGTTCGGCCCTCACCCCGGCCCTGCGAGCTCCTCATCCTGGCGCCTCCGGGGCGTGGTGGCCTTTCCGCGACACCGCCGGCAAGGGCGTCAGGGCAACAGGAGGCTCTTCAGCATTTCCTGTTCCGCTCGAAGGCGGTATTATACCCCCAGGACCGGCAATACACTATAATAATCTCTGCCACGGAGCCACCATCGCCATCGGCTCCGGAAAACGACATCCATGCCGAAAAAGCACCAATCCCCGCAGACTGCGTCAACTGCATCAACAAAACAACCCCGCCCTTGCCACGGAACAGCAACGGCCTGCGGAGAATTCTACAGAACGTTTCTTGACCGCTCATCGGACGCCGTCATGCTCCATGACACGGAAGGAAATTTTCTCGAGCTGAACGAGGAGTTCTCCCGGAGGCTCGGCTACAGACGGGACGAACTCCTGGCCATGATCCCCCTGGATATCAACATCCAGTCCGAAACCGCCAGTGTCTTCGAACAGCTGGAGATCCTCCGCGGGAAGGGACAGGTCTCCTGCGAGACCTTTCACGTCCATCGGGACGGCAGCCTGATCCAGACCCGCATGACACGAAAGATCATTACCCTGCACGGACGGCAGGTCGTTCTGAGTGTTGCCCGGGACTCTCCTCCCGTCGGAACAGGGTCATCCCCGGACGACCATTGTCCCGTTCTCTCCACCACCGATGACCTGATAGCCTTTTTCGACAGCGACCTCGTATACCGCAAGGTGAACCAGGCCTACTGCAGGGCCTACAACATGAGCGCCGACCGGATCATCGGCAGTCCCGCCAGGCTGCTGCACGGCAATGAGACCTTTGATCGTCTGCTGAAACCCTGCCTGGAGAGCTCCCTGGCAGGCAGAACCGTGCGCCACCAGAAGTGGATCGACTATCCGTCCCTGGGCAGGAGACTGATGGACATCACCTATTATCCCTTCTGCGAGCATGGGGCCGACACCATCTCGGGCGTGGTGCTCTTCGCCCATGACATAACCACACTCCACGCATCGGGGGACTTCATGATTTCCCGGGAACAACGACGGCTCGAATCCATGCTGAACAGCATGCCCATCGGGGTCTACATCATCGACCGGCACTTCAACCTCCGGTACGTCAACCCCATCATCCAGGACCAGTTCGGCCCTCTCCACTCCGGAAAGAAAAAATGCCACCACTACCTGGTCGACAGGTCATCCCCCTGTCCATGGTGCAGGGCCGACAGGATCTTTACCGGCAGCCATGCCTGCCGGTGGAGCTGGCAACGGAAAGGCCCCGACCGGGCCTCCCCCGTCACCTACGATGTCTATGCGGCACCGATAGCGGATGACAACGACACGCCAGCCATGATCACCTTTCTCTACAACGTCACCGACAAACAGCTCGCCCTTGACAGGCTGCAGCTTCTCAATGACCAGCTGACCACCCTGGTCAACACCCTTCCGGACGGCATATTCTTCAAGGACGGTTCCGGACGCTGGCTCCTGGCTAACAGGGCTGGTCTTCAGCTTTTCGGACTTGAGGATATCGATTACCACGGCAATACAGACCGGGAGCTTGCCCGGCTCAGTCCCCTGCACCGGGACGCCCTTCTGGCCAGCGAGCAGAGTGATGAACTGGCATGGAAAAGCCGGGAGATCTCCCGCTTCGACACAGTGATCCCCCTCGCCAATGGCACCGCCAGGACCTATGAGATCGTCAAGGCACCGCTCTTTCATCGGGATGGTTCTCGCAAGGCGCTCATCGTCCTGAGCCGGGACATCACCAAATGGGTGGAAACCGAGAAGGCCCTGCGCACAGAGATGGAAAAACGCAAGGAGGCCAATATCTCCATGCGGGTCCTCCTGGACCAGTACCGGGAGGCCAGGCAGGAAGTGGAGCAGCAGATAACCGCTCAACTCAAGAAACTGGTCTTTCCCTATCTCGACTTTCTCGACCAGGCCGTACGGCAGGAAGAGGCACGGGAATGCCTCAAGATCATCAACTCCCACCTGGCATCCATCACCGACCCGTTTGCCAAAAAACTCAGCGATCCCCTCCTCGGCCTCACTCCCAGGGAGATCCTGGTGGCCGACCTGGTCCGGCAGGGGAAATCCTCAGAGACCATCGCCCAGACCCTCAACCTCTCCAAGCGCACCATCGACGCCTACCGAATCAGCCTCAGGAAAAAGCTCAGTCTCACCAACAAAAAAGTCAATCTCCGTGAGTATCTGCGCTCTGTATACTCCCTGAACGACTAATCTCTTTCTTGCCGTTCTATCAAGGAGTTATCTGTGTTATCCACAAAAATACTGTATTTTATACAGTATTTTTGTGGACTTTCTAAGCATTGATATTTATTTTTTCTTACGATTAGATTCAATAATTTCCAAAACAGATTGCGGCGCAAGGGATTTGGATTCCCGCCCCACCTGTCTTCCAACCGGCGATCGAACCTCGGCAGAGCCGAGCAGTTGCCGCGTCCGGATGTAACAGCCCGGCTGCAACGCGGACAAACCTGTCAGGCTGGACCAGACAATCGGGGCAGGTTTCACCAGGGCTTGAAACATGCCGCCTGTGCCTGTCACCGGGCCGGGGGCACCCTGATGCACTGGACACTGATACACCATACCCGGAGCCAATACTCCGAGGAAGCGGTAACCGCATGGAACACGTTCCCGAATTCTCCCACGGGTCATTGCTCTCTGACCGGGATAAGCATGCCCGGATGGATTCCGATCTTTCCATGTACAGGAGCATCGTCCTGAACATTCCTGATCCGCTCCTCCTTGTCGACCCTGCCTGCCGGGTCTTGGTGGCCAACAATGCCTACCTGCACGCCTGCCGAAGGAACAAGAGCGAGGTCATCGATCACAACCTGGAGGAGACGGCTGAGCCCGATCTCTGGGCCGGCATCAGGGAGCCACTGAGAAAAGCCCTTGCCGGTCGGCCAGCGGAGGTGCGGATCCGGGCCCGTTTCAGGGCATCTTCCCCGGTGCGCCTGTTCAAAGTCAGCCTCGTACCCCGGCCCGGTGATGACGGAACCGTGCGCGGCACCATCGTTATTTTTCATGACATCGGCAACCTGAACCGGACAGAAGAAAAACTCCTTGACCAGGAACAGCTCCTGGCTGTCCTGCATTCCATTCCGGATGGGATCTATGTAGCCAACAGAAACTACGAGATAGAATATGCCAACCCGGTGCTCATCCGGGAATTCGGGCCGGTGAACGGCCGCAAATGCTACCAGTACATGCAGCGACGTTCCTCTCCCTGTCCAGGCTGCCAAAATGATGCGATCTTCTCTGGAAAAACCATCTGCCGACGGGTTTACTGCGCCACCTGCGACAAGGAATTCGAGATCTGCAGCGCACCGTTGCAGATCAGCGGTGATCACCAGACCAAGATGGTTTTCCTCCGTGATATTACGGAACGGGTCCGCATGGAGGAGGATCTTCGCAAGACCAATGACCTGCTCAAATCCATCATCAACAACACATCCGCCCTCATCTCTGTCAAGGATCTGTCCGGCAGATACCTGCTGGTCAACAGACAGTTCAACACCCTCTTTTCTCTCTCACGCAGAGAAGTGATCGGCAGTACGGACTTTGAAATTTTTCCTGTGGAGAACGCCCGCAGGTTCCGGGAAAATGATCAGCGGGTGCTTTCTGAAAAACGGATCATCCGGTTCGAGGAGGAGGTTCCCCGGGATGGCCGGCTGCACACTTATCTCTCAATCAAATTCCCCCTGAACGGGAGTGACGGGTCACCCTATGCGGTAGGCACCATCTCCACCGACATTACCCGGCGGGTCCATGCCGAGCAGGACCTGGAGGAAAAAAACGAACAGTTCTATGTTCTGATCAACACCTCACCGGACATCATCTGCTTCAAGGACTACCGGGGCCGGTGGCTGCTGGCCAACCAGGCCATCCTGGAGCTCTTCGAGATCAGCGCAATTGACTACCGGGGCAGGACCGATGACGAACTGGGAGAATACAGTCCGTTCTACCGCCAGGCCCTGGAGCACTGCAGGAAAACCGACGAAATCTGCTGGCAGAACAAGAAGGTGACCCGGCGCGACGAAATCATCCTCCGTCCCGACGGAACGACCAAGGTCTACGATGTGCTGAAGATCCCCCTTTTTCATGCTGACGGGCGCAGGAAGGGACTTGTAATCCTTGGCCGTGACGTCAGCGAGCGGGTCAAGGCGGAGGAAGAGCTGCGGGCGGAAAAAGAGAGAAGCGACAAGACGAACATTACCCTCAAGGTGCTCCTGGAACAGTATCAGTACATCGGCAGGGAGGCGGAAAAGCAGATGTCTGACCAACTCAAGACACTGATCTTTCCATACCTGGACCACCTGATCGCCATCATCGAGGATGAACGGGCCCGGGAACTGCTCAACATCATCTCCGCCAATATCCAGTCCCTGGCCGCGTCCTGCACGGAAAAACGCAGCATAAAGGACAAACGACTTCAACAGCTCACCCCGAGGGAGACATTGATCGTCAACCTGATCCAGCAGGGGAAATCATCACGGGATATCGCCCGGATCCTCAATCTCTCCAAACGGACCGTTGACGTCTATCGCCAGAATATCAGGAAAAAACTCGATCTCACAAACAACAGGATAAAACTGGCCGACTATCTCCGCCTCCTCGGCCCGGGCAACTAGATGACATCACTCTTCGGCAATCATTTCAGGCAGCTCTTTTTCGAATCATTTCTCGGCTTGGTCCTGTTGCCGCTGCGGATCGGCTTCAGGGGCCGGGGTCTGCGGATTTTCCGCCGGCCACCGACACCGGGCGGCGCCATGAAAAACAGAGAGCGGAGAAACCATCGCCTCTACCTCGGATCCATCCTGAAATTCTCGACCAATACCGCCATTGTCGCCACTGACCAGAACCTTTGCATCTGGCTGTTCAACGGCGAGGCCGAGCGCCTGCTCGGCCTGCCAAGGCAGGATGCCATGGGGGAATCGCCTTTTGCCATTCATGACAGATTCGTTTCCCGCAGTGGCCGGGACTTCCGGCAGATCTTGACCAAGCTGTGCAAGAGTGGCCGCTTCCGCTTCGAAATGTGGCGACGGGGTCATTTCCTCGACGTGCAGATATCCTCGCTGCGGGACAGAGACCAGGCCTTTGCAGGTCTCCTGTTCATGGGCCGCCATATCACCAGCCTGAAACTGGCCGTGGAAGAGAAAAAGAAAACCCTGCTCCAGATGCAGCCTGCCGAAAAGATGGAGGCCATCGGTCTGCTGGCCGGTGGTGTCGCCCACGACCTGAACAACATCCTCTTCGGTATCATTAACTATCCCGAGCTTCTGCTGGCCCGGCTCCCACGGAACAAGGAATACCGGCAGCCGCTGAAATCGATCCTGACCGCCGGACAGCGTGCGGCAACGGTGGTCGGCGACCTGCTGACCATGTCAAGAAGCGCGGCCAGACATGGCAAACTGTCTTGCTCAACGACTTGGTGTGGGATTCTCTTCACTCCCTCGAAAGAGGTATTCCGATTGGCTGAACAGCTCCGGGCCATGACAGGCAAGTTTAAGGTCTGATCCCACCTGTAATACTCAGAGACATACTCAGAGACATGGGCAAACAGGTACAAAGACACTATTCCCCGCCGCAGCTGTGGGACCAGGACGAACGATTTCGCATCATCGCCGACTTTTCCTTTGACTGGGAGGCTTGGATCCTTCCCGACGGAACCTGCGCATACATCTCCCCGGCGTGCGAAAGAATCACCGGCTACTCCAGCAATGAGTTGCTCGCCAGACCGGAACTGCTCATGGAAATCGTCCATCCCGAGGACAGGAAGCTACTCATTGAGCATCATTGCAAACATCTTGATCGCCTTGAGCAGACCGCGGAACTGGAGTTCCGCATCATTGACAGGGACGGTGGGATACGATGGATCTGGCACCAGTGCCAGTCTGTTTTCACTCCGGACGGACGCTGGCTGGGGCGGCGGGCGACGAACCGGGATGTCACCCGGCTCAAGGAGACGGAAAGGGAGCTGTGGCGGGAAAAACGCCTCTTTGATGCCGGCCCCACTGTGGTCTTCAAGTGGCGGGCGGCAAAGGGATGGCCGGTGGAATACGTGTCAGCCAACGTGGAAAAGGTCTTTGGCTACCCGGCCGATGATCTTCTCCGGGGCCGGCCAGCTTACCCGGACATCATTCACCCCGACGATCTGGCGAGGGTCAGGGAGGAGGTTACAGCCCACGGTAGAGCAGACGACGACACCTTTATCCAGGAGTACAGGATAATCGACGCTTGGGGCAGGACGCGCTGGGTCTACGACACCACCACTGTCCTGCGCGATGACCACCACCGGATCACCCACTACCACGGCTACCTCGTTGATATCAGCCTTCAGAAACAGTCCGAGGAATCCCTGCGCCTTACGGAGAGACAGCTGGAGAAAGCCCAGGAGATCGCCAAGGTGGGATACTGGCAGTGGGACAGACACTCCAACCGTTTCAACATCTCCGAGGCCGTCTACACCATCCTCGGCCTGGAACCGGACTCTTTTCGCCCCAGCCGTTCAAGTATTCTGCACTTGGTGCATCCGGAGGACCGGCGCCCGGTGGCCGCCTTCTTCGCCCGCATGGAAAGAAGCAGGGCCCCGGATTCCATCGAATTCCGGATCCGACACGTTGAAAGCGGCCGCTTCATCACCATGCGGGTCGAATACGAAGAGAGTGTTGACGAAGCAGGAAGACCGGTGGGAAAACATGGCAGCTTCCAGGATATCAGTGCCATCAGAAAGACGGAATCGCAGCTGAAGCTCTTTGACAAGATCTTCACTCACACCATCGAGGGCATCGTGGTCACCGATGCCAACGGCAAAATCCGGGAATTGAACCCGGCGGCACAACGAATGACCGGATACGACCCGGAGGATGTCATCGGCAGGGATACCACGGTCTTCAAGTCGGACCGGCATCCTGACGGGTACTACCTGGAGATGTGGCGGGCTGTGCAGGAAAGGGGATTCTGGCAGGGGGATATCTGGAGCCGGCGAAAAAACGGCGAGATCTACCCCATCCAGATGCATGTCACCTCCCTCAATGACCAGGACGGCCGGATAAGCAGCGTGATCTTTGTCTTCCACGACATGACCGAGATCAAGACCCAGGAAAAAGAGCTCCAGTTCCAGACCTACCACGATGCCCTCACCGGTCTGCCCAACCGGACCCTGCTCCTGGACCGGCTCAAGGTCGCCCTGCGGCACGCCAGGCAGACAAACAGGAAACTTGGCGTGATCATGGTGGACCTGGACGATTTCAAGCAGATCAACGATGCCCTGGGATACACGGTGGGCGACCTGCTTCTTCAGCAGGCAGCCTTGCGGATCAGGCAGTGTGTACGCGAAAACGACACCGTAGCCCGCCAGGGCAGTGACGACTTTCTCGTCCTGCTTGAGAACATCACCGATGTCCAGGCAGCAATAGACATGGCCGGCCGCATCGGGGAGAGTTTTCAGGAACCATTTACCATAGAAAACCGGCAGCTCTTCATCACAGTCAGCGCGGGCATTGCCGTGGCGCCCGATGACGGCGAGGACGAGGAGACCCTCCTCTCCAATGCCGATCTGGCCATGTACCGGGCCAAGGACGAGGGCAAGAACACCCACCACCTGTTCACCACCGAGCTCAACGAACGGATGGCCCGGCGTTTCTCCCTCAGCACCCGCCTGCGGCAGGCACTGGCAAACGATGAATTCCGGGTCTATTACCAGCCCAAGGTCGACCTGATCCGGCGGCGGATCACCGGGGTGGAGGCCTTGGTCCGCTGGGAGCCGGAACCGGGGGAGATGATCTCGCCGGCCGAGTTCATTCCCCTGGCAGAGACCACGGGTCTCATTATCCCCTTGGCAGAACAGGTCCTGCTTATCGCCTGCAACCAGGCCGCACGCTGGTTGAAGCAGGGTTTCTCACTCTCTGTCTCGGTCAACCTGTCGCCCAGGCAGTTCTCCCAGGAAAACTTTCTCCCTTCGGTGCGGGCAGCCCTGCTTGAAAGCGGCCTGCCGCCGGAGGCACTGGAGATGGAGATCACCGAGACCCTGATGATGGAACGGGAAGACCTGGCCATCGGCCTGCTGTGGGAATTGAAAAAGATGGGGATCAGGATCTCGGTGGACGATTTCGGTACCGGCTACTCATCACTATCCTACCTCAAGCAGCTGCCCATCGATATCCTCAAAATAGATCGCTCCTTTGTCCGCAACCTGCCCGACGACCAGGACGATGCCGTACTCGCAGCGACCATCATCAACATGGCGGGCAGCCTCGGGCTGGGCGTGATCGCCGAAGGCGTGGAAACCCTGGAGCAGGCCCACTTCATGTGCGAGCATGGCTGCCACCTCATCCAGGGTTACCTGGTCAGCCCGCCGGTGCCAGCGGACAGGATGACCGAACTGTTCCGGGAGTCACCTGAAAATCTGCTCAAGGGATTCCGCTGCCGGAAAACGGAGGACTGTGAGGTAAAGGCAAAACGCCACGGGGGAAGGTGCCTACTACGGCCCTTCCCATCCAATGGAATCATTTCATGAGGAACCGATATGCCTGTTCAGACAACGCCACAGCAGAGCGCAGAGGAACACGAGCGGCTTGCGGCCCTGTTCCGGGAAGACCGGCTCGCCTTTGAAAGAGAACGGCGGCGGCTCATCAAGGATACCATTGCCAGGTATGATGATAAAGACCTGCGGGATAGCCTGGAGCGGCAGCAACAACTCCTTGACCGGGCGCTCCGCGGCAGCGGCTCGCCGGAAAACCGGCTGTCCCTCATCAGCGCCCTGTTCTGGGACCAGGTGATCAACAGGTTCCTGCCCGCCCTGGATGGCACATCCAGGCGCATCAAGGCTCAGGCGCCGACAGAGCTTTCCGGGCCAAAACCGCGGCTCACCCTGGTGGACAAGCCGGGGAAGTGAGCTGCCGGCGGATCCGGGAGAAAAGCCTGTCAGCCCATCCAATCCAGGCCGATGTCGCAGGCTGGCGCGGAATGGGTGAGCCGGCCAATGGAGATGATATCGACCCCGGTCTCGGCGATCTCCCGCACCGTGTCCAGGGTAACGCCGCCCGAGGCCTCGAGCAGGGCCCTGCCGGACACGAGATCCACTGCCTCCCGCAGAGCGGCCGGAGCCATGTTGTCGAGCATGATGACATGCACACCGCAATCCAGGCATTCCCGCACCTGGCCGAGATCATCGC
>DRKI01000120.1 GCA_011051875.1 Desulfobulbus sp. | reverse complement strand
TCAACGATGATCTCAGGGCCGAGGGCAGCCTGGTCCTGGAGACGGACATCGTCCACAGCTATCCCCACTGCTGGCGCTGCAAGCGGCCGGTCATGTACCGGGCCACGGCCCAGTGGTTTATTTCCATGGAGAAGAACGACCTGCGCAAAAAGGCCCTGGCCGCCATCCGCGAGGTCAGGTGGACCCCGGCCTGGGGCGAGCAGCGGATCTACGGCATGGTGGAGAACCGGCCCGACTGGTGCCTGTCCAGGCAGCGGGCCTGGGGCGTGCCCGTCACCGTGCTTACCTGTGAGGAGTGCGGCGAGATCCTCAGGGACAGCGCGGTCTGTGAGCGGATCGAGTCCCTCTTTGCAAGCGAGGGCGCCGATGCCTGGTTCCGCTACGAGGCCGCCGACCTTGTACCCGCGGGAGTGCACTGTTCCTGCGGCGGCACCAGGTTTCGCAAGGAGACCGATATCCTCGATGTCTGGTTCGACTCCGGTACCAGCCACGCCGCCGTTCTCGAACCGCGTCCCGAGCTGCGCTCGCCGGCCGATCTCTATCTCGAGGGCAGTGACCAGCACCGCGGCTGGTTCCAGTCCTCCCTGCTCACCTCGGTGGGGACCCGCGGCCGCGCCCCCTACCTGGGGGTCCTGACCCACGGCTACGTGGTGGACGGGCAGGGCAAGAAGATGTCCAAGTCGGTGGGCAACGTGGTGGCGCCGCAGGAGGTCATTGACAAGTATGGCGCCGAGATCCTGCGCCTCTGGGTCTCGAGCGAGAACTACCAGGATGACGTCAAGGTCTCGGACGAGATCCTGGGCCACGTCTCTGACGCCTACCGCAAGATGCGCAACACCATCCGCTTCCTGCTCAGCAATCTCTATGACTTTGACCCGGACCGCGACCGGGTGGAGTACGACGCCCTGGCCGAGATCGACCGCTGGGCCCTGGCCCGGTTCGCCGAGCTGGTCCGCCGGGTGACCCGGGCCTATGACGAGTACGAATTCCACGCCGTCTACCATGGTCTGCACAACTTCTGCGGCACCGTGGTCTCCAGCCTCTACATGGATGTTCTCAAGGACCGGCTCTACTGTTCGGCCCCGGACGATCCCGGCCGCAGGGGTGCGCAGACCGTGATTTACCGGATCCTGGACGGCCTGCTCCGCCTGATGGCGCCGGTGCTGAGCTTTACCGCTGCCGAGGCCTGGGAGCACCTGCATGGCCTGGGTGCCGATGCCCCCATTGAAGAGTCTGTCTTTTTTGCTTCCTTTCCCGGGGTGGACGACATTGCCGGGGACAGGGACCTGGACGCGCGCTGGGAGCGGCTGCTCACCCTGCGCGGCGAGGTGACCCGGGTGCTGGAGGCCGCCCGCCGCGACAAGGTGATCGGGCTTTCCCTGGATGCGGAGGTCCTTTTCCGGGCAGAGGGCGGGACGGCGGAGTTCCTGGCCGACAACCTGGAGATGCTGCGTGAGCTCTGCATTGTCTCTTCCATGAAGCTGGTGGACGGGCAGGTCGGGGGCGAGGGTGTGGAGGTCATGGACAGCGAGACCGTGGACAACCTGAAGATCGCGGTCCGGCCGGCGCCGGGCGGCAAGTGCGAACGCTGCTGGATAATCTCCGAGAGCGTGGGCAGGGATGATGAACATCCCTCCCTCTGCAGCCGCTGCGCCGGGGTCGTCCGTTCCCTGGCCCGGAGGCCATGAGCCGGTCCGCCCCGGGGGTGCGGCACCACAGCGGCCGGGTCTGGTTTTTCCTTGGCATGGCCCTGGTTCTCGGCCTGGACCAGGTGACCAAGTTTCTGATCATGCGGGAGTTTGCCCTCTACGAGTCCCGGCAGATCATACCGGGCCTGTTCAGCCTGACCTTTCTCACCAATACCGGCGCCGCCTTCGGTATCCTGGCCGGCCATCCCACCTGGTGGCGGCAGGCCTTTTTCATCGGGGTCGGCCTGGTGGCCCTGGCGGTGATTGTCTGGCTCCAGGGCCGTCTTGGTCCCCACCGGCGCTGGTATACCGTCAGCCTGGCCCTCATCGGAGGCGGTGCCCTGGGTAACCTGGTGGACAGGGTCCGGTTCGGGGCCGTGGTCGATTTCCTCGATTTTTACATCGGTTCCCATCACTGGCCGCCCTTCAATGTGGCCGATTCCGCCATTTGCGTGGGCGTGGCCCTGTTTCTGGTACTCCAGTTTTCCGGTGACAATCAACAGCAGAATATACAGGAATCATGAAGAAGACAGCAATTCTCTTCCCGGGCCAGGGCTCGCAGTATGTCGGCATGGGGACGCAGTTTTTTGAAAGCAACGCCGAGGCGCGCAGCCTGCTGGCCATGGCAGAGGAACAAAGCGGCATGGCGCTGGGCAGGCTCTGCCGGCAGGGCCCCATGGAGGAACTGACCCGGGTCCTGTACCTGCAGCCGGCCCTGACCGTGATCAACCTGGTCTGCTGGCTGCAGTTGCGCACCCTGCTGCCAGGGTTGGAACCGGCCTGGCTGGCCGGCCACAGCCTGGGAGAGTACAGTGCCCTCCATGCCGCCGGTGTCCTGTCCGCAGAGGACACCATGGCCCTGGTCACCCGCCGCGGTGAGCTCATGGAACGTGAGGGTGCGGCCAACCCCGGCGGGATGATGGCGGTGCTCGGATTGACCATTGCCGAGCTCGAGGAACTGCTCGCCGCCTGTCCCGGGCCCGGGGTCTGCGTGGTGGCCAACCACAATTCGGAAAAACAGGTGGTCCTGTCCGGGGACAGGGAGGGCCTGGACCGCGTGGCCGCGGTGTGCCGCGAGAGAGGCGGCAAGGTGATCGCACTCAAGGTCAGCGTGGCCAACCACAGTCCGCTGGTCGCCGGCGCAGTGGACGATTTTTCCGCCTTCATGGAAAGCATCGCCTTTCATCCGCCCGCACGTCCCGTTCTGTTCAATGTCACCGCCGGTCCGGAGGATGACCCTGCAGCCATCCGCTCCATCATGGCCCGCCAGATCGCCTCCCGTGTGCGCTGGTTCGAGATCATGAACCGGATGCTTGCCGACGGCGTCGAGGTCTTTGTCGAACTCGGCCCCGGCAAGGTGCTCACCGGCCTGGTGAAGAAGATCGCGCCGCGCGGTTCCGGTGTCACCTGCATCCAGGCCGATACCCCCGAGGCCCTGGAGAAGGTGGCAGCCGCCATTGCCTCGTGATTGCGGGCCGGATAATATCGCTTCTTCCTTGACATGGCAGGGAAGGTAGTGTAAAAATTTTGAGTTTTGGCTCAAACCAGAACTGGTCAGTCCCTGGCAAAGGGTTCCTCCAGACCGTCGTCCTGACTCGCCCGCAGCGACAGGGCAGGCACTATTGTCCGTTTCGGCTGAACGGTAATTGATCCCAGCCGTGCTGCGAAAACAGCCGACCGCAGTGACAACAGAGGCGCCACTTCCATGCGTTGTTGCGGCTGGGCGGTGACAGGCCGGCCCAGCCATGGTGGTTTATCAGGCGGTATGGCCGCTATTCCGGCCCTGCCCCCTGCCAAGTATCCGGGAGCCTGCATGTCTTCCGGTCCACGGGTGATACGATATGTTCGAAAATCTTACTGATCGCCTGGAAGGCGTATTCAAGAAGCTCCGTGGCCACGGCAAGCTGACCGAGGAGAATATCCAGGATGCCATGCGCGAGGTGCGCACCGCCCTCCTGGAGGCCGACGTCAACTACCAGGTAGTAAAGGACTTTGTCGCCGCGGTGACGGAAAAGGCGGTGGGCCGGGATGTCCTGGCCAGCCTCTCTCCGGGCCAGCAGGTGATCAAGGTCGTGCACGACGAGCTGGTCACCCTGCTCGGCAGCGAGACCGCCGGCCTGCGCCTGGACGGCCGGCAGCCGGTCACCATCATGCTTGCCGGTCTCCAGGGCTCGGGCAAGACCACCACGGCCGCCAAGCTGGCGCGCCAGCTCAAGGCCAAGGGGCGCAAACCGTTCCTGGTGCCTGCCGATGTCTACCGGCCTGCGGCCATTGAGCAGCTCCATGTCCTGGGCCAGCAGGTGGAGGTGCCGGTCTTTCCCTCCTCGACCGAGCAGAACCCGGTGGACATCGCCCGCCGCGCCGTGGCCGAGGCCGAGGCAAAGCAGTATGATACCGTGATCATCGACACCGCGGGCCGCCTGCACGTGGACGAGGCGTTGATGACCGAGCTGCGCGAGATCAGTCGTGCCGTGCCCCTGACCGAGGTCCTGTTCGTGGCCGATGCCATGACCGGCCAGGATGCGGTGACCGTTGCCGCCAGGTTCAACGAGGACCTGGAGATCACCGGTGTCATCCTGACCAAGATGGAAGGTGACGCCCGGGGCGGCGCCGCGCTTTCGGTCAAGAAGGTGACCGGCAAGCCCATCAAGTTCGTCGGTGTCGGCGAGTCCCTGGATGCCATCGAGGTCTTTCATCCTGACCGGGCCGCGTCCCGTATCCTGGGCATGGGCGATGTCCTGTCGCTGATCGAAAAGGCCGAGGCGGTCGTTGATCAGAAAAAGGCCCGCAAGCTGGCACGCAAGATCCAGAAGAACGCCTTTACCCTGGAGGATTTCCTGGACCAGATCCAGCAGATCAAGAAGATGGGCAACCTGGAACAGCTCATGGACATGATCCCCGGGATCAACAAGCTCAAGCAGCTCAAGGATGCCCCGCGGCCGGACGAGAAGGAGCTGGTCAAGACCGAGGCCATCATCCGTTCCATGACCAGGAAGGAGCGGCTGAACCACCGGATCATCAATGCCAGCCGCAGGCAGCGCATCGCCAGGGGCTCGGGCACCAGTGTCGCCGAGGTGAACCGGGTCCTGAAGAGCTATACCATGATGCTGAAGATGATGAAGAAATTCAAGGGCAAATCGGTCATGCGCGGCGGCAGGCGCCGGAAGCTGCCCAAGGGACTTGCCCGTTAGCCCTTCATCCGTGACCGGCACGGTTCCGGTTCGGTTCCGGCAGCCAGCAGAAAACAAGAGAAAATATCCACTGGAGGATAGTTGAACAATGGCAGTACGTATCCGTTTGACCCGCAAAGGCCGCAAGAAACATCCCTTCTACCGTATTGTCGTGGCTGACAGCCAGGCTCCGCGCGACGGCAAGTTTCTTGATATCGTAGGCACCTATGATCCCATGCAGGATCCGGCCGATATCAAGATCGACAGTGACAAGCTGCAGGCGTGGATGGGCAAGGGCGCCAAGCCCACCACCACGGTGCAGAGTCTCATAAAGAGACACGCCCTCCAGGCCGAGTCTGCCTAGATGAAGGAGTTGATAACCTTTATCGCCGCCCGGCTGGTCGATCACCCCGATGCCGTGAATACCAGCCTGCGCGAGGAAGAGGGGTGCGTTACCGTGGAACTGCGTGTTGCACGCGACGACCTCGGCAAGGTGATCGGCAAACAGGGACGGACGGCCCGGGCCATGCGGACCGTGCTTGCCGCCGCGGCCGCCAGGGAGGAGAAGCGCTCGCGCCTTGAAATCGTCGAGTAGCCATGGGCGATGACTTCATTCTGCTTGGCAAGGTGACCCGGGCGCACGGCATCAGGGGCGAGATCAAGGTCTACCCCTATTCCGACGATCCCGGCAACTTCAGGCAATACAGGGTCCTCTACCTTGCCGCCGGGGAGGATGCGCCCAGGCGGCCCTTTGTCAACGAACAGGCCAGGATCCAGGGCAACCAGGTCCTGCTCCGGCTCGAGGGGTGTGTCAGCCGCAACCAGGCGGAAGAACTGGTGGGCGAGCAGGTCTGGCTGCGGCGTGAAGACCTGCCGGAGCCGGCCGAGGATGAATTCTATCTCCACGAGCTCGAGGGCAAGCTGGTGGTGACCGAAGAGGGAGACGCGGTGGGCGAGGTGACCGGGATCATGGCCACCGGCGCCCATGATATCCTGGTGGTCAGGGACGGGAGCCGGGAACACCTGCTGCCCCTGGTCTCCGAGTTCCTGGTCCGGATCGAGGCGGACCGGGTGGTGCTGAACCTGCCGCCGGGCCTGCTTGAGATCAACGGCTGAACCGGACACCCGGACCGCGGACTCCATGCGTTTTGACGTCCTGACCATCTTCCCGGACCTGTTCGGTTCGGTACTGCAGGAGGGAATCCTGCGGCGCGCCCTGGCGCGGGACCTGATCACGGTCAGGCTGCATGATATCCGCGAGTATGCCACGGACCGCCACCGGATGACCGATGACCGCCCTTTTGGCGGCGGTGAGGGCATGGTCATGAAGCCGGAACCCCTGGCCGCCTGCCTGCAGGCGGTCCGGAACGATGGAGACGCCGGGCCGGTGGTCCTGCTCTCGCCCCGCGGCCGGACGTACAGCCAGCGGGTGGCCGAGGAATATGCCGGTCTCTCCAGGCTGATCCTGGTCTGCGGCCGCTACGAGGGGGTTGACGAGCGGTTTCGCCGCCACTACGTGGACGAGGAGCTTTCCATAGGCGACTATATCCTCACCGGCGGTGAACTGGGGGCCATGGTGGTCATCGATTCCGTGACCCGGCTCCTGCCCGGGGTGCTCGGCTGCCGTGACTCGGCAGCCAATGATACCTTCAGCCGCGGCCTGCTCAAGCACGCCCAGTACACCCGGCCGCGGGTCTTCGAGGGCAGCGGGGTGCCGGAGGTTCTGCTCTCCGGCGACCATGCCGCCATCAGCCGGTACCGGTTCCTCGAATCGATCCGGGAGACCCTGGCACGGCGGCCCGACATGCTGGCCATGGTCCGGTTCACGGCCGGTGAGAGAAAACTGCTTGCCAGGGAAGGGCTGCTCGAAGAGGTCGAGAAGGCCGGGGCACGAGCGACATGAGGGATCTGCGGCTGGACCTGGCCCTGGTCCACTACCCTGTGGTCAACCGCAGGGGGGAGACCATCGGCTCCGCGGTCACCAACCTGGACCTGCATGATATCGCCCGGGCCGGGCGCACCTATGGCGTGGGGACCTACTGGGTGGTCACCCCCTTTGCCCGGCAGCGGGAGCTTGCCAGGCGCATCATCGGGCACTGGACCGAGGGATACGGCAGCCGGGCCAATCCGGACCGATGCAGCGCCCTGGCCATCATCCGGGTCTGTTCCGGGCTGGACGAGGCCGTGGCGGCAATGACCGAGCGCTGGGGCATGCGGCCCATGCTGGTGGCAACCTGCGCCAGGCCGGGCGAGAAAGAGGTGGCCTTCCATGCGCTGCGGCAGCGGCTGTCCGAATCCCGGCCGGTGCTGCTGCTCTTTGGAACCGCCTGGGGCCTGGATCCCGAGCTGCTGGCCCGCGCCGATGCGAGCCTGCCACCCATCTGCGGGCCGGGCGACTACAATCACCTTTCGGTCCGTTCTGCCGCGGCCATTGTCCTGGACCGGTTGCTTGGGTGCCGGGAAAGCGAAGGACAGAAGACCGGAAACAGGGAAGGTTGCGCCTGAGACAAGAAGATCCCCGCTCCTGGCCCTGCTGTGCGGTGTCACGTGGTCACGCCCGTTCCTGCGGGCATGGAGCGGGCGTTGTTCGCAGTGGCCGGACGGGGTGCCCTGCGACCGTTTACGTTGACGGGTTGTCGTGACCGGGCCGATCGCATGGCATGGCCGGGTCATGCCGGGTTGTATTTATAGTTATATTTGAAATAGTTCATTATACAATAATCATCGGCCTGTGCCGAGCCGGATGGAGTGGAGGCATCCATCGGGTACGGAAAGCCTGTACCCGTGAATCGAGAGACATGGCAATGAATATCATCGACAAGATCGACCAGGAGCAGATGCGTTTTGACCATCCCGAGTTTCGCCCCGGCGATACGGTCAAGGTCCATATCCGTATCATCGAGGGCAACAAGGAACGTGTCCAGGTCTTCCAGGGCGTGGTGCTCAAGCGCAAGCGCGGCAAGATGAACGCCAGCTTCACTGTGCGCAAGATCTCACACGGTGTGGGCGTGGAAAAGACCTTTGCCCTGCACTCACCCCGGATCGAGAAGATCGAGGTGGTTTCCCTGGGCCGGGTTCGGCGTTCCAGGCTCTACTACCTGCGTGAACGTCGTGGCAAGGCCGCCCGTATCCGGGAGCGGCGCGTGCGCTGAGCCGGCAGGCTATCCTTGGCACCCCGGAGGCACATGGATTTCCGATGAACAGGGAGCCGTGTGCCTCTTTTGCTTTTGTTGCCCCGGGTGACGAAGCAGTGGATACCTTTCATTACGAAAAGGATCTCGTCCGGCAGGGGTTTACCGATATCGCCGGACTGGACGAGGCCGGCCGCGGTCCGCTTGCCGGTCCGGTGGTGGCCGCCTGTGTCATCCTGCCTCCGGCCTGCGACTATGGCCGCTTCCGTGACTCCAAGCAGCTCAGCGCCCGCCGCCGCCGCGAGCTGCACGCCTATGTCCTGGACTGCGGCGCCCGGATAGGGGTCTCGGTGGTCGATGCGGCCGAGATCGACCGGCTCAATATCCTCCAGGCATCGCTGCAGGCCATGAAGCGCGCGGCCGAGGCCTGCCTGGACAGCGGCCTGCCGGGCTTTCTCCTCGTTGACGGCAAGTTCACCGTGCCCATGGCCCTGCCGCAGCTTGCCCTGGTCAAGGGCGAATCCAGGAGCGCTTCCATTGCCGCGGCCTCCATTGTCGCCAAGGAGACCAGGGATCGGTTGATGGAGCAGTACCACCGGCAATACCCGGTCTACAACTTTCTGCGCAACAAGGGCTATCCGACCCGGGAGCACCGGCAGGCCCTGGTGGAGCACGGCCCCTGCCCGATCCACCGGCGGACCTTCAGGGGAGTACGCGAGTTTTTCGAGGACACCTCTGCCTCGCCGCAACAGCAGGGACTGTGGTGACAGGGTGATGGCCGGCCGGGGAGCGAAAAACACCATGCCGCTGGGACGTCGGGGCGAGGAGCTGGCCGCTGCCTGCCTCGAGCGGCGGGGCTACCGCATCCTGGCCCGGAACTATCGCCGCCGCTTCGGCGAGGTTGACCTCGTTGCCCGCCATCGCGGCCAGCTGGTCTTCATCGAGGTCAAGACCCGGCAGTCGGACCGGTACGGCACGCCGTTCGAGGCCGTGGACCGGCGCAAGCAGCACCAGCTCGTCCTGGTCGCCACCGACTATATCGCCCGTCACCACCTGGAGAACGAGACGGCCCGGTTCGACGTGGTCGCGGTGACCCGGGACCGGGACGGCCGGATCCGGGTGGACGTTCTCGAGGACGCCTTCCATCCCGATTACTGAACCCCGGGGAGGAATCGCAAGGGGCATCCTGTATCCTCCCGGCCGGCTGCATCACTATGGATACTATCGGCATAACCATGGGCTGCCCGGTGGGAATCGGGCCCGAAATCATCCTCAAGTTTTATCTCGACTTCCCCCGGCCGGCCGGCAGCAGGTTCGTGGTCCTGGGCGATATTGGCGTGCTGCGTGCGACCGCGGAGCTGCTCGGCCTGACCGTGGCCATGGTCCCGTGGCAACCCGGCGCCGAGGCGCCCGCCGGCACGGTTCCGGTGCTCGAACTCTCGCATCTTGCCGCTGACCGCCTCCAGTGGGGCCAACCCGGCCTCGATACCGGCCGGGCCATGGCCCGTTACATCGAGGAGGCGGTGCGGCTGATCCGGCAGGGAACACTTGCCGGCATGGTCACCTGTCCCATCACCAAGACCGCCCTCAACCGGGCCGGCTATCGTTTTCCCGGTCATACCGAGATGCTTGCCCGCTTGACAGGGAGCGATGATTTTTGGATGATGATGGCGGGCCGCAGCCTCAAGGTGGTCCTGGCGACCATCCATGAGCCGCTGGCGCGGGTGCCGGCCCTGCTCACGCGGGAGCGGGTGGCCGCGTGTATCAGGGCGACCGCGGATTCCCTGCGCCGCGATTTCGCCATCCCGCAGCCGCGGATCGCGGTGGCCGGCCTCAATCCCCATGCCGGCGAAGACGGGATGTTCGGGGACGAGGAGGCACTGGTCATCACCCCGGCCGTGAATGACTGTGCAGCATCCGCGGCGGTGAGCGGTCCCTGGCCGCCGGACACGGTCTTTCACCGGGCGGCCTCGGGTCATTGTGATGCCGTGGTGGCCATGTATCATGACCAGGGGCTGATCCCCTTCAAGCTGCTCCACTTCAGTGACGGCGTCAATGTCACCCTGGGCCTGCCCATCGTCAGGACCTCGGTGGACCACGGCACGGCCTATGACATTGCCGGCAGGGGAGTGGCCGATCCCTCGAGCCTTGCCGAGGCCTGCAGGATGGCGGCATTGATCACGGCCAACAGGAAACAGGTATGCGAACTATGAGAGGGCGGGGGCTGCTCATCGCCTTTGAAGGCGTCGACGGGACCGGCAAGACCACCCAGCTGGCCCGGCTGGCGGATTTCCTGAAGGGCATGGGATGCGAGGTGGTGGCGACCAGGGAGCCCACGGATGGTGAATACGGCCGCCGGATCAGGGCGCTCTACCTGGACCGGGGAAGGTGCACCCCGGAAGAGGAGCTGGAGCTTTTTATCCGGGATCGCAGACAGCATGTGCGCGACTGCATCGAGCCGGCCCTGGCCGCCGGCAGGATCGTGCTCACTGACCGCTACTACTTTTCCACCGCGGCCTACCAGGGCGCTGCCGGCTGTGACCCGGACCAGGTCTTTGCCGCCAACAGTTTTGCCCCCGAACCGGACCTGGTGCTGCTGCTGACCATGGAACCTAAACAGAGCCTGGCCAGGATCCGGGAACTTCGGGGCGAGCAGTTGAATGATTTCGAGCAGCTCGACCAGTTGCGCAGGGTGGCGCGCCTCTTTGCCTCCTTTTCCCGGGAGTATATCAGGCGCATCGATGCATCCGCGCCCCTGGACGCGGTACAGGCAGAGATCCGGCAGGCGGTCCTGGAACTGATGGACAGAAAGGGATACAGGTGCGGCACGTGAGAAGACCATGGCTGCCGTTGCTGGCTGGCATCCTGCTCGCCATGGGAGCGATGGTGAGCGGTTGTGCCCCGCATAAAGTGGCGGCAGGCCACGACCGGGAGCAGACGCAGGAGACCTCTGCGGAAGAGAGGGACTACGACTGCTCCTACTTCTATTTTCTCTGGGGCAGGTATGCCGAGCTGACCTCCCGTTTTCCCGAGGCGCTCGAGGCCTATGAAAAGGCCCTTATCTGCGATCCCGCGGCCGACTACATCGCCCCCAAGATCCCGGTGCTTCTCATCCGCACCGGGCAGGACGACAAGGCCGTGGCCTGGCTGGAGCGCTACCTGCAGGAGCATCCCCGCGACACCGGCTCCCGCATGCTGCTGGCCAAGATCCTGATCCGCCGGGACAGGTTCGATGCCGCCGTGCGCCAGTACACCATTATTCTTCAGCAGAACCCGCGGGACCTCATGCCCCTGCTTCTGCTCTCTGAACTCTATATCACGGAAAAGAAAGACGATCTTGCCCTGAAGACCCTCAACCGGGCCTTGGCGATCGATCCGGACTCCTATCCGGCCCGTGTGCTCCTGGCCCGCTTTTATGTGCGCACCGGTAAGCCGCTCAAGGCGCTTGCCGAATACCGCCGGGCCCTGGCCATCAACTGGTCCGCCGACCTGGAGATGGAGATGGCCGAGCTGTACATGCAGCAGAAGGAGTACGACCGGGCCGTCCGGGTCTATCGCCGGATCCTGGAGCGGGAGGAGAACAGGGAGGATGCCCGCATCGCCCTTGTCCATGTCTTTCTTCTCCAGGGCAGGGAAGACCAGGCCCTGGCCGAACTGAACCGGCTCAAGTTCATCAGCCAGTACCCGGCCCGGGTGGACCTGACCATCGCCCGTATCTATGCCAGGAAGAAACAGTACGACAAGGCCGTCTCCATCCTGCGCGAGGTGCTCAAGAACGAGAATCTGCCCCAGGCACGCTACCTGCTGGCCCTGATCGAGTTCCAGGCAAAACAGTACGAGGACGCCCTGGTCCAGCTCCGGCAGATCGGCCGCGATGCAGGGGAGTACCGGGACGCGCTCTTTCTCCGCGTTCGCATCCTGCGGGTCATGAAGCGGGAGGACGATGCCATCCGCTTACTCGAGAAGGCTGTCGCCGACAGGAAGACCCGTAATCCGGACATGTTCATCCTTCTCGCCGCCCTCTACCAGCAGCAGGGCAGGGGCAACCAGGGGGAAAAGATCTTTGCCAGGGCACTGGCCGCCTTTCCCGATAACGAGGAATTGCTGTATCAGTATGGGTTGTTCCTCGACTCCAGCGGTGAGAGCAAGCGGGCCATGAAGGTGATGCAGAAGGTGATCAGGCTGCAGCCCGAGCATGCGGCGGCCCTGAACTATGTCGGTTACACCTGGGCCGACCGGAAGGTCCACCTGGACAAGGCCCTGGAGTACATCCGGCGGGCCGTGAAACTGAAACCGGAAAACGGCTATATCCGCGACAGCCTGGGCTGGGTCTATTTCCGGCTGGGCCGTCTGCAGGAAGCCAGGCAGGAGCTGGAAAAGGCCATTCGGCTCTCACCCGACGATCCGGCAATCCTTGATCATCTCGGCGATGTCTACCTGGCGCTGGGCCGCAGCGGGGATGCGCTGCGGGTGTACCGCAAGGCGCTCGGGCTGTACAAGAAGGAGGCGGACAGGAAAACGGTGCAGGAGAAGATCCGGATCCTGGAAGAGCAGGAGGCGCGCTGATGCCACTGCTGAGGCTGGCGCCGCTGCTCCTCGGCCTGGTCCTGCTCGCCGGCTGTGCCGGCAGGCTGCCGCCGGCGGCCCCGCTGGCCCCTGCGGAAGAGCCGCGGGCCAGGGCGCTGCTGGATCGGTTCCTGGCCAGGACGTGCCCCCAGGCCCTGGACGCGGACGTAACCCTCGCCTGGCAGGGCTATGGCAATCAGCGGGCGGTGGCGGCCACGCTCCAGGCCCGGCAGCCCGGCCG
>DRKI01000119.1 GCA_011051875.1 Desulfobulbus sp. | reverse complement strand
TTCACGTAAAGGGCGCAAAGGCGCCGAGGAGCGGCCTGCTCCTGTTGATCGTCCTGTTCCTGGCCATTGGCTGCGCCCGGACCAGGCAACCGGTTGGCGGCCATGGCGAGGCCGCGGCCCCTGCCTGTCCCCTGCCCACCCCGGCAACCTATATCGGTACCGTGCCCTGCGCCGACTGCGCCTCCATGCGGTTGATCCTCAACCTGCGGCCCGATTCCATCTATCAGTTGCGCAAGATATGGCTCGATGATCACGGCCAGGCAAAGAAGACCGCCGCCGAGATGGGCCGCTGGCGCTACGTGGCCGAGGGCAACCTGATCGTGCTCGGCAGGAAGAGGGACAGGCTCAATGTCCTCTCCATCCAGGGGATGGATCGGTTGCGGCTGCTGGACGCGCGGGGAAAGAAGATCATCTCCCGCCTGCCCTACGAACTGATCCGGGCCGAAAAACCAGATCCCTTTCCCGACAGCGTGCGCATGAAGGGCATGTATGCGGACACAAAGGAGGGCGGCGTCTTCACCGAGTGCCTGAGCGGGGTCTCTTTTCCCGTGGCCGCAGAGGGGGCGGAAAGGGCCCTGGAGCAGGCCTACCTGCAGACCCCGCACGGCCAGGACGAGCCGCTGCTGGTCGTTCTCGAGGGCAGGATCGAAAAAAGACCGGGCCGAAACGGCATGGGCCGGATGGACATGGTGATCCCGGACCGCCTGGTCAGGGTTGTGCCGGATACCGACTGCACCGGCGCCAGTACTGGGACAAGCCTGACCAGGACCACCTGGCGCCTGGTCGAGGTTGGGGGAAAACCGGTTTCCGCCATCGAGGGAAGGCCGGAACCCTACTTTGTCCTGGAGCCCGATGGCAGGCAGCGGGGTTTTTCCGGCTGTAACCGGTTTTTCGGCACCTACCTGGTGCGTGGCGATATCCTGGTCTTCAACAAGATGGCCGCCACCCGCATGGCCTGCCGCAAGGGCATGGAGATTGAGGACGCCTTTCTCCACGTCCTCTCTGGCACCGAATCCTACCGGATAGAGGGCGATATCCTGGAACTGCGCAACCGCGAGGGCACGGTGCTGGCCAGGCTCAAGGCGACAACGAACTGAACAGCAGTGCCCTGTTCCGGTCCATCCCGGCAAGGCCCTTTTATCCCGGAAAAAGGGTCAGACCATTTTCTCCTGGGACCAGTCGTTGTGCTCGAACTCCTTGTGGTCCGGTTTGGGCGGTTTCTGCTCCATCATCCGCTGCCGCAGCCAGATCTTGATCTTGTCGATCTCGGCCGCGAACTCGGCCAGGGCCCGGCCCCGGTGACTGACCCTGTTTTTCTCCTCCATGTCGGCCTCGGCAAAGGTCCTGCCCAGGTCCTTTGACAGGAAGACCGGGTCATAGCCGAATCCCGACTCACCCCGCCGCTCGGTGGTGATCTCCCCGTCGCAACGTCCCTCCCAGGTCAGGGCCGGTCCGCCCGGCGTGGCCAGGGAAAGCACGCACTCGAAATGGGCCGAGCGATCGCTCTTGTCTTTCATTTCGGCCAGCAGTTTTTCACAGTTGTCCCAGTCGCTGGCATCCTCGCCGGCATAGCGGGCCGAATGGACCCCGGGCCGCCCGTCCAGGGCGTCCACCACCAGGCCCGAATCATCGGCCAGGCAGGGCAGGCCCAGGACCCGGGCATAGTGGTGCGCCTTCTTGTAGGCGTTGTCATCAAAGGTGGCGCCATCCTCCACCGGTTCGGGCATGGGCCCGTAATCATCAAGACACTTGATCTCGATATCCGAGTCCCGGAGCAGTTCCCTGAATTCCCTGACCTTGTTCTTGTTGCCTGTCGCCAGTACGATGATATTGAACATGTTGTCCTCTTGTCACTATTTATCCTGAATTGAACAAATTTCCATTCCGTGCCGGGATGAAGGCCCTGTGTCACTATCAGTCTCCAGCCTCTGCTGCCGCATCCTCCTGCGCAGTTTCTTGTCGTAGCGTTCCTGCTCGCTGTAGATACAGCCACAGTAGGGCTGCCGGTAGAGCCCCAGCTCGATGGCCCTGTCGATCCCCTCCTGCCAGCCAAGGCGGAAATCACGGTACAGGAATTCCACCCCGTACTTCCGCGCATAGAGGGAGCATTTTTCCTGCAGCAGGCCATGGTTCTGGTACCTGGAATAGAGCAGGGTGGTGGTGAAGGCGTCGGCACCCTGCTCCGCCGCCTTCCGGGCCGTCTCCTCCAGGCGGATATCGTAGCAGATGGCGCAGCGTTGCTCCTCGTTGAAGACCACCCTGCGCATGTACATGGCAAGACCGTACTCGCGGTCAATTTCGGCCTTGAAACCGGTTTTTTCCATTAACGTGACCAGTGCCCCTATCCTTCTTCTGAATTCCCGGTATGGGTGAATATTGGGATTATAGAAGTAGCCGCGAACACGGTGTCCCTCCCCGCGCAGCACCGAGAGCGGATAGATGGTGCAGGGTCCGCAGCAGACATGGAGCAGGATATCCATCACTTTACCTTGAACTGGCGTGGATCGATGCCATAGTTGTGGATCTTGTAGTTGATGATCCGCAGGCTGGTGTCCAGGTACCGGGCAGCCTTGGTCTGGTTGCCCCTGTTCTTCTTCAGGGCCTCGACGATCAGCTCGCGCTCGAAGTTCTCCACCGCCGCCGCCAGGGAAAGGGGCCGGCCGGAACGGACAGTATCCGCCGACTGAAGCGACGGCGGCAGGTGGATCGACTTGATGGTCTGCCCGTCGCAGATGAGCACGGCCCGCTCGATGCAGTTCTGCAGCTCACGCACGTTGCCCGGCCAGTGGTACTGGATGAGCAGATCAATGGCCGATGTTGATATCCTTTTGATATTTTTATTGTTTTCCTTGGCATACTTTTCCAGGAAGTACTCGGCCAGAAGCAGGATATCGGTGCGGCGTTCGCGCAGGGGCGGCAGGTAGATGGGAAAGACGTTGAGCCGGTAGTAGAGGTCTTCCCTGAACTTCATCTCCTTGACCGCCTTTTCCAGGTCGCGGTTGGTGGCCGCCACCAGCCGGATATTGGTCCGGATGGTCCGGGTGGAGCCCAGCCGCTGGAAGGTCCGCTCCTGGATGACATTGAGCAGTTTGACCTGTACGGCCAGGCTGATCTCGCCGATCTCGTCAAGGAACAGGGTCCCACCCTCGGCCTGTTCAAAGCGCCCTTTCTTGAGCTCGTTGGCGCCGGTAAAGGCCCCTTTCTCGTGTCCGAACAGCTCGGACTCGAGCAGGGTCTCGGGCAGGGCCGAGCAGTTGACCACCACGAACGGTCCGCTTGCACGGCTCGAATTGTGGTGCAGGGCCCTGGCGACCAGGGTCTTGCCCGTGCCCGACTCGCCGCGAAGGAGCACGGTGGCGTTGGAGTCCGCCACCCGGTGCACCATGTCGAACACCTCCTGCATACGCGACGAGTTGCCGATGATCTGCTTGATCCGGTTGCGGTCGGTCAGTTCGCGCCGCAGCTTGGAGTTCTCCTGGCGCAGGGCCTCCTTTTCCTCGTTCACCGACTGGATCCGCTGCACGGTCTGGGCGATGAGGCCCGAGACCACGATCAGGAAACGCAGGTCCTGCTCCGACTGGACCCCGAACCCGTCCCCATATTCCCGGTCCACGGACAGGGCGCCGATGGACTGCTTGCCGGCCTTGATGGGCACGCAGAGAAAGGAGGCCCGTTTTTTCCGTTCATCGCCCCGGGTCCGGGTCCGGTTGAGAAACATGGGCTCCTCACCTATCTGGGGCACCAGGATGGGTTCGCCCGATGCCACCACCTTGCCGGTTATTCCCTCCCCCAGCTTGTACCGGCCGCGCCGGCGTGCCTCGGCCGTGATGCCGTGCGCCACCTCGATCTCCAGTTCACCGGTAACCGGGTTGACGATGGTGACTGTGCCGTTTTCCATCTGCTTTTCCCGGGCCAGGGTGTCGACGATATTTTCCAGGCAGTCCTGCAGGTTGGACGCAGAAGCGAGGTGCTTGGTGATCTCGTACAGGCAGGCCAGGTTCTTCAGTTCGACATCCCGGTAGGCCGTGTCTGTTGTTCTTTCCTCTGTCATGAATGCGGAGCGAGAGATTATTGACAGTGTTCCTGTGAAATGGTATCTACTTCTGTCAGCCTGGAGGGATGGCCGAGTGGTTTAAGGCGGCGGTCTTGAAAACCGTTGTACGAAAGTACCGTGGGTTCGAATCCTACTCCCTCCGCCAGGACCCGACCAAACGGAGAGATGACCGAGCTGGCCGATGGTGCTCGCCTGCTAAGCGAGTGTGGGGGTTACACTCCACCGAGGGTTCGAATCCCTCTCTCTCCGCCACATACGCCGCCGCCCTCAGACCTTGTCCGGGGGCGGCGTTTTTCGTGGCCCCGAATCGAGTTGTCCTCCATCTGCAACTGAAAACAGGTAACCGAGCACGGGGTACACTGCCCGGGATCAGCACAGGACCTGTAAGCGGCTGCAGGGTGGCACCGCTGCGCGTGATCGACTACACCCCGTATATTGTGAGGTTCGAACGCGTGCAGATGGGTACCCTGCCTGTGACCGCTTGCGGACAGAGGATTCAGAATCCCCACAGCAGGCTTCGTTTTATCCAGCCGCTGACACCCTTCTCGTGGCGGACCCTGACCCAGCCGTTCTTCTGCTCCAGGGTCCTGAAAACCACCCCGTAATAGGCCTTGGCCACGATCCGGAACCTGGTTCCCGGCCCGCTGCGCACATTGATCCGTTTTTTCGATTTGCGGTTCACCTTGACAATCATGTGCGGGGTCCTGTTCACCACCTTGGAGCTGATCCAGCCGATGGTGCCCTCGAAGTCCTGCACGCGCAGCCAGTCCCCTTTCCGCTTCAGGACCTTGAGCGGGAATCCTGATCCCAGTTTCCAGGTCACCTTGTACTTTGTACCCGGCCCCGAGCGCAGATTGACATTGTCGCTGGCAACCGCCACCATCTCGGCCGCGGCCACGGTAGCGGTGGTGAGAAGCAGGCCCAGGATACAGAGAACAAGCAGGAGTCGTGTTGGTTTCATACAGTAGTTTTCAGTTGCTGACATTGGCTTTGCTGACCGACCTGCTTCGCAGCGGAAAACCGGCCACTTCAAGGGACAGGGCATCAAACCGGCATGCCTCGCTCAGGCAGCGCAGGCAGTTGATGCATTCGCTGCTGCCAGGTGTCTCGTTGATCCTGATCTCCACCGGGCAGACGGCGTGGCAGGCGCCGCAGGAGGTGCATGCATCCCTGTCCAGGCGGATCTTCACCAGGCTGACCCGGTTGAACAGGCCGTAGAACGCGCCCAATGGACAGGTGGTGCGGCAGAACGGCCTGCTGGCCAGGACCGACCAGGCGGAAAAGAGGACCAGGAGACCGATCTTGTTGACATAGAGCCAGCCAAGGGTCGTGCGCAGGTCCGGCTGCAGCAGGACCATGGGAATCCCGGCCTCCAGGGTCCCGGCCGGGCAGACATACTTACAGAACCAGGGCTTGCCCAGGCCGAAGTCGTCAACCAGAACCAAGGGAAGCACTATAACAAAGAAGACCAGAAAGAGGTATTTTAATCCGTTGAGGATCGGCGGGATGGAAAATTTTCTCGACGGTATGCGGTGGAGCAGTTCCTGGTACAGCCCGAAGGGACAGGCCCATCCGCAGATGAACCGGCCAGCCGTTGCCCCGATGATCCCCATGGTGCCGACGACAAAGGCTCCCATGTAGTACCTGCCGCTCTCGATGGAAAAACGGATGCCCAGCAGCAGTTGCTGCAGGCTGCCGATGGGACAGTAGGTCGTGGCGGCCGGACAGGAGTAGCAGTTGAGGCCAGGTGAACAGATGACCTTGAGCGGTCCCTGGTAGAGGTTTCCGGTGACCGGGAACCCCCAGAATCCGTTGACCAGGAGGAGCCAGATCGCCTGGCTCCA
This sequence comes from Desulfobulbus sp., assembly GCA_011051875.1. Lineage (GTDB taxonomy): Bacteria > Desulfobacterota > Desulfobulbia > Desulfobulbales > Desulfobulbaceae > DRKI01. The sequence goes on along the minus strand of DRKI01000119.1, from coordinate 9,078 downwards.
TTTGCGTATGATTTCCATCACCCTACCCTATGCCGATACAGGCCAGGCAGATCGACTTTGCCTGCTCAAGGACCCGGCCCGGCTCGCCCAGGTTGATGCCGGTCAGCCAGAGGAGAACAAACAGCGCCAAGAGCACCAGGGGGGTCCTCCGGATGCTGCGCTCACCTCTCTTCATTTTCAAGCCTCCTGCGCACAGCCCGCTGTTTATCACCGATGTGGCGGTCCAGGTCCCTGCGGTCGTCGATCACGATCTGGGTCACCACCCGTTCGGCGCCCTGCCTGAACGGTTCTTCGTGGATCCTGGCTGCCAGCGCAAACAGCTCGGTCGGCGTCCCGTAGATCTCTGTTCCCATGTCATTGAGGGCATATTCCACCCCCTCTTTTTCCAGCAGGAGCTGCACGTCGGCAACAAAACGCCCCACCGAGGTCGACCCTGTTCCCACCGGGATAATGGTAATCTGCATCAGCGCCATGAATATACCCCTTTCAGAATCCGCAAACCACGTCAGCAGCAGTAACTCATTGTTTTTTCATTGTTTCCGTGGTCAAGACAAGATAGACTCAACCTGTCACGATCCCGACAGCAGGCTTACCAGCCGGTCCAGGTCGTCACTGGAATAGTACTCGATCTCCAGTTTTCCCCTGGAACCGTTTTGGACAATGCGGACCTTGGTGTTCAGGTAGTTGGTGATCTGGTTGGTCAGGGCCTTGCAGTAGGTCTGGGGCAGCTCGTCGCTGTCCATGGTTTTCGCCGGCTTGCTGCGGACCGGTTTTGCGGCCTTCTTTTTTCTGCACAGCCGCTCGGCCTCCCGGACCGAGATATCCTCGTTGACGATCCGGTCCCTTATCTCCCACATCCTGTCCTGGTCATCCTTGAGACGGAGCAGGACCCGGGCATGCCCCTCGCTGATTCGGCCCGCGACAACATCGTCCTGGAGCGGGCGCGGCAGCTTGAGCAGGCGCAGGACATTGGTGATGGTGGACCGCTTGCGCCCCACCTTGGCCGCCACCTCCTCCTGGGTCAGGTTGAACTCGTGGATCAGCCGCGAGTAGGCGGTGGCCTCTTCAATGGGATTGAGGTCCTGGCGCTGGATATTCTCGATCAGCGCCAGTTCCAGGGACTCGTTGTCTGAGTCGGTATCCATCAATACCACCGGCACCTCGTCGACGCCGGCGATCCTGGCCGCCCGCAGTCTCCGTTCGCCCGCTATCAGGTCGTACCGGTTCCCCTTGGCCTTTGCGACCAGGAGTGGCTGGATGACACCCCGCTCGCGGATTGATTCGGCCAGCGAGTTGAGCTTCTCCTCGTCAAAGTAGCTGCGGGGCTGGTTGGGGTTCGGTTTTATCTTGTCAATATCGCACAGAAAAAACCTCTCTTCCTCAGCCTGGTCCAGGTCGGCGGGCAACAGCGCCCCCACGCCCCTGCCCAGCACACTCTTCTTTCCCATGATCCTATCTGCTCCGTCGAATGAATTCGTTTCCCAGCTTGGTGTAGGCCTTGGCGCCGGCACAGCTCCGGTCATACTCGATGATGGTCTTGCCGTGACTCGGGCTTTCGCTCAAACGGACATTCCTGGGAATCACCGTCTTGTATACCTGGTCGTTGAAATGGTTCTTGATTTCACTGGCCACCTGGTGGGTCAGCCGGTTGCGCCGGTCGTACATGGTCATCAGCAGTCCCTCGATATAGAGCCCCGGGTTGAGCCGTTTTTTCACCCCGCGGATGGTGTTGATGAGCTGTGCCAGTCCCTCCAGGGCAAAGTATTCACACTGCAGAGGGATAAGTACCGAGTCAGCGGCGGTCAGCGAGTTGAGGGTGAGTAGTCCCAGGGAAGGAGGGCAGTCGATGATGATGTAGTGGTATCGGTCATGGAGCGGCCGGAGGATTGTTTTTAGTTGTTTTTCTCGATTTTTCAACGAGATAAGCTCGACCTCCACACCGACCAGGTCAATGGATGCCGGCAGGACCGACAGGTTTTTCAGCCTGGTTTCCACGATGCAGTCCACGGCATCGGCATTGTTCATGTAACACTGGTAGATATTCCGGTCATCGCTGGTCTGGAAGACGCCGACACCACTGGACGCGTTACCCTGGGGATCCGAGTCCACCAGCAGGACCCTCTTGCCCTTGGCCGCAAGGACAGCGGAGAGGTTGATGGCCGTGGTTGTCTTCCCTACCCCGCCCTTCTGGTTTGCCAGCGCCACAACCTTGGCTTTGATTTTTTTCATATCTCTTCACCGTTCCCTGGTTGACCTGTTTCGCGAAAGTATACTACACTCTTTCTGGTCGGTGAACTTTTTTCTCAATGTTTCACGTGAAACATTCGCCCTGCCAACAACGATGCAGGGCCGGGGAGTGGAAACAGGATGTACTGTTCGGGAGTGTTGGTGATCGGAAGCGGGGTGGCCGGGCTGTCTTTTGCTCTCAAGGTGGCAGACTTGTGCCGCGTTGTCCTGGTGACCAAGAAGGCGCGGGCCGATACGGCGACCAACCTGGCCCAGGGGGGCATTGCCGCCGTGCTGTCGGCCGAAGATTCGCCCGAGGCCCATGTTGCGGATACGCTCCGGTCAGGGGACGGGCTGTGCCGCGAGGATGTGGTCCGGCTGGTGGTCCAGGATGGTCCGGCCAGGGTGAGGGAACTGATGGAGCTCGGGGTCAGGTTCAAGAAGGGCAGGGCCGGCGAAGAGTTCGATCTGGGCATGGAGGGTGGCCATTCGGTGCGCCGGGTGGCCCATGCCTTTGATCTCACGGGCAGGGAGATCGAAAAGGCCCTGCTGGCACAGGTGGCGGAAAATCCGAACATCGAGGTCCTGGAAAACCACCTGGCCATCGACCTCCTGATGGAATCCAGGGCCAGGGGCAGGAATCTGGCCGGGGACGGTGACCGCTGCCTGGGTGCTTATGTGCTCAACCGCAGGACAGGTGATGTGGAGACCAGGCTGGCCAGGGTCACCGTACTGTGTACGGGCGGCTGCGGCAAGGTCTATCTCTACACGACCAACCCGGACATCGCCACCGGTGATGGGGTGGCCATGGCATACAGGGCCGGGGCCAGGGTGGCGAATCTCGAATTTGTCCAGTTCCACCCCACCTGCTTCTACAATCCCATTGCCAAGAATTTCCTGATCTCCGAGGCGGTGCGGGGCGAAGGCGGAATACTGGTCGACGGGCACGGCGAGACCTTTATGCATCGCTATGACGAGCGGGGAGACCTTGCCACCCGGGATGCGGTGGCAAGGGCCATTGACGCGGAAATGAAAAAGAGCGGCGCCGATTGTGTGTACCTGGATATCAGTCACCGGCCAGCGGAATTTATCAGGGAACGGTTTCCGACCATCTATGAAACCTGTAAAAGGTATGGCGTGGATATCACCAGGGAGCCCATCCCGGTGGTTCCGGCGGCCCACTACATGTGCGGCGGGGTCCAGGTGGACAGCTGGGGCTGCACATCGCTGCACAACCTGCTTTCCCTCGGTGAGACCGCGTGCACCGGGCTCCATGGCGCCAATCGTCTTGCATCCAACTCCCTGCTGGAGGCCGTGGTCTTTGCCCATCGCGCCGCAATCTGGCTGCATGAAAACTGGCCGACGATCCAGGCACAGGAAAGAGTGGATGTCCCGGAGTGGCGGGTCGGCAAGGCCAGGTCCATTGAAGAGAATGTCCTGATCAGTCATAACTGGGACCAGATCCGACGGTTGATGTGGAACTATGTCGGCATCGTGCGCAGGGAAAAACGACTGCAGTTGGTGGAACAGAGACTGGATCCCATTATTTCCGAGATACGGGAACATTTCCACGATTACCTGCTGACTCCGGACCTGGTGGAGTTGCGGAACATCGCAATCCTCGCCGAGCTGATAGTCCGCTCCGCCCGCAGCCGCAAGGAGTCGCGCGGCCTGCACTACATGGTCGACTATCCACAGCGTGATGACCTCCATTTCAGGCACGATACGGTCCTGCAGCGGGTGGGTAACCGGTCACAGGATGCATGACCCGTTGTTTTCATATCCTCAAGACGGTAGCTTGGGCACAGGGGATCGCTCTGCAGGCCTGACGTGGACCGGTGTTTCCTGTTTAACTTGTTGAATATACAGTAATTTTACAGATGGTTCCCGGAAAAAAACCGCCGGGGCGGCAGCCCGCTGTCCATGCTGGCCGCCGCAGGACGACGGTTTTGTATGCACAGACCCGGGAAGCAGTCAGGGGTGGCGACGATGATGACCGCACTCAACTGGATTGCCGAGCGCAAGATCCGGCAGGCGATCGAAGAGGGGAACATGGCTGATCTCAGCCACTGGAAGAACCGGCCCATGCCAGAGGACGACATGAAGCATGTGCCGCCGGAGCTGCGCATGGGCTACCGGATCCTGAAGAATGCAGGCTACATCCCGGAGGAGGTCGCCCTGCGCAGGGAGATCGTCAACACCGAGGAGCTGCTTGCCCATGCCACCGACGAGAGGGAAAAGTACCGGCAGCTCAAACGGCTCAATTACCTGAAGTTCAAGCTGGAGATGCGGATGGGCAAGAAGCTGCAGGTGGACATGGATTCCCCTTATTATGACAAGGTGGTGAACAGGCTGTAAAGGGCAGGGAAGGGTGGCAACCTCTCCATGACCGGCGTCCTGCGGCCTCCTCCCTGCGGCCTTCTCTACAGCTCCATGATATCGTCGAACAGGTCGCGGTTCTCCCGGATCAGGGCCGAGTTGCCGATGGAGGCCCGGTAGCCCTCTTTGCGCAGTCTACGGAAAAATGGAGCGAAATCACGCAGATGCCTGTCCGTTGTTGCCAGGATCTCGCGGATACGGGCCTGCTTGAATTCCGGCGTGATCCCGGTCAGGAGCTCGTTGCGGGCCGTGGCCGCGCGGCCCGGCGGGCCCTGGTGCGGGGTGAACTTACCATAGGTACCGACGATGAGCTGCCGGAGCGCCGGTGCCGGGACCTCCATGTTCCTGATCCGTTCCTCGATGGCGTCATAGGCCTCAAAGGTCTTTGCCACCTGGGGATCGCGGTAGCTGATCACGGCAAAGTTGCCGGTGACGTGATTGAACTGGATAAAGCAGCCATAGGCGCCGCCCACCTGCCGCACCGTGTTCCAGAGATAGTCGCGGGAAAGCCACGTTTTCAGGGTCTCGAAATGGCCGTTGTAGAGGGTTTTGTCCGGAAACAGGTTGCACCCCTGGATGTTGTAGACAACCTCGGCAGAGGTGCAGAATCCCTGGTTCCTGGGGGTTTCCGCGAAGGCCGGCTCTGCCTGTATCCCGGAGCCGGGCGGCAGGCCGTTCAGCAACCCCTGCGCCAGGCGCTCGAATTCGCCCCGTTCCCCGGCGCTGCAGGCCACGGACAAGGTGAGTCCCTGGCGGCTGAAGAGGAGTGAGCGTATCTCCTCCAGGGTGGCGAGGAACCGTTCCTCCCGCGCGTCATAGTCCCGGGCCAGCTCCTTGAGGGCCAGGTAGGCGGTGGCGCCGCTCACGTACTCGCTGTAGCGGCCGGCCGGGCCCAGGTGGGAAAAGACCCGGGTCGACGCCAGGCCATAGCCCTCGCTCTGCACCGAGTGCTCCGCCCAGGCGAACTCCCGCTGCACGATCTTGCGGATCTGCTCCCGGTCCTCGAGGCTCAGGGAGTGGAAGACCTCGCTTATCAGCCCGGTGGCCTGTTCGAGAAAGGCGGCCAGGGCCTTGACGTGGAACCAGAGCATGGGGGTGACGCCGGTCTCCTGCATCGGGATGTAGGTGGTGAAGGAATGGTTGAAGCCGCCGGTGCAGATGTTGAGTTTCTTGGCAAACTCCATGTATCCCAGCCTGCTGGTGCCGATCTCGGTGACGATGGTGGCAAAGAGGTCGAGAAAGGGGAGGTGTTCCTCGCCCAGGCAGGAGCAGTCGAATCCCAGGTCGAAGTAGACAATGGAGTTGGTGTCCAGGTCGCTGTGGATCAGGGGCCGGCCGGCCACTTTTTTTTCGATTGCCCGGTGGAAGGGTACCTCGGGCGAAAGGTCGGCCAGCTCCAGCCGCGGCAGCAGGCGCAGCGCCTCTTCGTCGTTGGGCCGGTGCTGGAGGGCCACCAGTTCCCGGGTGTGGCGGACCAGCTCCTCGATTCCCTCATCATCGAGCGTCTTTTCATACTCCTGCAGCCGCTGTCTCTCCATCTCCATGGTCCTGCGGATCCGCTCCGGGTCCGGCCGCAGGGTGACCACCACCGTGGCCCGGTTGTCGAGCAGGTACCTGCGGATCAGGTCCTCGAAATAGCGCTCGCCGAGCGCGCTCTTCCTGATACCGGCCAGCAGCTCCTCCATCTGCAAGGCCTCGAAGGGATCGGCCCCGTGCTGCATGGCGGGCAGGGCCTTGCCGATCAGGTTGAGGCCCCGCTGCGCCTTGTTCATCTCCTCGCGCATGGAGAACTCGTACTTGTTGAGCTCGGAGAGGACCAGGTCGTGATCCAGTCCCTCGTCGGCCATCCGGGCCAGGGTCGCATGGTAGACGTCGAGAAAATCATCCCGTTTTTCCCGGTCCGAACCGATGAGGTAGGTCATCATCAGGGTCTTGAAACTGGAGTTGGCCAGGAAGACACCGCCAAAGTCCTTGCACAGGCCGCGGTCGAGGATCGCCTTCTTGAGCGGTGAGCCGTCGGAGTTGAAGAGAATGTTGGCGATGATCTGGAAGGCGGCGTTGCGGCGGCGGTCAAGGACCGTGCCCACGGCCGAGCCCACGGCGAGAAAGGTCTTGCCGGCAAGGTCGTTGCCCGGCTGAACCCCGTAGCTGTCCTCGATGAAGACCGGCTCGTCGATCTCCCGCCCTGGTTCGATGGCCGCCCGCTGCCCGGCCCGGTCGTAGGCGGCAAGGAAGTTCTCCTCCACGTAGGCCAGTTCCTGTTCCAGCGGCGCATCGCCATAGAAAAAAAGAAACCCGTTGGAGGGGTGGTAGTGGCGGCGGTGGAAATCGACAAACTCCTCGTAGCTGAGATCGGGGATGTGGCGCGGGTCGCCGCCCGATTCGTGGGCATAGGTGGAATCGGGCATCAGGCCGCGGAAGGTGTGGTGGAAGAGGGAGCGGATGGGGTCGGAGAAGGCGCCCTTCATCTCGTTGTAGACCACGCCCTGGTACTGGATGGGCTGTTCGCGGCTCTCCTTGTGGTAGTGCCATCCCTCCTGCTCGAAGGTGGTGGCCAGGAGCAGGGGGTGGAGGGTGACGTCGCAGTAGACGTCCATGATGTTGAAATATTCCTTCAGGTTCCTGGTGGCGAAGGGATACCAGGTGGCATCGGACCCGGTCATGGCGTTGAGAAAGGTCATCAGCCCGCCCTTGTTGATCTCGCCGAACACGTCCTTGACCGGGTATTTTTTAGATCCCATGAGCACCGAGTGTTCCAGGATGTGCGCCACGCCCGTGGAATCGGTGGGCACGGTCTGGAAGGCGATGCAGAAGGTCTTGTTTTCATCGTCGTTCTTGATGGCCAGGGCAGGGGTGCCGAGGACAAGGTGCCGGAACAGGCAGACCGTGGAGCGGATCTCGTCGATGGTCTCCATGCGCTCGAGCAGGAAGCCGTGGTATGTGGAACCGATGTCGAATTGGGTCATGGCGTGTCTGTGGTTGAAGTTGCGGCCGGCCCGGAGGTGGGCGGCAGAACTGGATTTTGATTGTTGTAGCTATTTGTTATTATAAAAATTATCGCTGATGCGAGTCGAGGAGCAGGGTGACCGGCCCGTCGTTGACCAGGGAGACCTGCATGTGGGCCCCGAAGCGGCCGGTGCGGATGGTCACGCCCTGGCGGCGGACCAGGTCGATAAAGTCGTGGTAGAGCTGCCGCGCCAGCCCGGGCGGCGCGGCCCCGGACCAGGAAGGGCGGCGACCCCGGCGGCAGTCGCCGAGCAGGGTGAACTGGGAGACCACCAGCATGGCGCCGCCGCAATCGGGAAGAGAGCGGTTCATGCGGCCGGCATCGTCCTCGAAGATGCGCAGGTTGACGATCTTGTCGGCAAGCCAGGCCGCGTCCCTGTCGGTGTCATCGCGGTGCACGCCGAGCAGGACCAGCAACCCCGGCCCGATCCGGCCCGTGCATTCCCCGTCCACGTCGACCCTGGCCCGGCTGACGCGCTGGACAACGGCCTTCATGGCAGGATGACCGGCCGGCGGGAAAAGGAGGCAACCGGCCGCCGATATGCAGAGGTAACAGGTCTGTTCATGGTGTTTGAACGTGCGTGTTCTGTATCAATTTGCAGACCATACTAGCACGAAACCGCCCGGATTACAAAACGTCACTCTGCCTGGCGGCGTGAACGCGCTCGGCCAGGAGATAGATGCCGCCGCCGATGATGAGCAGACCGCCGATCCAGCTCGTCAGCCCCGGCAGTTCGTGCCAGAAGAGATACCCGTAGAGCACGGACAGCGGCACCGAGGCGTAGCTGGCCGCCGCCACTGCCGGGGCCCGGTCCAGGCTGTAGGCGCGGGTGAGGAGAAATTGGCCCGTGCTGGCAAAGGCGGCGATTGCCAGCAGCATGAGCCACTGGCGCGCCGTGGGCGCCACGAAGGATGGCACCGAGGCCAGGCCGCTGGCCAGGGAGAGGATGAGGGTGAAGTTGAAGACGATCACCATGCTGTCGTCGGTCCGGCCCAGGCGGCGCACCATCAGGTGGGCCACCGCGGAACAGGTGGCGGCCAGGAAGGCGACCAGGGCCGGGCCGGACCACTGCATGCCCGGCCGCATGACCAGGGCCGCGCCGGCCAGGCCGAGCACAATGGCGACCCAGGCGGAGCGGGGCGAGCTCTCGTGCACCAGCAGGGGCGCGAGCAGGGCCAGGATGATGGGCTGGCAGCGGCCGATGAAGACCACGTCCGTGAGCTGCATGTGGGTCAGGGCATAGTAGAAGGAGAACATGGCCGTGATCCCGAACAGGCTGCGGGTCAGCAGCACGCCCCGGGCCCGGGTGACGAGCGGCTTGCCCTGGTAGAGGAGCAGGGCCAGGAGCACCGGCACCGCGATCAGGCTGCGCAGGAACATGATCTCGGTGATGGGCAGGGCAGGGCCCAGGGCCTTGACCATGGCCGACATGGTGACAAAGCAGGCCGAGGAGAGAAACATCAGCA
>DRKI01000118.1 GCA_011051875.1 Desulfobulbus sp. | reverse complement strand
CAACGACGGCAGCAGCGACGCCCACCTGGCCATCGGCCGCGGTGTCTTTGACTTCCAGGGACTGTTCGACTTTCTCCGCCGCCGGGATCACCAGCCGCTGATCACCCTGGAACCCCACAGTGAGGAAGACCTCTGGCAGTCGCTCGAAGCAATGCGGGCCATGGCGGTCCCCTGCGAAAAACCGGGACGGAACGGTCGCTGAAAACCATTGTGCCGGAATGATTTTCCAGCTTTTTTGCCGGCAACCTCCTTCACATTGTCCCGCAATAAATATATAATTAATAAAAGACACGCATCAAAACTTCAGGTGGTCTCCCCTTTCCCCGGAACCGCAGCCGCAACGCCAATGAATGCCAGCACAGCATCGACATACCGCGCTCAACAGTCCCGGCCGCCCTCCGCCGCATCACCCCGGCGACCCGGACCCCGATACGGCCTGCCGCCCAGGGTGCCGGTATGGCTGCCAGTGCTCCTCTGTCTCCTGTTTTCCTGCCTCCCGGCACTGCCGCTGGCCGCCGGGGAGATGGGCCGGGGACATTTTGTCATCGCCGGCACCGGGGACAGCCAGGAACTTCTGCGGATGGTGGCGCACGACTTCATGAGCCGCCATCACGGCATCAGCGTGGAGATCCCGGATTCCACCGGCAGCGGTGGCGGCATCAAGGCTGTTCTGGCCGGCACCAGCCAGATGGCCAGGGTGGCCCGGCCCCTGAAGAGAGAGGAAAAAGAACAGGGTCTCACCTACCTGCTTTTTGCCAGGGCGCCGGTGGTCTTTGCCATCCATCCCTCGGTGCAGGGTGTGGACAATCTCACCTATGACCAGGTCATCGGCATCTATACCGGCAGAATCAGGACCTGGGGCCGGGTGGGTGGTTCACCCGACCGGAAGATCTATGTCGCCAACCGCGAGGCCGGGGATTCATCGCGGCGGGTCCTGGAGACCTTTCTGCCCGGATTCCGCAATATCCATTCCCTGGTCGGCGAAACGATCTACACCACTCCGGAAACAGTGGCAATCCTCCGCTCCACCCCCTTTACCATCGGTTACGTACCCCTGAGCGCCACCGCCGGGACCGCTCTCAGGATACCGACCCTGAACGGGTACGCCCCGACCCGGGAGACCATTGAATCCGGAGAATATCCCCTGGCTATCCCCCTTGCCCTTGTCTGGAAAAAGGACCTGACCCCGGAGCAGCAACTGTTCATCAACTTCCTCCTGGGCCCGGAAGGCCGGCACATCATCGAACAGCACGGGGCCTTCCCGCCCAGGTAGCATGCGATCACGTTTTTCCATCCGGGGCAAGATCTTCCTCTGGCAGCTCTGCCTCATCCTCGGGTGCATTCTCACGGTTTCCTTTTTCAGCTATTACGTCCTGGCCCGTCCCCTGCTCCAGTGCCGGAGACAGCACCTGGAATACCTGGCCGAAAACCTCGCCTCCCGGATCACGGAACACCTGGATGACCAGCGGTCCTCGCTTCTCGAGATAGCCAGGGGCAAGGCCGTGGAGATGTATGCCATCAACTTTGAAGAAGGACTGCTGCAGCAGCATCTGGCCCGACACAGCACATCCTTTCCCTACCTGGCCTATATCAACGCCGAGGGCAGGGAGGAAGTCCACACGATCTTCGGCAGGATCGAGGAGAGCGGGCGCGATGTCAGCAGCCGGCCGGTTCTGGGTCAGGCGCGGCGCAATCCCAACCAGGTGGTTGTCGGCGCCCCGGTCTTCAGCGACATGCTGCAGACGCTCGTCATCCCCTTTGCCATCCAGCGGACCGCCTATTTCGGCGACCGGTTCATCGGTCTCCTTCTCGGTGAGGTGCCGCTCTCCACCCTGATCGAGAAAGCGGGCATCGAACCGGTCGGCAGCGGACGCATCTACCGGCTGCTGGATTCAGGAGGCACTGTTCTCTATTCAACCCGGCCGGAAGAGACCATGCAGCAGCTTGCCGTGACAGGGAGCGAAGCCGAACGGCTTGTCCACGGGATCAGTGCCGGAATTCCCGATTTCGGCCGGGTGACCCTGGCCGGCCAGGACTCCTTCGTCGCCCACATCCCCCTGACCGGCCCCGGATGGAATGCGGTGGTTTCCTGGAACGCCGCCGACTTTCTTTCCGCGACCAGAACCCTGCGCAATTCCATCCTCCTGCTTCTGGCCGCCCTGGTGCTCCTGATCCTCACCCTCTCCTACCTCCTGGCCGGTTCCATCATCCGGCCGCTGCGTGAACTGGTCCGGGCCTCCCAGGAAGTGGCCCGTGGGAACTTTTCCGGCCAGATATCCTTCCGCAGCTACGAGGAACTCCGCGAGCTGGAAGACGCCTTCAATACCATGACCCGCGAGCTGGCCAGGATCATGGAACGGGAACGGCGACTGGCCCGGGAAAAACTGCAGATGGAACAGAAACTCAACCAGGCCCGCAAGATGGAGGCCATCGGCCTCATGGCCAGCGGCGTGGCCCATGATCTCAACAACATCCTTTCCGGGATCGTCAGCTATCCCGAACTGATCCTCATGAAGCTGCCCCAGGACAGTCCGGTCCGAAAAGACCTGATCGCCATCAGCCAGTCCGGGTTGCGGGCGTCGGAGGTGGTGGCCGACCTGCTCACAGTGGCCAGGGGAACGGCCAATGCGAAAAAAACCGTCGATCTCAACATGGTGGTGCGGGAGTACATCGACTCGCCGGAATATCGCCGCCAGAAGGAACGGTACCCGAAGGTGCGGCTCGAACTGGACCTGGCCGGCGAGCCCCTGCTCCTGTTCTGCTCGGTTATTCACATCCGGAAGTGTCTCATGAACCTGGTGGTCAATGCCCTGGAGGCCGTGAGTACCGGCACGGTGACCATCACCACCGGCCGCTTTTCGGCCGATTCTTCTCCGCCCGGGTGCGATGCCATGACCCCGGGCGAGTACGCCATGCTCCAGGTCAGCGATACCGGGCCGGGCATGGACGAGGAAACGCGCCGCCATATCTTTGAACCCTTTTTCAGCAAGAAGAAACTGGGAAGAAGCGGTACCGGCCTGGGCCTCACCATCGTCTGGAACACCGTCCAGGAGCACGACGGCTGCGTCACCGTGACCAGCGGAGACCGGGGAACCACCTTTACCGTCTACCTGCCCCTGACCCTCCATGCGGCCCAGGGAGACCAGGAGTTGCTCTCCACCGATGCCATCCGGGGCCATGGAGAGACCATCCTGGTGGTGGACGACGAACCCATGCAGCGTGACATTGCCGACAAGATGCTCACCCAGCTCGGCTACCGGGTCACGACCCTGGCCAGCGGTGAAGAGGCGGTGGAGTATCTCCGCAAACACGAGGCGGACCTGCTCCTGCTGGACATGCTGATGGGCGACGGTCTGAGCGGTACCGAGACCTACGCCAGGATCGTTTCGCACCGGCCCGGCCAGCGGGCGCTGATCATCAGCGGTTACGCGGAGGACAGGCATCTGCACAGGGTCCTGGAACTCGGCGCCGGCGGCTTTCTCAAGAAGCCCTACACCATCAGTGAACTGGGCCAGGCGGTGCGCAGTGTGCTGACCGGACAGGGACAGCCGCCGGGCACCGCTGCCGGACGGACCGGAAAAAACAGGGCCTGAGTCTTTTTCCCCTTGTCCGGCGGGGTGTGTCTGCCGATAGAAGAATAGGACCTGATCTGCGCACTTCACCCATCGCCAACGTTTTAAAAAGAAAATCTTTTATATTCATTAATCTTTTTCCACCTGCAGATGGGTGCAACGTTCAATGCAGGCAGGAACAGGCGGCCAGAGAGAACAAATGCCCGGCAGGGTACGGCCGCGCTTCCCTCAACCCGAACCGTCAACTGGTCACAATTGGATCAACAGCAGCCACAGGACTCCATCAGCAGCCATCATATCCCGTCGCATCCGGTCTTTGTCGTGGACGACACCTTCTTCCGTTCGCGAACGCCGGCCACACCGCACTGGTCCATTGCCTGGTCCGACCTGATGATGACCATGTTTGTCCTCTTCCTGACCCTGTTTGTCTACCAGCTTGCACACCATGACTTCCTGAGCAGTGACAAGGTCGAGGTCGTGGGCGGCAAGCCGCTGAAGATGCCCCTGCCTCCCTCCGCCTCCCTGCCCTTCTACCCCATCTACCCGGAGGTGGCGGAAAACAGGGGCAAGGTGCTGCGGCCGGTGGAGGATGTGCAACCGGATGATACGGTTCCGCCTGCCCCTGCCCCTGCCCCAGCCCCACCCCTGGAAGAGGCAATACCCCGGGAAAAAACACCGGCAGCAGAAAGACCGGAGCCGGAGATTGCGTCCGGCCCCAGGCTGGAGCCCCGGCCCCTGACCGGAGAGGAGGATTTCCCGGCCCGGGACCGTGTACCGGCTCCGGCCCAGGCCGCGGCCAACCGGCCCGGGGAGGACGGCAAGGAGCTGATCACCGGGATCTATGATCTCTCCCGCATCACCCTGGCCAGTGAAAAGCTGGAAAAATTCGCCTCCGTGGAATTGATCCCGGACAAGACCATGCGCATCATCCTCACCGGCGACCTGCTCTTTGATTCCGGCCGGGCCGAGCTGACCGGTGAGGCGCGGCGCTCCCTGCGCTCGCTGGCCACCATCATCAGCCATACCCCCTACATGATCAACGTGGTCGGCCATACCGACTCGATACCCATGAGCTCGGAACGGTATCCCACCAACTGGGAACTCTCCACTGCCCGGGCCTGCCAGGTGGCCCGCTTTCTGATGGACGAGGCCGGGATCCCCGGCTCCCAGATCGTTGTCTCGGGCTATTCCTATTTCCGCCCGGTACGCCCCAATACCACGGAAGAGAGCCGGCGGGACAACCGGCGGGTGGAGATCATCCTCTCCCGGGAGCCGGCGCCGGCAGTGAGGACCGGGCCCGGGGATCAGGGCCCGCGACCGGCCCACATCCGGGCAACAGATCTCTACTCCCTGCAGGGGGGCACCTGATGCAGCGCCAGAACCTCGTCGCCCTGGTCCTCTGCGGCCTGGTCTTCCTGGCCGGCTTTCTCCTCAAGGGCAACATCAGCCTCTACTTCAACCTGGCCGGGTTCATGATCGTGGTCGGCGGCTCCACGGCCGCGGCCCTGCTCAGTTTCCGGGCGGAGCGGCTCCGGATCGTCTGCAAGGTGGTGCGCGCCTCCTACGGCCGCCGCATCAAGTCGGAGAGCGAAATTGTCGATATCCTGATAGATCTTGCCATCAAGTCACGGATGCAGGGGATCCTCTCCCTGCAGACCGACGAAAACGAGACCTCGATCCTCTTTCTCCGTCGCGCCCTGGGCTGCCTGGTGGACAATTACGAGCCAGCCCAGATCCGTGACATCCTCAACACCGAGATGTATTTTTTCAAGCTGCGGCGGGAGGACTCGGAGCGGGTTCTCCGTACCATTGCCGATTTTCTGCCCGCCTTCGGCATCATCGGTTCCGTGGTCGGCCTGATCTCCATGCTGGCCGGCATCGGCGACACCGCGGTCATCCTGTCCGCCATTCCGGTTGCCCTCACCTCCACCCTCTACGGCCTGATCCTCTCCAACTTCCTCTTTCTCCCCTTTGCCGCCAATCTGCGCGAACGTACCAACCAGGAGCTGCTCCTGCAGAAGATCATCATGGAGGGAGTGATCGCCATCAAGAGCGAGCTCAACCCCACCATCCTCAAGACCAAGCTGCTCTCGTTTCTCACGCCATCCGAGCGCAAGGCCGACCTGGTGCCGCTGGCGAGGATCCGGGAGCGTTTCCATATCCGGGGCTGACCCGCAGGTGCCGCCGGCCCGAGGGGATCCGGCCTGCTCCGCCCGACCACCCGCAAGGGACCATGGACGGGGATACCTGTGCCGGGTTACAGCTTGCAACCTCTTGTAGGTACGCATGAACAGGACCAGAAGAATTCTATCCTGCCGACACCATCGGCCAGACAAGAAATAGATGTCAAAAGAGCAGCAAGCGTGTAAGATACCGCAGGCTGGCCGGGACCTCTCCGCTCCGGCGCCACCACCGCCGACCGGGCCGGACACCGGCATTCCCCGGCAACTCCGGCAGCCACTGCATCCGGGCCGGATGACCGGAACCCGGCACATTCCCAACTTCATCATCGAGGTCGACATGCAACGCCTTTGCTCCCTTATCACCGTCCTGACCGTTCTGCTCCTTGCCGGCTGTGCTCCCACCAACACCAAGAGCCTCGAAAAGAGCAAGAATGCCAAGCAATTGCCACCTCAGGACGTGCTCTCGCTGGTGGACGGCAACACCCTGTTCATCCACTCGCTCGGAGAAGACACGTACCTCTTTTTCGATCACTCGGGACGTCTCTTTGGCAAGGACATCTTCAACAACACGGACACCGGCAGGTGGGACGTGAGCGAAGAGGGAGAACTCTGCCTGCGGATGAGGGCCTGGTGGTACGGAGATCTGCGTTGTTTCCAAGTACTAGCCGCTGAAGAAACCTATTACCTGGTCAACGGATCCGGGGTCCTGGAGTACACGGCGGAACAGTTGAGCGGCGACGCCAGAAGCCTCTACCACGAGATCAAGACCAGGCGGAAGAGCTACCGACGCTCCATCCGCGGAAAGCAGGGACAGCGCCCTCCCGCATCCGCGCCTGCCGGCGGGAGCGTGCAGCCCGAACCCCGGAAGCCGGAGCCAGAGCCCGCGATCATCGAGGAAAACTCACGCCGCAGCCCCGGCGATGACAAGGACCTGCGCTCCACGGTCAAGTGGATGGCCCGTGACTGTCCCGGCTGCAACCTGGCCCGCACTGACCTGAAGAAGGCCGACCTGGTGGGCGCCGACCTGGCCGGGGCCAACCTGGAAGGGGCCAACCTGCGCATGGCCAACCTGCGCCGCGCCAACCTGGAGGGGGCCAACCTGGAAGACGCCGACCTGACCTATGCCAACCTGCCCGGCGCCAACCTGCGCGGCGCCAACCTCACGGGCGCCAGCCTCAAGGGGGCCAACCTGCTCCGGGCCGACCTCACCGGGGCCCGGCTCGATGGGGCCGACCTGAGCGATGCCAACCTGGAGGGCGTCACCGGGCTCCCGCAACGGCCCTGAAGCCACGGACCGCAGGTAACCGTAACCCACGGGACATCCAGTTCCCCGGGATCGATACAGGACCTGCAAGCAGCCGCAAGAGCATAAACAACAAAGCACCGGAACCGGATCATGTCTGCTCCCTTTGTTCATCTCCACGTCCATACCCAGTACTCCATGCTGGACGGCGCCATCCGCCTTGCCGACCTCATCAAAAGGGCCGGTGAATATGACATGGAGGCCGTGGCGATCACCGACCACGGCGCCATGTACGGGGCCCTGGAATTCTACGAAAAGGCGAAAAAGGCCGGCATCAGGCCGCTGGTCGGCTGCGAGTTCTACATTGCCCAGAAAAGCAGGCTCCTGCAGGACAGGACCGCGGGCCACAACTTTCATATCGTCCTGCTGGCCATGAACGAGACCGGCTACCGGAACCTGATGAAACTGGCCACCATCGCCCAGACCGAGGGGTTCTACTACAAGCCGCGCATCGACCAGGAGGTGCTGGCCAGGCACCAGGAAGGGCTGATCGCCCTCACCGCCTGCCTGCACGGCGAGATCCCATGGCGCCTCACCCACAACGACCCGGACGGCGCCAGGGCCAAGGCGGTCGAACTGCAAAAGATCTTTGGCGACCGCCTCTATTTCGAGCTGCAGGAAAACGGCATCCCGGAACAGAAGGTGGCCAACGAGGGCCTCATGGAGCTGGGCCGTGACCTGGGCATCAAGCTGGTGGCCACCAACGACTGCCACTACCTCAACCGCGAGGAGTCCTACGCGCACGAGGTCCTGCTCTGCATCCAGACCGGCCGCACCATCAACGATCCCAAGCGGTTCCGCTTCTCCACCGACGAGCTCTACT
>DRKI01000117.1 GCA_011051875.1 Desulfobulbus sp. | reverse complement strand
GGCGGTTGCGCCACCCGGCCCGCGGGCCGCGGCGCCCTCACCGCCATGACAGTGATCAGCGGCCTGACCGCTCTTCTCATCCTGGGCCAGGTCCTGCTCCTGTTCCTGCGGGACAGGGTCCTCTGCCTGAACCAGGGATGCGCAGTGGTGGAGGAACTTCTCCGCATCCCGCCGCTCTGGTTCAACCTCATCGGCGGCGGCTTCTTCCTGCTCCTGTTCCTGTTCACCCTGTCCGGGAGGCGCAGGGGGCGACTGCCCTGTCCCCTGCCGCTGCTGCTCCTGGCCGGGGCCGCGGCCGAGGGCGTGCTGGTGGCCTACCAGGCCTTTGTTGTCCGCACCTTCTGCTCATACTGCCTGATAATCTGCGGCGCACTCCTGCTCCTCAACATCCTGGCCGGCAGGCGCCAGGCGGTGACGGCGGCGGCGGTGTTCCTGGTCCCGCTGCTGCTCTTCTCCCTGCTGCAATTCAGACCTGTCGGCACGGCGGAAAAAAAGGTGACCATCAATGACGGCACATGGGGAATCAAGCAGTGTTCCAGCCCCCGGAGGCTCCTGTACCTGATCTTCTCCGAGGAGTGCCCCCACTGCCGCCGGGTCCTGGAACTCCTGGAAGGATGCACCCGCTGCGAGCTGCGCTTCAACCCGATCCACACCATAGATCCCGACCTGCTCCCCGGGGTGCGGCCGGAAAAGGACTTTGATCCGGCAGTCAATATCGCCACCCTCAACATGCTGGGAATCGACACCATCCCGGTCCTGATCGAGAAACAGCCGACCGGCTGGAAATTCATCCAGGGCGAGAGACGGATCTCCGACTATCTCCGGAAGAACTGTCTTGGCGTGGAACCGGCGCCCACAGGGCCATCCCGCAACCTGCCCTGGCTGGACCTCGGCCGCGAGGACGACGGTGAATGCCGCATCGAAACCAACTGTGACGACAACCTCATTCCGCCCGGCCCGCAATGAGCAAAAGCGAAAAAAAAGAGCGGAAGCGGCAGCCTCCCTGCCCCACCTGCGGCGGCAGCGGCCAGATCTCCTTTTTCCAGGGTGAGAGCAGGTTCCTGCTCACCACCGAAGAGTGCCCTGCCTGTTTCGGCCTGGGCCACCTGCTGCCGGACGACGACACCGGCAGGGACGGGAACAGGACGGCCGATCAGTCAAGATAACGGATTTCGCCCGAGTGCTCGGTCAGGAGCGTTCCGTCATCCAGCTCCATCCGCAACCCGCCGCCCGGCTCGATATCCATCACCCTGGCGTGATAGAGAGGGTCCCTGATCACGTCATAGCCATACACCACTCTCCGTCCCAGGCTGTCGCTGAGCTGCCGCCAGCGATCGAGGAACAGTGCCGTGGCGGATGCGGATGCGCCCTCATCTCCCGTTTCCAGCCCCCGCTCCTCGCAGTAATGGACCAGGCCGATGTTCCAGGCCAGGCGGGCCAGGAGCCGGACCGCCACCCTGCGGCGGTCATGACGGCGGCCGGTCACGCGCCTGAGGCTGGTCGCGGTCCCGGCAAGATCGGGGGGAAAATCCACGTTGTTGACATTGAGACCAATACCCAGCAGGTGGAACCGTTCACCGTCGGACGCGGTTATGGTCTCGCTGAGGATGCCGGCGATCTTGCGGCCGGCCAGGTGCACGTCATTGACCCACCTGATGGCGCCATCAGCGCCAAGGGCGCGCACGGTCTCGCAGCAGGCGATACCCGCTGCCAAGGGCAGGAGGGCGGCGTAGGCGGGCAGCAAGGTGTCGGCCCAGGCCAGGGCCAGCCAGAGACCGCCCGGAGGGGCGTACCAGCTCCGGTCGAACCGGCCGCTGGAACCGCTCAGGCTGTCGGCGACCACCACCGTACCGGTGGCCAGGCTGGTGCCCTGCCGCTGCGCCTGCCCGATCAGTTCCCGCAGCCGGTCCATGCAGCGGGCAAGGCGCGGATGGTGTTCGATCACGCACCCCACCGGTGCGCCGTAGCGGCGGATCCGCGCGCCGGCCTGCCGGAAGTGCGGGACCTCTTCGGCGCACAGCCGGCTCATGATCTCGGCATGGCTGATCCACGGCTTGTCCGGCGGCATAACAGGCTGGAGACCGGGTTACTCCCAGTCGGCCTTGACCCGGGTGATGATCTTCTGGACCAGGGGCAGTTTTTCTTCGGCGCAGACGCCGACCAGGGGCACCCCCTGGTCGATGGAGTCACCGGGCTTGAAGTAGATGGAATGGATGATACCGGGCTCTCCGGTATAGTAGACCGGCGTATCGCGTTTCATGAGGGACATGGTGATAATCTCGTCGCCGGGTTTGACATAGACCGAGCGGGCGCCCTTCCGCTCGATGCGGGACTGGATATCCATGGAGAAATAGTAGCGGGCCCGCTCCGGGGCCGGAAAGAGATAGAGGACTTCCTGCAGGATGGCCTCGATGATCTCTTTCTTCTTGAGCGGATGACGGATGGTGAGCAGCTTCTCCCCGGCCTCGACAAAGGTGTTGTCGGCATCCCAGTTGATACTGGACACCGTGCCGTTGGTCCTGGAGGTGATCACCTTGGTGTTCCGCTCCCTCGTGATCTCGTACAGCGGGGTGCCGGGGATATGTTTCCATTCGCCCGACGGTCCCTTGACCTCGGCCTGTTCATCGACCAGGAATCGTACCTTCCCCGTATGCAGGGCATACATGTCCACGTAATCGTAGGGATCGGAACGGTACTTGCTGATGATCTCGTCAAAATGAATCTTCTGGGCCATTTTTTCTATTCTTTTCCTTGCT
>DRKI01000116.1 GCA_011051875.1 Desulfobulbus sp. | reverse complement strand
TCCGGTCCCAGTCCTTGCAGACCGGGTCAAATCCCCGGCTGCGGATGACCTGGCAGACCTCGTCCATGCTGCGGTGATCACCGACACTGAACTGTTCGCCGTCATGGTCCTCGTGGCTGTAGCCGCCGGGCGATGTGCAGGAGCCGGCCGAATATCTGGTCGGGCCCAGGCCGAGCATGCCGTCCCGGTAGCGGGGCTCTTCCCGGGTGGACAGGATCAGGCCCACGTCGGGATCAAAGATGCGCAGGGCAAAGATCAGCTGGCTTAGGTTTTTCTCGTTCACCTCGACCAGGGGTTCAAACTCGCCGGCCGCTGGCCGCAGGCGGGGAAAGCTGACCGTGAACGCGGTCTGCCAGAAGTGTTTGCGCAGCCAGGCCAGGTGCAGGCCGATGGCCAGCCCTTCGGCCCGCCAGTCGGAGAGCCCCAGCAGGGCGCCGATGCCGATCTCCCGCATGCCGGCTGCCGCGGCCCGGGCCGGGGTGTCCAGCCGGTAGTCGTAGTCGCATTTCTTGCCGGCCAGGTGCACCCGGTTGTAGGTCCTGCGGTCATAGGTTTCCTGGTAGACGGCCACCGCGGTGATGCCGGCCGTGAACAGGCGGGCGTACTCGTCCTCCTCCAGGGGCTGGACCTCGATGGAGACCGCTGCGAACCGGTCGCGCAACCGCAGGGCGATGGCCTCCAGGTAGTCCACGTCCAGCACGGCCGGCGCCTCGCCGCTGACCAGCAGGATATGCTGGAAGCCGCGCCTGCGCAGGATCTCCGCCTCCGCCTCTGCCTCGTCCAGGCTCAGCCTGCGGCGGTGGATCCGGTTGCCGGCGGAAAAGCCGCAGTAGGCGCAGCGGTTGACGCAGTAGTTGGATAGATAGAGGGGCGCGTAGATCTGGGTGGTCCGCCCGAACCGCTGCCGGGTGATATCGCGGGAGCGGGCCGCCAGCCGGGGCAGCAGTGGTTCGGCCGCGGGCGAGAGCAGGGCAGCCAGGTCGTCGGCACCGCAGTGGTCCCGCCCCAGGGCGGCCAGGACCCGCTGTTCGCTGACATCGGCCAGTTGCGCCTGCAGATCGGCAAAGTCGGCAAGGGTGAACAGCTCCTTCACGCGTCCTCCCGGATGAAGTCGAGGTTTTCACCGATGATGCCGGTTTCCGGGGAAGAGGCCCGCGCCACGGTCGAGGTCTTGCCCAGGCCGGCCTCGAAGGCCTCGCGACCGCTTGCCACCGCCTGCCGGAAGGCCCGGGCCATGCGCACCGGATCACCGGCCACGGCGATGGCCGTGTTGACGAGCACCGCGTCCGCCCCCATCTCCATGGCCCGGGCGGCATGGGAAGGGGCACCGATGCCGGCGTCCACGACCACCGGCACCCGGGCCTGTTCGATGATGATCTCCACCTGCAGGGCGGTGCGGATACCCAGGTTGGTGCCGATGGGCGCGCCCAGGGGCATGACCGCGGCTGCACCCGCATCCTGCAGCCGCAGGGCCAGGATCGGGTCGGCGTTGATATAGGGCAGAACGATAAATCCGTCCCGGACCAGCTCCTCGGTGGCCTTCAGGGTGTCGATGGGATCGGGCAGCAGGGTGCGCGGGTCAGGGGTCACCTCGAGTTTGAGCCATGGCGTTCCCGTGGCCGCCCGGGCCAGCCTGGCCAGCCGGACGGCCTCCCCGGCGTTGCGGGCCCCGGAGGTGTTGGGCAGGAAGTGGAACCGGTCCCGGTCGAGATGGGACATGATGTCATCCTCCGGGTTGTCCAGGTCCACGCGGCGCAGGGCCACGGTGACCATGTCGGCGCCAGATGCCTCTATGGCCTGCCGCATCACTTCGGACGAGGCGAACTTGCCCGTGCCGACAAAGAGGCGGGAGGAGAAAGGGGTGTCAGCAATGGTCAGCACGTCAGCCGCCTCCTACGAAACGGATCAGTTCGACCCGGTCGCCGTCCCGGAGGCGGAGATCTTCGTACTGGTCACGCTCGATGATTTTTTTATTTACTTCGGCAACAACCGTGTTCGGATCGAGTTCCAGCATGGCCAGCATGGCGGCCAGGGAGGTCTCCTCTTCGAGTTCACGCTGCTGTCCGTTACAGATGATTTGCATACCGCAGGCCGTTGTACGTGGGGGTATGGAAATATTGCCCGGCAGGCGGAGCTGAGTCCTCCATGCCGGATGGTCTGCATATAATACTCCCAACCCCCGGGGAGCGCAACCGGGATGAAGGGGTCCGCGGCCGCCGGGATCCGGGGTGGATCACAGGGCCTGCAACCCGGCGTCGCATGGTTGGGCACCGGTTCGTCGGCAGGATCCTGTCAGGCCTCGTCGATACCGAGCAGGATCCTGACCGCCTGGTTGGCCTGGTGATGGGCAGCGATACCGACCCTGGGCGCGAGCAGGCTGCCGGCGGTGCGGACGTCGGATTCGTCGTCGCCGACGATGTAGACGCCGGGCCTGATTTTCCTGGTCTGGATCGTGTTGCCGGTGCCGAAACCGGCCAGGCCCGAGGCGCCCACGTAGCCGACCTGCGGCATGTGGTTGAGCACGGTGCGCAGGGCCACGGCCTTCATGGCCGGGTTGTCGAAACACTCGAGCAGCACGTCGACCCCGGCGAAGATCTCGCGGATCAGGCGGCTGTCCAGCTTGACATCCCTGGTCTCCACGGCCACGAAGGGATTGATGTGGACCAGGGTGTTCTTGAGTGCTTTGGTCTTGCGGAGGCCGATCTGGTCAATGCAGTAGTGCTGGCGGTGGATGTTGCTCAGGACCACCACGTCATGGTCGGCCAGGATCAGCCGGCCGATCCCCACCTTGACCAGGCTGACGGCGGCCGCCGAGCCCAGGCCGCCCAGTCCCATGATACCCACCGTGGCCTTCCTGAGTTTTTCCTGGACCCCGGCCGAGTGGCGGGCCACCAGGGCCTGTTCCATCTCCAGGGCCGAGGGGATCTCGCCGGTGTGGATCAGGGAGCAGATGTCGCCGTCCTGGAGAAGTGCGTCCCTGCTCACCACCATGCCGTTGAGGAGCAGGACATCGGCCTGGGGCTTGATCTCGTCCACCAGGTCACCCATGCGCATCCCTTCCCGGAAAGGATAGGGCCGTTCATTGACGGTCAGCATGGTCAGCCCACCCGGTATGTCAGGGGCACGATGTGCTGCGCGTTCTCGATCCGGCAGTTGTGCAGGACTGCGCCCGCACCCACCACCGCTCCTTCGGCCAGGTGGCACCTGTGGACCTTGCAGCCGTTTTCGAGCACGCAGCCGGCGCCTATCCGGGAGCGGCCCGTGACCTGGACCCCGGGCCAGAGGGTGGCGTCGGCACCGATGGTGGAGTCCGGGCTGATGAGCACGGTCTCCGGCGAATAGATGGTGACGCCTGCCAGCATCAGCTCCCGGTTGTGCCGCATCTGCAACTCACCGTGGGCCCGGGCCAGCTCCACCCGCGAGTTGACACCGAGCACGTCAATGGGCTCGGGATGGACAAACTTGCGCACCAGGTGGCCCTGGCGGTTGGCAATGGCCACGATATCGGTCAGGTAGACTTCGCCCTGGACGTTGTCCGTGCCCACCTCCCTGAGGGCGGCAAAGAGAAAGTCTCGCCGGGCCAGGTAGATGCCGGCGTTGATCTCCTTGATCCGCCGCTGGTCCCGGTCCGCGTCCTTCTCTTCCACGATCTCCAGGACCCGGCCGTCCGGTCCCTGGACGATGCGGCCGTAGCCGGTGGGGTCATCGAGCAGGGTGGTCATCAGGGTCAGGGTGGCATCGGAGGAGTGATGCTGCTCCAGCATGGCCTGCAGGGTCCCGGCCCGGATCAGCGGCGTGTCGCCGCAGAGGATCATGACCAGTTCGCTTTCTGCGCAGGCCTCCTCGGCGCAGAGCACGGCATGGCCGGTGCCGAGCTGCTTCTCCTGGAAGACCGGTGTCACCCGGTAGTCGGTCAGCGAATTCAACACCGCCTGCCGCTGGTGACCGACGATGACCACGCACTTCCCGATGCGGGCGGCACGCACCGCGTCGAGCACGTGGTGAAGCATGGGTTTGAAGAAGACCTGGTGCAGGACCTTGGCGCGACCGGATTTCATGCGGGTCCCCTTGCCGGCGGCAAGGACAACGGCTGTGACTGCATCACTCATGGCGGTGATTCCGAAAAGTAAGGTTCCCTGGAGACAGACGGTATGTGTTGCACCTGAATCGAGCGGTTTGCATCGTGCCCCAAGATGCGGGTCCTGCGGTGTTGTATCGTGGTTCACCCTACATGGAACACCGCAAGGCGCCGCAGCAGGGGGTGCAATGCTCAATCGAGGTTGAAGTGACGCATTGTAGCAAAAAGAAGGGCGCCAGGGCAAGGGATTCAAATGAATCCGGCAAAATGGCGATTATTTTTCGTAAAGGGCCGCCATGCGTCGTATCTCCCCGGCCAGGCGCTGTCGCAGCTCGCCGGGGGCAATGATCATTGCATCGGCGCCGAACTGGAGCACCTTCATCATGATCTCCCGGTCATCGGCCACCGGCAGGGTCATGATCACCTCCGTGCCCGTGACGCGGATCTCCTGTTGCGCGTGCCAGAACTGGTGCCGGACGATCCGGGCCGCCTTGCCGGTGAACCGGATGGTGGCCCGGTACCGGGGCGGTCCCTTGAAGATTCCGAAACTGGCGGTGAGCCAGTCGTCGCCGGGAACCAGCCTGTGGTCGCATGTCCCGGCAAGGAGCGAGCTGCCGGCGATCCGGCCCAGGTGGAACAGGCGCCGCCCGCCGCGGAGATGGCACCAGGCGAGCAGGTACCAGCGGCCCTGGTAGCTGACCAGTTTCATGGGGTCCACTGTCCGCTCGCTGATCTTGCCGGTGCCCGAGCGGTAGCGGAACCGGAGCCGCTTCTGCTCCCGCAGCGAGGCCAGGACATCGCGGAAAACCGCCTGGTCCACCTGCTCCATCTCGATCCATTCGCAGTGCAGCAGATCGTCGATCTCGCGCTGGCCGGGAAAGATCAGGCCCTGGATCCTCTGTTTCATCTCTTCCAGCTCGGCCAGGCCGGCCAGGCCGGTCTGGCGGGCCATGGTCCCCAGCAATCCCAGCAGCAGGACCAGGGGCGGCGAGTTCTCAAAGGGCAGGTGGAAGGAGGTGTCGGTGTAGTAGTAGCCGTTTCTGCGCCGATCAAAGGCCAGCGGTGCCAGCAGCCGGTCGCGGAGATAGGCGACATCCCGGTGCGCCGTGGCCGGCGAGATCTCGAATTCATGGACCAGGCTGCCGGTGTTGGGATAGTGCCCGGCCTGGATGCGGGTGTGGAGGAAATAGATACGTTCCAGGATGCTCATGGTCTTGCGGCAACGGAAAAAAGAAAGAAAATTGCGAAAAGAACGGGGGTCTATCACTATATGATAGACCCCTTGTTGTATCCTGTACACACAATTCGGCACAGTGATGTCGCGGAATCGAAAACAAACCGACAGCAGGAGGTGTTCCATGCAGTACAGGATGATCGTCAGCAGGGCAATGTTCGATTTCACGGTTTCCGGCAGGGGCAGGCTGAAACTCCGGTCGGTCCGCTTCCTTGACGACGCCGTGGTCCGGGAAAAAGACAACCTGCTCCTGGTGAGCGAACGGGGCCGGGTCCAGTTCTTCCTCAAGGGATCGACGCCGGTGGCCCGTCTCAGCAGCGAACAGTTCCGGTTCGTGGCCGCCGCTGCCAGGTTTTTCGGCCACCTGCCGGACCAGGAGAGGATGCCGGTCTGGCTCTGGACCGACAGTCTGCAGGTGGACGCGGACAGGGCGGAAGGCACAGGACCGGGCATGTCCCGCCGGCATGGGAATGATTGGCATGGAGACAGCCGTCCGGCAGAGGCGGCCCTCTCTCTTTAGGGGGTACCTCGGCCTGTGCAAGATAACCGGCCGGTTCTACGCCGCTGGTTGCCGTTGTCCGCCAGGGAGTGCGTGCCGGTGCCGTGGCGATGGTGGTGATGCAGGGGGCGGCCGGTCCTGTTCACCTGCCTGAAAAGAGGGAATCGGTGAACTGGACACCGATGCGGCCGGGCGAGACATTCACCACCCGGATCTTGCGGGTGATGTTTTTTCCCATGGATTTGTAGCGGACAAGCAGCTCCTGGCCGGGGTGAAACGAGCGGGTCAGGCCCCGGACCAGGATGCCGAGACCGTGCGGTGACATGTTGCACAGGTGCACCCGGGCCGAACGGGTCGGGGAGAAGATCACCTCTGCGGGCATGGCGCAGGATTCCCGTTTGCCGGACCGGTGTTCGAACCGGCAGAGAGTGGTCTTGCCGCACCGCTGGCAGCGTACATTCTTCTGCCGGACACCGGAGGCAATGGCATGGTACCGGTATCCCTTGCACCGGGGACAGCGGATCCGGACCCGACGTCCACGCAGGACAATGTATTGACTGATTGCCAAGGTGCGGTCTCACTCCTTTGTCGTCAGCAGGGTGGAAGAGGTTGGATGACGACAGTGTTCAGTACACAGAAGCCGGAATGCTGCCCGGTTTCTCTCCTGGCAGGAGGTGCAGGAATCGCACCCCGTACCGGTTTCTTCCAGTATGCCGCATTGCCGGCATCTCTGTCCAGGCTGAAATAGGAGGCAGCTTGCCGGGGCAGCGATCTGTGTCGCAGGCAACACCGGTCGGGATTCCCGGAGATAGTTGCGGTTTATCAGGGTCCTTCTTGATCTCAGCGATGAAGTTTATTACCGTTTCCGGCAGGTTCTCATGGGTGGGGGCAGATGAAGTCGGAAATTGAAGTGTTCAGGATCCTCTGCATGTTCGGAATCGTGTGGTTTCATTCCGGTGTTGAGGTCTGCAGGGTGGTCGGTCATGGAGGGGTCTTTTTTTTTGTCATAATTTCCGTGTACTTCGCAGCAACTTCCCGGAGAAGGCACAGCCTGGCCGAGCGGACGGAGCGTCTCCTGCTTCCCTGTCTCGTGTGGTCGCTGTTCTATGGGATCATCTCCTATGTGCGGCGCGGCCATTTTTTCCCTGAAGGGTACACATTGCCGAGCATGCTGCTGGCGACACCATCCATTCATCTCTGGTTTTTGCCTTTTCTTTTTATTGTCCTTACCGGAATTGAATATGGCCGTACGATCCTTCAATCCAGGGCAGTGGCCCTCCTGGCAGGTGTCGGTGCCATTGTCTCATTACTCTTCGCTCCCGCCTGGCAGGAAGTCCGTCTGGCGGATCCTTTTGTCCAGTATCTCTATTCGGTTCCTGCCATATTGATCGGGATCTTCTTCAGTTGTTTTGGATTGCTCAATATCTCGCTGAGCCGGCTGATTACAACGGCCATCGTTGTATCTTTGCTGATCCTGACAGTTGTCTGCCATTCAGAGGTGGGGGTTCTCTATCTTGTCGGGGTCCTTCCCTGTGTCTTTCTTTTCCGCAGCAATATGATCCTTGGCGACAGCAGACTGCTGCTTCTGATCTCTTCCTCGGTGTATGGTATCTACCTGAGTCATCCTTTCTGGCAGATGGTTCTCCGTTATGTGGGCGTGACATCCTACATCCTGCCGCTGGCCACGTTTATTCTGTCCATGAGCTCCATACTGCTGCTCAGGAGGTGGCTATCTCCAGCCGTAAATAGGGTTAAGTACATCCTCAACCAGCAGATGCCGTCCCGGGGCATCACCGGCCTGGCGGCCGACCATGCCCAGGAAGATCAAAGCGCGGCAGCGGAGAACTGCGCTTGCGGGGACGTTCAATACGTGAATAACCACGAAGAAACGGTGGTGCCTCCCCCGCTGGCTCAGAACCGCCCGTCCCGGCAGCCTGCCATGTTTGACCTCAGTGGCTGGAAAGGATTTTCAGATCCCGGCGTCGGCCTTCCAGGTAGATGGCCTGAAGATCCGTAAGTCGCTCCGGCAGCAGGGCCGGCAGGGCACGGACAACGAGAAAGTGGGCCGGTCTGCCGGGTTCGATGCCCCGGTCGTGATCCAGGCCCAGCAGTCTGGCCCCGTGTATACTGGCAAGGCGGAGCACCGTGGTCAGGGGAAAACCTGCTTCCAGGAAGAGCCGTATCTCTCCCACCATTGCTTCACCATGCAGGACACCGGGGCAGCCGGCATCCGTTCCCAGGGCGATACGGACACCGAATTCTCTGGCCAGGGCGAGCTGTTCCAACTGGTGGTCCAGGGTGCGTTTCGCCACCTCCGGATCAATGCCCGGGAGACGGGGAGGGGTGGGATCCGCCATGGCCCTGATGGCATGGACAGTGGGCACCCAGGTGGTCTGCAGATCGGCCATGCGCCGCAAGTTGTCCCGGCCCATGAAAAAACCGTGTTCCAGGGAGTCGCACCCGGCTTCCAGTGCCAGCCTGACCGGTTCCCTGCCGTTGGCGTGGACCATCACCTTTTTCCTGATCCTGTGAGCATGGCGGACCAGCGCCCGCAGTTCGGCCAGGGTGAACTGCGGTTGTGTCTCGCGGCCATACGAGGTGAGACTGTTGATACCCGAGTTGATCACCTTAACATGGTCGCATCTCGTCCCGAAGCGGGAAAAGGCCCTGGCCGGCGATTCATCCTCCTGAACCGGCTGGCCGATACCCTTTCCATAACGCCCCTGTCTGCAGAAGGCGGGGCCGCTCTTCACGACCACAGGCTCTTCGCAGGATGGAGCCGGATTGTTTTGGTGGCGCATTCCGTGCCCGGCACGGTCGCCGCCGTCCCGGACGGCAAGGATGCCGTGGATGAAATGGTGATGGATGTGCTGCGCGATTCGCCTCCTGATCTGATCCGGGGTGCCCTTCTGCTGTTCCTTCCTGACCCGCTGGTCCGTGGATGCTGACCAGGCCAGGTGGACGTGGCAGTCCACCAGAGGGGGAAGAATGGTGGCGGGTGAGGAAAGATCAGTGAACCGGGACGGGTTGATGACACGTTCGTGTCGATATTCTTCGATACGTTCGAACATGCCGTTTCTGATGGTCAGCAGCATGTTGCTTCGTGCTCTGCCGCCCGTGCCGTCAAACAGCCAGTCTGTCCTGATTTGATGGATGTTGGTCATTGTTCGTGTTCATGCCGCGGGTATTGAAGTCAGGTCTCCGCAGTGGCGATCTGCTGGAGTGTCATTAACATCCGCGACAGGGGATCCGGTATCACGTTCTCCAAGGATGCAGGGGATACCAATGGGAGGGTGCAGGGCCCATCTGATTGTCGGTCATTTTCCCGGCGGGTTGGCAGGGTGACATGGTGGAGCAGGACGGGCGGCAGGTGCAGGCCGGCCCGGAGAAGAATGATCCTGCCGCCGTGGGCAGGGTCAGGGGGTAGGGCAGGGGACCGTTCTCCAGGGCGCTGTCACCTTGGCATTCCTCTCCCGATTGGAAACGGTTGCCAGGGAAGAGGGAACGTGCCGGCGATCAGCCTGCGGCGCTTCCCTGCTGCGATTGTCGACTCATACCGCTTGCTTGACCAGGTATGCCGAATAGAGCATGTCGCACTCAACGATATGGTGGATGAGCCAGTCCCGGAGGAAATGGTAGAATTCTGTCCGGATGGCATCCCCCTCCACAGCCAGCCGCTGCTGAAAGCCGACCACCTCTTTTTCCAGTCGCTGATGTTCCTCCCTGTGTTTGTCCAGGTCGGGATACCGCGCCTCTTCCATGGCCTTTTCCTCGGCTGCAAAATGATAGCCGGTGTATTCGACGAGTGTGTCGACCGCGCTGTTCAGCGTTTCCGCATGCCCCTTGTCGCGCACGACTATAAAGACCTCGTTGATCAGCTCCACCAGTTTTTTATGTTCCTGGTCGATCTGGTCGATGCCCACCGAGTACGAATCTCTCCACTTGATCAATAGCATCTGTCGCCTCCTTCCGCATGCTGTTTAGAACAAAAGATCTCTGTTGTCTACCTGTATCATATATCAATACGGGTGGACGATGGAATGGGTACATTTACCTATTTTTGAGGAAATAGACGACAGGGAGATTGTCGTCTCCGGTGCCGCCATCCTCCCCTGGAACGTAACTGATGACAGGGGTGCTAAGCCGTTGTTGTCACAGCCTCAAAACTGTACGTTGGCACAGGTGCCCCGAATCTGTGCAGGCGCGCCGATTCGCTATACCCCTGGTATGCGGAGCGGCGCGACCGTGCAGAGGCGGGGTGCCTGTGACGGCTTACCCGGGAACATATGAGGATCGCATGCTGCGGTGGCATCAACTGCGGACTTCAGACAGCGAAGGGGTCTGGCGCGGGGATAGGGAACGTTCCACTTGAATTCGCTAATATCATACTTACATTCTTTGTAGATCAGTTTGTACCCGGTGACGTGCTGCATGCGCATTGCCGTTAATATTTTTTCAGTTACCTTTTATATCAGGAGGTAGTGTCATGGCTGAGAGCAATCTGATCGTTGCTGTTTTCAAAGACGAGGGGAAGGCGGCTGCAGTACTGGCCGACATGAAGGAGAGGGAGGACTTTCCCCTGGCGGAACTCGATGATGCCGCGGTTGTTGTCAAGAAGAAGAACGGGAAGGTCAGGCTGAAACAGACCAAGGAGATCACTCCCGGGGAAGGCGCGCTGGGCGGCTCCCTGATCGGGCTGTTCACAGGCATCGTGACGATCATCAACCCGCTTGTTGTCGCCATAATCGGCGGGGTAGGCGGCGTCTTGTGGGGGCTTTTCAGCGATATCGGTATTGAAGACAGGTTTATGAAATCCGTGGGCGAACATCTGGTTCCCGGCTCATCGGCCATCTTCATCCTGGCCCGGCCGGAATTGCGGAACACGGTTATCAGGGAGCTGGAGTCATTCGATGGAACGATTTTTGAGACTGATGTGCCTGACAAGGCCCACGAGGAGCTGATCCAGAAGAGTATTGACGAGTGGAACACACGACTCGCCTGTGAACAAAAGGGTGCCTGATTGTTCAGGGATGCCGATGGTGCCGGCCTGTGCGGGGCGGGGCTATCAGGGCCTTTTGCCCGGGCGGGGTCTTTATTGCCCTGCGCAACGGAACACCCGGCGACCTGCTCCGATGCGGAGGATGGGAACCATCTTCCTGCGGTCACCTCGTGATCATTTCTGTTATTTCCGAAAAACAGTGACAAGACAAGGCCCGGGATTCTCTTGTTCCCGGGCCCTTCCTGTTGCATGGCTCGGATTCGAGCGGCATCATCGCGTCAGACCGCAGGGTCCTTTTCCCCGTCCTGTCCTGGACAGGTATCGGGCGCGGGCTGCTCGCCGACGGGAAGATCGATGGTGGCCACCGTCGGTCCGCCGGGTTTACTCTTCAGGGACAGGGTGCCGCGATGGTCGCGGATTATCCCCTTGCTGATACTGAGCCCGAGGCCTGTGCCCTTGCCGGGAGGCTTGGTGGTGAAGAGGGTGTCGAAGATGTGATCGATCACGTCCTGGTCTATTCCGGTCCCCCAGTCGGTTATGGTAGTGCGCAGGATCTGCCGCCCATCCACGGTGATGCAGCGGCTCTTGATCTCCACTTTCTTTTTTTCCGGGTTCTGGCCGGGGTAGCGCTGGTTGAGGGCATAGGCCGCATTGGTCAGCAGGTTGATGATCACCTGCTGTAGCTGCTGCGGGTTGCCGCGCAGAAAGGGAAGATCCTTGGGCACATCCAGCTTGAGATGGATGCCGTCCTGATGGAACTGGTGCATAAGCAGGGCGACCGAGTCGTCGATGACATCGCCGATGCGCACTTCGTCCAGGGTCTCGTCCCGCTGCCGGGCAAAGGTGAGCAGGTTGCGGACGATCACGGCGATCCGTTCACCTTCTTTGATGATTCTGCCCATGATATCCTTGTGCAGGGAGCTGTCCTGGTCATCGGGACGGAGATCATCGAGCAGGATCTGGGTATAGTTGATAATGCCGTTGATGGGATTGTTGATCTCGTGGGCGACACCGGCTGCCAGCTCTCCAATGGCGGCAAGCTGACCGGCACGCAGGGCCTCGGCCTTGCGGATCTTCTCCTCGGTGATGTCGCGGACCGTGGCGATGAGCAACCGGTCCTGGCCATGGCGCATCTCGCTGAGCGAGATCTCCACCGGAAAGACCGAGCCGTCCCGGCGCATGCCGGTCAGTTCCTTCTGCGAGCCGACAACTCCTCGGATGTCGTGCTGTTTGGGAGCGGGCGTGTTGCTGTCCGCCAGTTCAGGACCATTGGGAAACTGGATCAGCGTATCGATGTGTTTGCCGATGATTTCCGGTGGCGTATAGTCGAACATCCGGCAGGCGGCCACGTTGAGTGATTCGATGACGCCGTCCTCGGAAATGGTGATCAGGCCGTCGAGCATATTGTCGATGATGGCCCTGGTCCTTGCCTCGGCCTGTTCCCGTTCCTGCATTGACATGTTGATGCGGTAGGAACCAAGAAAGATGCCGAGCAGACCGAGTATCCAGAGGGCACCGTGGGCCAGGGTGAAGATGACGATATTCTTGCGGTAGATGGAAAACAGGAGGCTCATGGGGACAGACACGGTGATACCGCCGCGAATATCACCGAGCTGGTAGCCCTCGTGACATTTGAGGCATCCGGTTTCGGTAATCATCGGCCGCATGAGCATCAGGTAGGGCTTGCCGTCGATCTCCTCAACCGAACTGACCTCGGACTTGCCCCGTTCGAAGGCATGCAGGGCCCTGGCCTCCCAGGAATTTGCCGCGTTTTCCGGCCGGATGGGATCAAGACTGGTGATATGCCCCAGTGCACTGTTGGGTCCGGTTTTGATCTCATAGACCTGGCGGATCATGTATTCGGGATTGACCAGGGTCAGGGGCACACCGGTGGCCGTGGTGCCCTTGGATTCAGGGAGATGTTCCAGGTAGGGATTGGGCGGGGTGGACCTGGTGACCGGCACGTAGACGCCTTCGTGGTTCGTTGCCCAATGATAGTAGGCCAGGTCCTTGTCAAAGATGGTCCGTGCCTCGTTGGTGGCTACCTCGATGCTCTCCTGTTTTTGCCGTTCGATGTTCCAGGTAAGCGAGGAGATGATGATGATGGTCCAGAAACTGGCAAAGAGCCAGGCGTAGGGGCCGACCTTGACATCCCAGGGCCTGGGGGCCGCCTCCTTGATGTGGCCTTCGAGGAGAATGCAGAGGATGATGGTCAGCAGGGCCATGATACCGCCGATAATGAAGTGCTCCAGGCAGAAAAATGGAATATCCGGGTGCACCATCAGGTCGATCAGGCCGTTGAGGAAACCCATGAATATGGTGACGATGATATAGACGAGGAAACGGACAGGACGCCTGGCCGGAGACAGGACTTCTTTGATATGCTGCAGGTTCATGGATTCACGGCAAAGACGGATTGGGGCATGACGGCGGCTTCTCTGAGCTGGGACGGAATCAGGTATAGAAAAGTATATTTTTCCGGGGCGGGCAATGCTTTTTTAAGGAAAAACGGAAACCCTGGTGTCAGGCGAAGGGATGACGGTAACTGATCACAGGAGTGATAAGCCGTTGTTTTCACATTTTCAAAACTGCAAGCTGGCACAGGCGCCCCGTACCTGGGCAGGCGTGCAGTTCGCTATGGGCCCATATGCGGGCCGGCGCGTCCGTGCAGAGACGGGAGTCTGTGGCAAGGTACGAAGGACGGGGGAATAGCGGTCTGCAAGGGACCGGAGAGCTGCCGGGACCGTATCGGAAGCAGCAGACAGAAAAAGCCTCCAACCCGTTGTCGAGAAGGAGGCTTTTGCCTGGAAAAGATTCGGCGGCGACCTACTCTCCCACACGGTCTCCCGTGCAGTACCATCGGCGCTGAGGAGCTTAACTTCCGTGTTCGGAATGGGAACGGGTGGAACC
>DRKI01000115.1 GCA_011051875.1 Desulfobulbus sp. | reverse complement strand
GGTCCTGGCCCTCTATGACCTGGCAGGGAAAACACGGCCCTTCAGCCGCTGCCTGCGCTGCAACACCCTGCTGCAACCGGTGGCCAAGGCCGCCATCCTGCACCGGCTGCAGCCCCTGACCCGGAAGTACTACCACCACTTCCATATCTGCCCCGCCTGCCGCCGGATCTACTGGCGCGGCTCCCACCACCACAACATGCAACGCCTGCTCACGACACTCGGCCAGCCTCACGGCCAACGTGAGCAACTCCCCAGCGCCGGTTGATCCCGGCCCGCGGGGCCACCCCCTCTCAACTGAAAAAAGTTCTTGACAACTTGACCTATCCGCTTTAGGAAAATTATTTGCATATGCACAATATGTCCGATAACCGGAAACCGTATCCGGCTGTCTGATCCATTTTTGCAGGGGACAGAGCCGGAACATGCGGGGGCATCACCGTGCGATGTTGTCGTCTTGCGGTGTTACCCCCTATGCCAGCAACGCTGCCACCGGTGCATTGATCCTGTCATTGCACCGATTTTTTGACCAAACTGGAAAAGGAGGGAACAAGCATGAGCAAAGAGACATGGGGATGGCGCAGGGCCAGAATGGTCTTCGCCTCGCTGGCGCTGGCCGCTTCCTGCACCCTGGCCGTACCACCGGCCAGGGCCGCGGAGGAATCCATTGCCGAGTTGAAGGCCACCATCGAGGCGCTCAAGCAGACCGTGCAAAATCTGGAAGAAAAGATGAACCGGCTGGAGCAGCACCAGATCGAGACCGCGAAAAGCGATGTCCAGCAGAATGTCAAGATGGGGAACAATCCAAAGAGGGGGGGCGGCCTGGCTCTTCCGGCGGGAACAACCATGTCCCTGTACGGCTATGTCAAACTGGACGCGGTCTACAGTGACGTCAGCGCGGGATCCGGCAGTGCGGGCAACCAGTTGTTCCTGCCCGGTACGATCCCGGTTGGCGATGCCGCGAACAACGACGGCAACCTGGTCTTCCATGCCCGCCAGTCACGGCTCGGAATCAAGACCAGCACACCCACGGCCTGGGGCAAGCTGAAGACCCGCTTCGAGGGCGACTTCTTCGGTAGCGGCGGCAACCAGACAGTCAGCAACTCCTACGGTTTCCGCCTGCGCCACGCCTTCGGCGAACTGGGCCATCTCCTGGCCGGCCAGACCTGGAGCACCTTCATGAATGCCGGCGCCCTGCCGGAGACCATCGACTTTGGCGGCCCCGCGGCATCCATTTTCATTCGACAGGCCCAGCTCCGCTGGACCCAGCCCTTCAGCATGGGCAACTGGCAAATCGCCATTGAAAACCCGGAGACAACCCTGGCCTCCCTGGATCCCGATGCACCCACCAAGCCGGACGGCGATCTCTTTCCCGACACCGTGGCACGGATCAATCTCAACACCAACTACGGTCACTTCACCGCCGCCGCAATGCTGCGCCAGTTCAGGGAAGACAACGGCATCTACAGCGACTCGGCCTGGGCAGGCGCAGGCAGCCTGTCCGCCATCATCCCAACGTTCGGCAAGGATGACCTGCGCCTGCTGCTCAACTACGGCAATGGCCTGGGCCGCTACATGACCACCGGTTTCCCCGGCGCCTACGTCAACCCGGTCACCCACGACATCGAGACCTATACCCAGTGGGGCGGCTATGTCAGCTACCGCCATTTCTGGACCGATACCATCCGTTCCACCGCTGTCTACTCCTATGCCGCGGCGGACAACGATCTCAACTACATCGCCGACACGGCCAACGAAAAATTCCAGTCCCTGCATCTGAACCTGATCTGGAGCCCCGTGCCCAGGGTGAACCTCGGTATCGAGTACCTGTGGGCCAAGCGGGAGCTGGAAAACGGCGAAGACGGCGACCTGAACCGTATCCAGACCGGCTTTCAGTACAACTTCTGATCCTCTTTCGTTTTTTTCCCACGCAGCGACGCATCCGGCCTCTCCAAGTGCCGGATGTGTCGCTGTACCCCCTTCCCCGCCCGGTATTGTTCCTATCTCTCCGGAAAAAGAAACATGCTGATCAGGTGCATGAGGATGGCGAGCCCGATTGCCGCCAGGCCGAGCAGGACGTTGTAGTAGACCGGTGCCACCAGGGCAAAGCGGATGATCATGGTGGAGAGGGCAAAGCCCGAATTACGAAAGACCGCGAAAAAGGTGGGGTGAAAACACTGGGCAACCAGGACAAGAAGAATGTCGGTGATGATAAGCAGCGTGTAGAAGTCATGGAAAAAATCCCCGTGCCGGCCACCGAGCACGGTACCGTAGAGGGAGCGGATGCCCATGAACAGGAAGGCCGCCAGCAGGAGCAGGGCAATGCCTTTTTTTGCAGCGACAAAGCTGTACAGGTCCTCGATGTTGTCGCCTTTGTCCCCGCCCCTGCCCTGGAGGAGGTAATAGACCCCCAGGAGACCGAAGATCACCACGGCGCCAAAGCCGTCCGAGAGGATATGCAGCACGCCCTGCTCGTTGCCGGCAAAGGTCACCGGTTCCTGGAAGTGGGAAAGCTCCTTGAAGGCGTTGCGCATCAGGATCAGGGAGAGGATCTCGAACTGCTTGCCCACGGAACGGGAAAAGGAGCACGGCAGGACAAAGATCAGGCTGATGACCTCGAGCACCAGGATGACGGTGAAGGCGCCGCCGATGGCGTAGAAGTGGTTGGCCGGCACCACCTGGGCCAGGACCCCTGGGAGAAGCTGCCGCCGTTTGAGTTCAATGACCACAAGGCTGAAAATAAAAAAAATCACCAGCAGCACGGAGATCTTGCGATGTACGTTTTCGTGTTCATAGAACTGGTTCAGCGGATCAAAGAGCCAGGTGGCCCATTCAAATATCCGGTTCATCCTTCTCCTCCCTGCAGATGAATTTTCAGCTTCGGAATCTCCTTTCCGACACGATATCCGCCTTTTCTCTCCCTATCTCATCGGCCGGACCGTTTCCGCCGCCGATCCTTCCCGGTCCCGGCCGTTCCTCCCCTACGGCCATCGCCGGTGAGTACCGCCTTCTGCGCCTCCCGCCCGCGCACGGTCTTTTCCACGAAACAGGGGGCGTCGGCAAAGGGATCACGCCCGGTCAGGTACATGAGGGTTGACCAAGTGGATGGCGTCGGGGTGAAGATCTGTACCTGCCGCGGCAGGGTCTTCAGGCGGCTGCGGGCAAACCGCCGCAGCTCCCGCATGTCTCCCAGCGTGCAG
Source organism: Desulfobulbus sp. (assembly GCA_011051875.1). Taxonomy (GTDB): domain Bacteria; phylum Desulfobacterota; class Desulfobulbia; order Desulfobulbales; family Desulfobulbaceae; genus DRKI01. The sequence goes on along the minus strand of DRKI01000115.1, from coordinate 2,333 downwards.
CCGGGATGGGCGGCAATGATGTAGTAGGTGAGAAACTGCCGCAAGCCCTCCTTTTCCGTGAGCCGGGAGAACAGGTCACGAAAGGCGAGCAGCGACTCCGGCCCCGGCTTGCCCATGCAGGCCAGGACCCGCTGCACGCAATGTTCCGGCGCGACCTTCATCTGGCCGGAGACGTGGTGGCGGATCACCTCGCGCAGGTAGGGAAGGCCGTTCTTCCGGTCAGCCAGGATCATGTCGTAGCGGATGCCCGAGGCGACCACCACCTTCTTTACTCCCCGCACCTGGCGCAGTTTCCGCAGCAGCTCGAGTTGCGGTGCGTGATCGATTTTCAGGGACGGGCAGACCGCGGGAAAGAGACACCGTTTGCCCGGACAGCTTCCCCGCTCCAGTTTCCTGCCGCACTCGAAGCCGTACATGTTGGCCGTGGGCCCGCCCACGTCCGAGATCGTTCCCCTGAACCGGGGGTGGGCGGCGATGACGCCCGCCTCGCGCAGGATCGACTCCTGGCTGCGCCAGTGCACGGTGCGGCCCTGGTGCACGGCAATGGCGCAGAAGTTACACTCCCCGTAGCAGCCGCGGTGGGTGGCGATGGCAAAGCGGATCGTCTCCAGGGCCCGGACCTCGCCCCTGGCGCGGTGGGCCGGGTGCAGGTCCCGCTCAAAGGGCAGCTCGTGAACGTGGTCCAGTTCCCCGGTGGAGAGCGGTGGCTGGGGCGGGTTCTGGACCAGGTAGCGGCTGTCCTGACGCTGGGCCAGCCGGCGCCCGGTCCGGGGGTCCTGGTTGCGGTAAAACCCGGAGAACATCCGGACAAAGGCCCCGTGGTCCCCGGCCACCTCGTCATGACCGGGCAGGATCAGGGTCTCCGGAGGGACCTCCCGCGCCAGGTAGCAGAGGCCGCGGATGGTCCGGGGATCGCCACCCTGCCGCAGGCAGCGGGCCAGCTCAACAGCAGAACGTTCGGCCATGCCGTAGAGCAGGAAATCCGCCTTGGCATCGACCAGGACCGAGCGGCGGACCCGGTCGGACCAGTAGTCGTAGTGGGAGATCCGGCGCAGGCTGGCCTCGATGCCGCCCAGGACGATGGGCCGGGTCTGCTTGAAGTGGCTGCGGATCAGGTTGGTGTAGACCAGGACCGCCCGGTCCGGCCGCCGGTCATTGCGGCCGCCCGGGGTATAGTCGTCGCGCAGGCGCCTGCGGCCCGAGGCGGTGCGGTTGGCGACCATGGAATCGATGCAGCCGCCGCTGACCCCCCAGAAGAGCAGGGGCTCGCCGAGCCGGGTGATGTCGGTCCCGGAACCGGTCTCCGGTTGGGCGATGATACCCACCCGGAACCCGGCATCGACCAGGACCCTGCCGATGACCGCCACCCCGATAAAGGGGGAGTCGATGTAGGCGTCGCCGCTGACCAGGATGATATCAAGCCGTTTCCAGCCCAGGGCGCGGCATTCTTTTCTGGTGGCGGGAAGAAACATGACCTGGCCTGTCACCCCTCCTGGAGCAGGGCGGCTGCCGAACGTCCGGCCAGCCAGCCGGTGGAAAATGCTGCCTGCAGGTTGTAGCCGCCGGTATCCCCCTGCAGGTCCAGGACCTCGCCGGCAAAAAAGAGCCCTGCCACGAGCCGCGACTGCATGGTACGGGAATCCACCTCCCGCAGGTCCACCCCGCCGGCGGTGACAATGGCCTCGGCCAGGGGACGGTGACCGGTGACCTGGAGGCGGAAATCCTTGAGCCAGGAGCGCAGCCGCCGCCGCTGGCCGGACCTTACCTGGCCGGCCGCACGATCCGGCGGCAGGCCGGTCAGCTTCAGGCAGACCGGCACCATCTGCCGGGGCAGCAGGCCCCGTAACACGCTGGCCAGGGGCTCCCGGGCGCGGCGGGCAAAATCCCGCTGCAGCCTGGCGTCCAGCCTGCCCTCGTCCAGTGCCGGCTTCAGGTCCAGGACCAGCTCCACCCGCCGCGCCTGCCGCAGGGCGTCCACAGCCGCGCCGCTCAGGGTAAGGACCGTGGGTCCGGAGACGCCATGGTCCGTAAATTCCAGCTCACCGAACTGCCGCGCCCGCCGGCGGGAATCCACCACGAGCCGAACCCCGGTATTGCGCAGCCGCAGTCCCGCCATCCCGGATGTCACATCACCACCGGTCACCAGTGGCACCAGGGCCGGCCGCACCGGCACGATCCGGTGCCCGGCCGCACCGGCCATCCTGTAGCCGTCGCCCGTGGAGCCGGTGGCCGGGTAGGAAGCGCCGCCGGTGGCCAGGATAACGGCCCGGGCACTGATTCTGCGGCCCTGGCAGAAAACACCCCGGACCATGCCCTGCTCGACGATGATCCCC
>DRKI01000114.1 GCA_011051875.1 Desulfobulbus sp. | reverse complement strand
GCAGGCCATCGAGCGGGCCGGCAGCAAGGCCGGCAACAAGGGCTCGGACGTGGCCGTGGCCGCCCTGGAGATGGTCAGCCTGCTGGAGGTGTTGTGAGGTCCGTCGTTTTTCGGGGGCGGTTGCCGGACTCTTTCCCAGGGTCTGCAGGGTTTGCGCCATGGGTCTGAGACGCAAGGCCAGGGAACTGGCCCTCCAGTTCCTGTTCAGTCATGATTTCCGCCGCTCCGGGGAGACCTCCGACCAGGCGGCCGCGGAACTGGAGCGGTTTGCTCTTCATTTCAATTCCGGCCGAAAGGCCCTGCCCTATGCCAGTCACCTGGTGCTCGGCATCCGGCAACAGCAGCAGGAGATCGATGCGCTCATCGCTGCCCATTCCCACAACTGGCGCCTGGAGCGGATGTCGCCCGTGGACCGCAATATCCTGCGAATCGCGGCCTTCGAGATGGCACGCTGCGAGGATGTGCCGGCCAGGGTGGCCATCAACGAGGCCCTGGAGATCGCCAAGCGCTATTCCACCGAGGACGCTGTTCCATTTATCAATGGTATCCTGGACGGGGTGCATGGCGGCCTGGAGAAGGAGCATGCCGCCCGGCCGGGGGCCGTGCCGGAGGGCCCTGGTTCCTGATCCCGCCGTGCCGGCACCGGCCGGAGATCCGTCGCGCAGGGGCATGGTTCCCGCCCCTGCCGGAAGGTACCTGATCACGGGATATCCGGTTGCCCCGAATCAATACAGGACGTGTACGGGGGTGCAGGGTGCCAAGGCTGTGCGTGATCGAACCGCACAATCATATACGCCCTATATCGGGAGGTTCGGGCGCGTGCAGATGGGGTGCCCTGTGACCGCCTATGCCGGCTGAGGTTCCCCCGGCCATGAACCGTAACCCCATATCACCTCCTGCTCTGCCATGCCGCCTGCCAAGAAAAAACAGCCACGCATCCTGGAGGAGGCCGTCTCCCTGGTCTTTCTGTTTATTGCTGTTTTTCTCCTGCTCTGCCTGGTCAGCTACAGCCGCCCCCTGCTGGCCGGATCCCCCGCTCTCCAGGAACCGGCCGCCAACTGGTGCGGTGCCTTTGGCTACTATACGGCGCGCTACCTCTTCTCTTTTTTCGGCCTCACAGCCTTCTTTCCGGTCCTGGTCTTTTTCTATCTCGCCTTTCTCAGCTTTTTTTCCACCGGCCCCCTGAATCGGCTGCCCTGGATCGTGGCCGGCATCACCGGCATGCTGATCGCCGGCTCCGGCCTGCTGGCCACCGCCCCCGGCCTGCTCTTTCCCCGGCGGTACATCGCGCCGGGCGGGTACCTGGGCGAACTGGTCTGGCGATTGCTGGGGCATGTGCTGGGGGAGGCCGGCTCGATTCTGCTCCTGCTCCTGCTGTTGATCTTCTCCCTCATGGCGGCGGTGCGTTTTTCCGTCTTTGGCACCACGAGATGGCTGTGGAGCAAGGCTGGCGAGGTGGGCAGGAAGGTGCAGCCGCCGCGGATCAGGATCCGGCCGGGCAGGAAGGGAGCCGGGCGAGCCCCGGCCCCCGGTCCGCAGCCCGAGGATCTGCCCGGACCGGTGCTTGCGGAGAACCCGCCCGTGCCAATGGTGCCCGCCGTCCATGAGCCGGCCAGGAAAGAACCGCCTCCCGCCTCGATGGAGGAGTTCTCCCTGCGCCCTGTCCGGGCCGGTGAATACCGGCTGCCGCCCCTGTCCCTGCTCGATACGCCGCCGGACGAGGAGGACTCTGCGGCACCGGACAATGCCCACTACTACGAGGTGAGCAAGATCCTTGCGGCCAAGCTGGCCGATTTCGGGGTCCGGGGCACGGTGGAGGGGATCTCGCCCGGACCGGTGGTGACCACCTATGAGTTTGCGCCTGCGCCCGGTGTCAAGATCAACAGGATCGTAGCCCTGGCCGACGACCTGGCCATGGTCCTCAAGGTGGACCGGGTGCGCGTTGTCGGCTCCATTCCTGGCAAGGCCGCCATCGGCATCGAGATTCCCAACCCGGAGCGGAGGACCGTTTTTCTGCGCGATATCCTGTTGACCTCCACCTACCGCGATTCGGGGTCGGCCCTCTGCCTGGCCCTGGGGGTCGACGTGATCGGCCGGCCCGTGATCGCGGACCTGGCCCGCATGCCGCACCTGCTCATCGCCGGCGCCACCGGCGCCGGCAAGTCGGTGGCCATCAACGCCTTCATCGCCTCCATCCTCTTCAAGTCGACCCCGGACGAGGTTCGGCTCCTGATGATCGATCCCAAGCGCATCGAACTCTCGGTCTACGACGATATCCCCCATCTCCTGCACCCGGTGGTGGTGGAGCCGAAGATGGCGAGCCGGGCATTGACCTGGGCGGTGCGTGAAATGGAGCGCCGCTACCGGCTGCTCGAGGAACACCGGGTCAAGTCCTTTGAATCCTACAACCGGCTGGCCGGGGAACCGCTGCCCTATATCGTCATCATCGTCGACGAGCTGGCTGACCTGATGATGGTCGCCTCCAAGGATGTGGAGACCTCCATCGCCCGCCTGGCCCAGATGGCCCGCGCGGCCGGCATGCACATCATCCTTGCCACCCAGCGTCCCTCGGTGGATGTGCTTACCGGCCTGATCAAGGCCAACTTCCCCACCCGCATCTCGTTCAAGGTCTCCTCCAAGGTCGACTCCCGGACCATTCTGGACGGCTCCGGCGCGGAGCACCTGCTCGGCATGGGAGATATGCTCTTCCTGCCGCCGGGCGCTGCCAAATTGCAGCGGATCCACGGCGCCTTCATCTCCGAGCAGGAGACCGAGCGGATCATCGAGTTTCTCAAGGAGCAGGGGAGTGCCGAGTATGACGAATCCGTACTCCAGAGCGTGGAGGAGGAGCCGGCCTCGGAGACGGATGAAAGCCCGGACTATGACGAGAAATACGACGAGGCCGTGGCCGTGGTCACCGAAACAGGCCAGGCGTCCATCTCCATGGTCCAGCGGCGGTTGCGGGTGGGCTACAACCGGGCGGCCCGGATGATCGAGATGATGGAACGTGAGGGTATCGTCGGGCCTGCGGACGGCGCAAGGCCGCGCGAGGTCCTGGTCCGTTCCGGTTATTCCGATGCCGGCTGAGTCGGGCTGGAACCAGGGGCGGGATATCAATTACCAGCAACCCGGAATCAATGCAGGACCTGTAAGCGGTTGCAGGGTGCCATTGCTGTGCGTGATCGCACTTCACAGTGATACATCCCTGTAAATCGGGAGGTTCGGGCGCGTGCAGATGGGGGTACCCTGTGACCGCTTATGCCGGGTTGTGGGGCCGGCCGACCGCTGTCCCGGGCGGAAGCAATTCGCTCCTTTCCCATGAGTAGGTCTGATAGGGAGGTTAAGTATTTTTGTATATGGGGAAATCCTGACGATTTTTCTTGACATTGGCAGGGCAACAAATTAAAAGTTTAACCGACTGTAAATGAGTGACCGTTCATTCTTGGCCTTGAAGATCGGGTGAGATAAAAAGGTAGCAAATAGAACAGGTTATAGGATCAGGTCGATTGTTGAAAGCAGATGTATACATCGTGGCATTTCGGTGGTATACCTGCTTTTATCATGTAAAAGGAAGCTAGAGGTTATTGGCAGTCCGTCCGGGTTGCCATAAAGGAAAATCCAAGTGAGGAGGTAGTTTAATGCCAAGTTACGTAGATCCTGAAAAATGTGATGGTTGCAAGGGTGGCGACAAGACTGCCTGCATGTACATCTGCCCGAACG
>DRKI01000113.1 GCA_011051875.1 Desulfobulbus sp. | reverse complement strand
CGGCTGGCCCATGCCTATCTCTTTACCGGCCCGGACGGGGTGGGCAAGACCCGCACCGCCATGGCCGTGGCCGCCATCCTGCTCTGCACCGACCCGGACCGTCGCCCCTGCGGCCGCTGTCCCGGCTGTCGCAAGTTCGCCTCGGACAACCACCCGGATTTTCTTGCCATCCGGCCGGAGGGCGTCTCCATCAGGATTGACCAGGTGCGGGAGCTGAAAAAGACGCTTTCTTTTCCGCCCTTTGAATCCGGCCTGCGGGTGGTGGTCCTGGAGGAGGTCCAGACCATGCGCCGCGAGGCGGGCAACTCCCTGCTCAAGGTGCTGGAGGAGCCGCCGCCCGACAACCTGCTGATCCTGGTCGCTTCGGATTCTGAACCGATCCTGCCCACCATCCTCTCCCGCTGCCAGGCGATCCCCTTCTATCCCCTGCCCCTGCCGCTGGCAGCGGAGATCATTGCCCGGGAGAACGCTGCGCTTGACCTGGAAGGGGCCCGGGCCCTGGCCATGCTGACCAACGGCTGTCCCGGCCGGGCGGGCCGCCTCGAGGCCGGCGGCGCCCTGGAGCTGTACCGTCAGGTGGTGGCGGAGCTCGCGGCCCCTGCCGCCGGGGAAGCGGTCCAGGTCGAGACCGCCCTGGCCCTGGCCGTGCGCATGGCGGAGCTCAAGCAGGAGCTGGGCGTGCTCCTTGACCTGCTGCGGATCTTCTTCAAGGATGCGATGATCGCCGGTCTTTCCGGAACCGCGGTATCGGTGGAGGCCGACCAGGCAAGAGAACGCTGGAATCTGGAACGCCTTTCTGATAAGATAGCTGCCATTGACACCGCGCAAAAGGCCCTGGCCAGGAACTGCAACCGGGCCCTGGTCTGCGAGGTGCTGCTGCTCGATCTCTTCCCGGACGCCGGCTGACAGGAAGATCGCCGACCGCCCTGCACGCTCGTGACACTGCAGCTGCCGGTTGGCGGTCCTCTCGTGGCGCCGCGCTGTGGCGGTATGCAGGGGACATCGCCGCATCATTGGCTGTGTCCGTTCCGGCGGGCATGGGAATTTTAACCATTTACCAGGGTCTGCACTGTCCATGACCGAACCAAGGGAGCCAGCCGTTCCCGCCTCTTGCCAGGATGGGGAGAGGCGTGCGGAAGCGGAGGAGAAACGCTACTATTACCGGGTCCGTTTCCGGCCGCAGGGCCAGGAGATAACCGTGGAGTCGCGGATCGCGGACCTGGCGCACGGCGACCTGGTCATGGTCCGGAGCGACCACGGCCCGGAGCCGGCCGTGGTCGTGGGCCGCGCCGCCGCGGCCACCGAGCCGGGCATGGAACGTGGCGTGAGCTCGGTGGTCAAGCGGCGGGCAACGCGGGAGGAAGAGGAGAAGTACGCCCGCCTGCCCATCCTGGAAAAGGAGGCCTATGACATCTGCCAGGAGCAGATCAGGGATCTCGGTCTCTCCATGCACCTGGTGCGGGTGGAGCGGTTTTTCAACGGCTCCAAGATCATCTTCTATTTCACCGCCGAGAGCCGGGTCGATTTCAGGGAGCTGGTCAAGCGGCTGGTGCAGGAGTTCCGGACCCGGGTGGAGATGCGCCAGATCGGCGTCCGCCACGAGACCCAGATGACCGGCGGCATCGGCGCCTGCGGCCGCGAGCTGTGCTGTACCACCTTTCTCAGGAAGTTCGAGTCCGTGTCCATCAAGATGGCCAAGGCCCAGGACCTGCCCCTCAACCCGGCCAAGATCTCCGGGGTCTGCAACCGGCTGCTCTGCTGCCTGACCTACGAGTATGACAACTACCGGATCATGAAGCAGGGTATGCCCAGGATCGGGCGGCTGATCCGGCTCGACGACACCGTCTACCGGGTGATCCGCCTCATCCCCCTCTCGGGCCAGGTCCTGGTGCTGTCGCCGGAAGGGGAGGAACGGCTGCTCGAGGAAGAGGAGTGGCGGGCCGCCGAACCCGTGCAGCGCAAACAGCCGCGCCAGCAGGGCAAGCGCAGGCAGTCGGGCGGCAGGGGCAGGAAAGGCAGGGCCAAGAAGAAAAAACAGGAGTAGCCTGAAGGGTTACGGGCCAGGGGTATGGACACGTATTGCTGCCATCGAAGAGTAACAACCAGGAATGAGGTTTATCTGTTCTGACATCATGACAACCTATATCACCACCCCCATCTACTATGTCAATGCCATGCCCCACCTGGGTCATGCCTATACCACCATCGTTGCCGATACCTATGCCCGTTTCCGGCGCCTGGCCGGCGACGAGGTCCGTTTCCAGACCGGCACCGACGAGCATGGCGAAAAGATCGTCCAGGCGGCGGAGAAGGAGGGCGAGACACCGCGGCAGTACGTGGATCGCATCTCGGACGCCTTCCGGCAGACCTGGCCCCTGCTCGCGGTGGAGCCGGACAACTTCATCCGGACCACCGATCCGGACCACATCCGCGTGGTGCAGGAGATCCTGCAGAAGGTGCATGATGCCGGTGACATCTATTTCAGTGAATACTCGGGCCACTACTGCCAGGGCTGCGAGCGGTTCCTGACCGAGAAGGAGCTGGTGGACGGCAAGTGCCCTGACCACCTGACCGTGCCCAGGGAGATCAACGAGCAGAACTACTTCTTCCGCATGTCCCGCTACCAGGACTGGCTCATCGATCATATCCGGAAAAATCCCGAGTTCATCACGCCGGAACGCTACCGCAACGAGGTGCTCTCCTTTCTCTCCGAGCCGCTGGAGGATCTCTGCATTT
>DRKI01000112.1 GCA_011051875.1 Desulfobulbus sp. | reverse complement strand
TGGTCCGACATCCTGATCCTCCCCACCCTGCCCTTTGCAGCGTTCCGGGCCGCGGGAACAGCGCTCTTTACCTCGTTCAACCTCACGGTGCTCCTGCTGTCGGCTGCGGCATATGCCACCCTGCTCCTGCTGCTCCGGAAGTTCGGAGAGTGGTCGGCCACCGGCCGGAAACACGCCGGACCCGACTGGCTCATCCTCCTGTTCTGCTACAGCATGGTCTTTTCCATTCCCCGCCTCACCACCTCCATCCACTTCCAGAACCTGTCCTCCTTCGGCGTTCCCCTCGTCCTCCTGGGTCTCTGCGGCTTCAGTGCCCACGGCCGCAGGCGCTGGCTGGCCCTGGCCCTGGCCGCCGAGGTGGGCATGCTCTACACCGCGCCCTATTTCGCGGTCATGGGCAGCATCCTCTTTGGCCTCTGGCTCCTGCTCCACGGCCTGTCGTTTCCGGATCGGCTGCGGCAGGATATCGGCACCACCTGGTGGCTGTGGCTGGCAGCCGCCCTCCTCGCCCTGCCCCCTGTCCTGCTCTATCACCGGGTGGAACATCCGGACTACAGCCCGGTCATGCTGCACGGGGTCATGGCCAGCCACCTTGACCATCTCTGGATCCCGCCCCGCGGCCCCCTGCGCCAGTGGCTGCTGGCCCGCGGCCACAACCTGGAGCGGATCAGCCACGAATCCCTGGCTTACGCGGGGATCGGTGTCCTCTTCCTGCTGCCCTTCACCCTGGCCCTGCGCCTGTGCCGGCGGAAGGAGAACAACGGCGGCGGCTCCCTTCGCCTGTTCCTGCTCCCGGCCCTCCTCTACCTCCTCTGCCGTCTCCTCCTCGCCCCGTTGCCGATAGCGGCCTACGGACTGGCATGGGCCGCCCTGCTCTCCTTCCTGGTCCTGGTCCTCTACCAGGCTCTGGCCAGGGTCCGCCGCCGGGCCCACGCCTTTCCGGCCGTCATGGTCCTGCTGGCAGCCCTTGCCGCCTTCGGCCTGGCCCTGGGACCGAATCCGGATTTCATCAATGCCAGGATCAATCCATCCCTCTGGGGGATCTTCCGGATCCTGGTGCCCGGCGTGAACAACATGCGGGCCATCGGCCGCATGGCCGGCCTGGCCAACACCTTCCTCCTCGTCTGGATCTATCTCCAGTATATGCCCCGGATCCGGGCAGGGGCCGGGAAATGGCTGCTCCTTACGCCGGTCCTGCTGCTGATACTCCAGAACCTGGAGGCCTGGCCGGTGCAGGCCAGGGTCAACCATTACCCGGTACAGCGGATCAGCCCGTCGTCTGCCGAACTCTCCACGCTGCGCTCCCTGCCGGCCGGCATCGGCTGCGTCTTTCCCACCAATCCATGGCCACGCAACACCCACGCCATGCTCTACCTCGTCCCGGTGGGACAGCTCACCCTCATCAACGGCTATTCGGCCCGGTCGACCAGGCTCCTGGACAGCCTCATGGCCGCGGGCCGGGACGGCCATGAACCGACCCCGGACCAACTCGCCATCCTGGAAAGGAGCGGCTGCAACTACATCCTGCTCTGGAAACGTAAGATCGACCGCAGGGCCCTGGCGCGGCTTGCGCGGCGCTATCCGCGGGTCATGGAGACACGGCAGATGGTGATCCTCCGGCTGCCGGAGACAGGGCCGTCTACTGCTCCGGGAAGATAAAGCGGCGGCGGGTATGGAAGTTGTAGAAAAGGATCACGACCAGCGAACAGGCCCTGGAGCAGGCAAAGGAAAGCCCGGCCAGGAGCAGGCCGCGGGTCAGGAGAAGATCGAGCGCCGACCCGGCCAGGGCAAATGCGCCGAACAGGGTGATGCCCCGGCCAGGCCGCCTGTTGCGGAACAGGAGCCGGGTGGAGAGAAAGTAATCCGCCACCGAGGCGAGAAGAAAGGAAGGAGCAAGCGACGAAACCGCCGACAGTCCCAGGGAGTGGAGCAACCCGATGCCGAGGCTGTCCAGGAAGGCGAAAACAAGCCAGATTCCCAGGTAGACAGCAAACTGCAGTGGTGCCGGCGCACGGTAGGCGTTGTAGCGCAGGATGCAGTAAATGGCCCGGAAGCCGTCGCGGATGCCGATCTTCTTGCCCTCGGCGTAGCTCCTGGAATCATAGGAGATGCCCATCTCGTAGATCTCCAGGTCCCGGTGCGCGATCTCGGCTACGATCTCGGGCTCGAATCCGAACCGGTTCTCCCGGATCTCCACCGCCTGGATCACCTCCCTCCGGAACACCTTGTAGCAGGTCTCCATGTCGGTGAGGTACAGGTCGGTGAACATGTTGGAGAGCATGGTCAGGAACCTGTTGCCCATGGAGTGCCAGAAGGAAAAGACCCGGTGTTTTCCCGGCGAGAGAAAACGGGATCCCAGGACAACATCGGCATCGCCCGAGCGAATCGGCTCCACCAGCCTCTTCAGGTCACGGGGATCATACTCCAGGTCCGCATCCTGGACCGCCACCACGTCACCGGTGGCGTACCGGAACCCGGTGCGCAGTGCCGCACCCTTTCCCATGTTGACCTCATGGTGCAGGACCCGGATCGCGGCATGACGCGCTTCCAGCTCACCGGCCAGGGCAAGACTGCGGTCCCGTGAACAGTCATCCACAATGATGACCTCCAGGGAGAGGGTCTCGTCGGCAATGGCCAGGACCCGGCGCAGACATTCCGCCAGGGTGTTCTCCTCGTTGTAGCAGGGAATGACAATGGACAGTTTCAGGTGCATGGTCCCGTTTTTCCGTCAGTTACGCCCTGCCAGCAGGGCCTCGAAATAGGGTATGGTCTTCTCCAGTCCCTGGCGCAGGCCGACACGGGGCTCCCACCCCAGTTTCTCCCTGGCCAGGGTGATATCCGGCCGCCGCTGCCTTGGATCGTCCGATGGCAGCGGCTTGAAGACGATCTCCGAACCCGAGCCGGTCAGGTCAATGATCTGCTCGGCCAGCTCGATGATGGAAAATTCGCCCGGGTTGCCCATGTTCATGGGGCCCGTGAAATCCTCGTCCGAGGCCATGAAGCGCAGAAAGAGCTCGATCAGGTCATCCACGTAGCAGAACGACCTGGTCTGGGAGCCGTCGCCGTAGATGGTAATGGGCTCGTTCTTGAGCGCCTGGACGATGAAGTTGGACACAACGCGGCCGTCGTCGGGGTGCATGCGGGGACCGTAGGTATTAAAGATCCGGCCCACCTTGATCCGGACCCGGTGCTGCCGGTGATAGTCGAAAAAGAGGGTCTCGGCGCATCGCTTGCCCTCGTCGTAGCAGGAGCGCAGGCCGATGGGATTGACATGTCCCCAGTAGTCCTCGGTCTGGGGATGGATCTCCGGATCGCCGTAGACCTCGCTGGTGGAGGCCTGAAATATCCGGGCCCCGGTGCGCTTGGCCAGGCCCAGCATATTGATGGCGCCATGCACCGAAGTCTTGGTGGTCTGGACCGGGTCGAACTGGTAGTGGATGGGCGAGGCCGGACAGGCCAGGTTGTAGATCTCGTCCACCTCCACGTAGAGCGGGAAGGTGACATCGTGCCGCATGATCTCGAACTGGGGATTGTCGAGAAAGGGCAGGATGTTGTCCCTCGTGCCGGTGAAATAGTTATCCACGCAGAGAACCGTGCAGCCTTCGGCCAGAAGGCGTTCGCAGAGATGCGAGCCCAGGAAACCGGCTCCCCCTGTCACCAGGATCCTGATCCGACGGAGACTTGTCATTACCCCTCCCTGAGTTGCGTTTGAATGGACTTCCGGAATCGCGGACCACCGGTGCCCGCTCCGGCATGAAATTGGCCACTATCGTGTGCCATCCTGTGGCAAGTTGCAAGTTAAAACTGAAAATAAATAAAGGTGGACGGTTCAGGGCTGCGCAGGACCAGGATACCCAGCAGGAGCAGGCCCATGAGCAGGGGCCGGGCCATGAGCAGCCTGTCCGGCAGGGCATCCCCCAACCGGTGATGCCGCATCCAGCGCAGGTGGGCCAGGCCGTGCAGCCAGATGGGGAGCGAGTAGAGCAGGCTGAGAAAAAAGAGGTAGGCCGCAATCCCTGCTTCGTCCGGACCGGCATGCCACGGTGCCAGGTGCAGCAGACCGAACAACCGGTCGGTATCGGTCACCCGGAACATCAGCCAGCCGATGCAGACAAGAACAAAGGTGACCAGCCATTTTGCGCCCTGAACGCCGGGCCGCAGACGGCCCGGGTCCGGGAGGGGCAGCCGGAGGACGAGTTTCCGCAGTCCGCGCTGCCCCAAGACGAGCAGGCCGTGGTAGCCACCCCACAACACAAAGTTCCAGCTCGCTCCGTGCCACAGGCCGGAGAGAAGAAAGGTGATCATGATGTTGCCGGCGGCCCTGGCGGAGCCCACCCGCGATCCGCCCAGGGGAATGTAGACATAGTCCCGCAGCCAGTAGGAGAGCGACATGTGCCAGCGCCGCCAGAAATCAGCCGGCGAGGTGGCGAAATAGGGATGATCGAAGTTGCGCGAAAGCCGGAAACCCAGCAGCAGGGCCGAACCGCGGGCGATATCGGTATAGGCCCAGAAATCGGCAAGGATCTGGATGGCAAAGGCGAACACACCGGTCCAGACCAGGTAGAATCCCGGATCGGTGAGGGAAAAAACCTTGTAGGCAATGAGGCCGGTATTGTCGGCAATGACCATTTTCTTGAAAAATCCCCAGCAGAGCAGCATCAGACCATGGTTTATGCGGGCCGGTGTCACCCGGCGGCGGTTCTCCACCTGCGGCATCAGGTCGCCGGAACGTTCGATTGGGCCTGCGACCAGTTGTGGGAAGAAAGAAATAAAGAGACAGAAATCGATGAAATTACGCTGCGGTTCTGTCCGTTTCCTGTACACGTCGACACTGTAGGCCAGGGCCTGGAAGGTATAGAAAGAGATACCCACCGGCAGGATAACAGCAAGCGACGGACGAAAGGTGGTCAGCCCCAGGGCCGCGAACAGGGCGGCCACGTTGTCGAGGAAAAAATTCGCATACTTGAAATAGCCCAGCACGCCGAGGCAGAAGACCAGGGCCGAAACCAGGACCAGCCGCTTCTGCCGCGGCCAGCGCTGCATGGCCAGGCCGGCCAGGTAGTTGACCGAGGAGACGGCAAGGATGAGGAGTGCGAACCAGGGCTGGACAAAGCCCAGGAAAAAATAACTGGCTGCCAGGAGAAAGACGTTCTGCCACATCCTGGTGGGCAGCAGCCAGTAGACGGCAAAGACCATCGGCAGGAAGAGAAGATAGGGAATACTGTTGAAACTCATTGCAGAAGGGTCCGGACCCGCTTGAAAAAAATGGGGGTATATTCTTTCGGTTCCCGGATATGGTCGCCCTGACCGTACATGGCCAGGGGCAGCTCGGGGTCACCGGTGAAATCATAGAGTGCGACGTTGTTTTGCTCCAGGTAGGAGCGGAGATCGGCCATGAACCGCTGCATCTCCGGTGTATCCTGCATCAGCCCGTCCGCAGGCGGACGCTCCTGGACACGGATGAAGGCCAGGGGCAGGTCATGCTCGCGGGCAAGACGGATGATGGCCGGCAGGAAGGAATCGTTGACTGCGCTCCTGAAGGCCAGGGGGTCCCGTGCATTGCTCCGCATGGACTCCTGGTCCATGGCCGCGCCAACATTCTTCAGGCCGAAACGCTCATTGACCCGGGCCAGCAGCTGCTGCCGCTCCTTTGCATGCTCGTTGTCCAGGCCGGGCACGACCATGAACAGGGCTGCCTGCCCCAGGGCGTCCCGCACACTCCTGCGGTTGCCCTGGACCGCGAACAGCCTGTTCAGGGCCAGGCGGAGGCCCGATGCCACGGAGACACGGCGACCGTGGGCCAGGCGCTCGAACTCCGCGTCCGGACCGGGCGAGATCCTCCTGATCAGGGCCTCGTAATAGGGTCCCGTGGTCCGCATGGACGGCTGGACCAGGGTGGTGCCCCGGAAGAAGATGAAAACCCGCCTGGGATGGATGTTGCTGGGAATGAGCAGGTACTTCAGGGCCAGGTAATGGATGGCGGACAGACCGCCAAAGTTGACGATGGAGTAGGTCGGCACGCCGCCCAGGAGGTGGGAGAGCAGGTTGTCGTCGATCCGGCTCCAGAGCATGGAGTTGCCGATGAATACGAACTGCGGCTGCCTGCGGGCAAGCTCCCGGTGGACCATGGGGCCGATGTAGGGCTCGCGCCGGCCCATGTCCGGGATGAGCAGGGAGGGGGCCAGGGCCAGGAGGACGGTGACGCTCACAGCCAGGGAACGGTGGGCCAGGGTCAGCGGCAGGAGGAGGTAGAGAAGCACGCTCATTGCCAGGGCACCGGAAAACAGGGCCATGGGCCTTGCCAGGCGCATGATCCACCACCAGGTATCCAGGCTGCCCAGCCGGGGCATGGCCACCATATCACCCTCCAGGTGTTTCATTCGCATGAGCGGCGGGATGCGCACACCGATGGAAAACTCGCCACCGCCGGACGCACTGTCCAGCTCAACACGGAGCAGGTGTACCCCACGGCGCAGGGCAAGCCAACGTTCCGGTGCATGCCGGCTGCCGGTCCCGGGCCGGACCCGTATCACCGGCCTGCCGTCCAGCCACAGGTCCGCTGTTCCGTCGGCAGCGAATCCCATCTTGTACTGGCCTGTCTCCGGAACGAACCAGGCGCTCCAGGCGACGACATGATGGAAATCGGGATTCAGGCCCACCCTGCTGCCCCCTTCCAGAAAAGCGGTATATCCGTCCACAGGTAGTGAGCGGGCCGGGCCGGAAAAACAGACCCGCCATCCCTGTTGCGCCCGGACCGCCCTCGGTGCGATCACCAGGCGGTTGACCAGGGCGGCCAGGTTCAAACTGACCAGCAGGCCGGCAAGAGCCGCCACCAGGACCAGCAGTGCAATGCGATGTCTCTTTGCCATCATTTTCACCCTGTCACGATCCGGCCGCCTTCCCGGCCCCTGCATCATTCACCTGGACGATCTTCATGATCCCGGCGGCCACCGTACCGGTGCCGTTGTAATAGATCCTGGGTTCGATCCTGGTGGAGCGGGTGACATGGAAGGCCACCTCCACCATGTCCGTTCCGGAAGCACTGACTGTGCGCCGGGCAAGGATCCGGCTGCCGCCACCTGTGGCCACATCGACCACCAGCGGCGCATCGGCCCGGATCCCTTCCACCTGCAGGGAAACCTGCAGGTGGTAGCTTCCCGGTCCAATCCATAACGACACCCCGTAGGCCAGCCAGTCCGGCGGATGAATGCCGGAGCGGGCGATCCGCTGTCTCTCTCCTGCCCCGCTGTCATGGTTCTCGCCTGTCCTGCACAAGGTATCGGCCACGGACATGTGAATCCGGATCGGGCTTTGGTCGACAAAGGGCTCCAGCCGCAGGCGGCCGTTGTCCAGGACCAGGCTGTAGGGGGTCCGCCCGGGAAATGCCCCGGCCAGGACGCGCCGGTCCAGTTTGTCCGTGGACGCCACCAGGGGATCACTGGCCAGCCCCCTGGGATTGAAGGCCATGCCCCGGCTGACATAACGCATGCCCTCGATCCTGGGTGCAAGGATCAGGCTGCCTGGCGGCGCCTTTTGCAGCAGGGCGCGGTACTGGCCCCCCAGGTCCTGCCAGGCCCGGAGCAGACCAGACTGCTGCCGGCTGAACAGCAAGGCGCAGCAGGCCACGACAAGCCAGGACAATGCCGCGAGTACCGGCCGCAGCCGGACGGGCAGCAGTGCCGCCGACCGGTGGAGCCGCTGCAGGCCGAAACAGGCCAGGACCAGGAGAAAGACCAGGGTCTCGAAATAGTAGACCGGGCCCACCAGCCGGATACCATCGAACCAGAACAGCACGTAGCCCAACCAGACGCAGAACGGTGCCGCAAGGCAGAGCGGACTCCAGCGCCTGTTCCAGCCAAACAGGCCGAGACCGAGGACAAGGACCAGGGAACCCGGGAACCCGAACAGCCACCGGTCGAGCAAAAGCAGGTTCTCCCCCATGGCCCGCAGGCCGGAACCGGGAGTGTGGACAGACGGGATCTGGCCCGGGGGACGGGGCCCGAACCCCAGGGCGTCACTGGCCTGGTAGTAGAGATAGGTCGGTGTCCAGGGATCACCCACGGTCAGCTGGTTGTAGAACAGAAAGAGGGCAAGCCCCAGGCCCGAGGCCATGACAAAGAGCAGGGTCCCGGCCAGATTCCGGGCCGTGCGCTGCCGGACCAGGTCCACCACGGCATCAACGCCGAAGGGCACGGCGATGAGAGCGGCGGTGTAGGTTCTATTGAGAAACAGGGTCGCCCAGGCCAGGCCGGCCAAGACTCCGAAGAGCAGCGATCCGCCCTGCTTCAGGCGGATATAGGCCAGCAGCATGAGGGAGGCGGCCAGCAGGCCTGAGCTGTGACTGAGCAGGGTTCCGTGCATGAACAGAAAATAGGGGGAGACCAGGAGCAGGGCCGGCATCAGGAAACGGGAAAACCCGAGCAGCATACCGAGCCGCCCCATGACCAGGAAGCTGAGCGCAGCCGCCAGGGCAACCATGAGCCGGGGCTGGCCGGCCAGGACCCCCGGTGTCAGCCAGGCCGCATGCCCCGGTGGATAGCGGGACAGCCATCCGGCCTGGTCGTCCATGATCAGCATCTCGTGCGGAAACATCCGTTTCGGCTCCGGCGCCGGCCGGGCCAGGATACCATCGGCAAAACAGTACGCCTGGAAGACATAGGCGTTCTCGTCGGTTGTCAGCGGGGCGTTGAGAAAGACCAGCTGCCCCAGCCACCAGCTGGCACAGAAGACCAGCAATGCCCCGAGAGGCAGCAGGGCCCGGGACGATGCGGAAAAGATAAACCTGTTCACGGACGATGATCGGATTGAACCGGGATTGAATGATGCTGATGAGGGGACACCCCGGTTGCGGCCGCCTCCCCAATGCGCAGGATCGGCTGCTGCTCCGGCGGCAGGATTGCCGAGGCGCGGATGGGCCGGCCGCTGACCGCCTCTCTGAGCTGCACCTGGAAACGATAGTCTGCCGCCGCGGCGGTGGCGGGAACAACGAGACGGAACGGCTCGACAAAGATCTTGCCAACCGGCTGACTGATGACAAAGGTCACCGGCATCCGGTGCACCAGGGCGCGGCTGGAGGAAAAACCTTCCCCCTCCGGCCCGGCAAAGCCGATCCGGGCAACGAGCGCCACCCGGCCCAGGGAGGGCGGGATGGTCCAGAAAGTGCGCAGGCGCACGGTCTCGCCCGCGACAACGGGCCGGCGGGGCAGCTCGATGCCGACGAGCCGCACATGGTTGCGGAACTCGAGGTTCACGGCAACTGCGGCAGGCGGCAGGGCCGTTACGTAGTGCATCCAGGAGGGGGCACCCTGGCGCCAGACCCATGTTGCCAGGCCGGCGTAATCCGGCGTCTTCCCCGGCGCTGACGCCGGCGCCGGGCCAAAGGTCCCGTTTCTCGCCATCCACGGCCCCTGCCCGTCCAGTCCGCGGACAAAGACCATCTCATAGTCAATACCGGTGATACCGGCCCGGGGCAGAAGGATCCGGTGTTGCCGCCAGTCGGCGGTGGCATGCACCGCGGCAACAACCGTTCCGTTGAGAAGCACGAACAGGTCCTGGCCTCCCGGGGCATCACTCCTGGCCTCGAAGCTGAACAGGGGGCTTGCGCGCAGGAAATCACTCCGGACAAAACGGCGGTATTCGTCAACCGGCCCGTCCGGCTCGTTCATGGCATAGAGGGCGAAATTCCGATCAGCGGTGACCAGGGTGCCGCGGGCCCTGACCATGGCCTCGGTGGTGGCGTAGCCGACGGCATTGAACCGGGCCAGGGCCTGCCTGTCCACGATGAGCATGGAGGGTGGCCAGATGGAGCTGATCAGGCTGAAGGCGCGATCCGGCCGTTGCCGCAAGGCCCGGCCGATCTTGAGCTGCAGGGCCGGGGCAAAACCGCCAAAGCCGTTGACCAGCAGGGTGCGGGTGGAACCGATCCCCAGCATGTAGCGTGCGTCCAGGGAGCGCTTACCCAGGGGAACAACGGTAAAGGAGGCGTCCCGGCTGCGGATGGCATCCAGGGTGGAGCGGGCAATGGGCAGGGAGTATCGGCGATAGGGGTGCGGGATGGCATGGGCCTCCAGGAGCAGGGCGAGCAGGGCGGGCAGGACCAGCCAGCGCGACATCGGTCTGCGCTCCGCCAGCCTGGCCAGGAAACAGGCGCCGGCCACGACCAGAAAGATCATGACAATGATGCTGAACCGGGACATGACCCTGAAGCCGTTGAGGGGAAAGACGTGGCTGACCAGGGAAAAAACCAGGCTCTCACCACTGGCCCTGTCAGAGAGCACCATCAGGGTCGGGCCAAGACTGAGGATGAAACAGAGCAGGGCTGCCGCGGCAAGTCCCCGGCAGAGGCGGGCGGCGGGCTGCTCCGGCGGATCAAGGACGGCAAGGAACAGGGTGGCTGCCAACGCCAGGACCAGGCTCCCGTTACCAAGCCAGAAGAGCAACGGGCCTGAACCGGTGCCGCCGAACCGGCCAAGATAGAGGACCAGGCCGGCAAATACGGCCAGGCCCGTGAAGCGAAGCATGCGCAGAATGTCCGCCGGGTCGCGCCTGCCGTCCGGTGCAGCATGCCGGAAGAGATGCCGCGTTGCAGTGGCGTAGCCAGCCACCAGCAGCAGCAGGGTCAGGGACGGGAACACGCTCATCTCGTCGAACTTGATCCGGTCGACCGTGGCAGGAGGCAGAATCAGGGCCGGCAACCACCGCCCCAGGTAGGCGAGCGGCTCCAGCGAGTGCCTGGTCATCTCGCTGGCGCTGCGGCCGTAGCCGCCTTGGAAGAGGGTGAAATAGGGCTCCAGGTAGAGCAGGCAGAGGGGGACCACCGTGGCCAGGCCGGCGGCCACCGAGAGGTAGAGACGCGGCCTGCGGCCATGGCGGCGGAAAATATCATGGAGATAGGGCAGAGCAAGGAGCGGGAAGGAGAGCGCCAGGATGACAGCCTGGTACAGCTCGCTCACCGCCTGCAGCCAGAAGGCCAGGCCGAGACCGATGGCATTGCCCATCCCCGGCCGCCGGGCGTAGCGGACCCAGAACAGGAGGAACAGGGGCAGGCCGAAACACATCTGCATGTTGAACTCCACGTAGTAGCTGATCCGGTAGGGAATCAGGCACATGGCGGCGCCGCCGAACAGGGCGGGCAGGCGGGCCAGGCCCAGCTCGCGCAGGACCAGGTACATGCAGAGACCGGAGAGGGCCCAGAAGAAGAGAAAGACCAGGTTGTAGGTCAGGACCGGGCCACAGCCGGCAAGGCCGAGCAGGGCCGCCAGCATGGCCTGGGGCCAGAGCAGGGCATCGAAGTAGAACTCGTTGGCATAGGGATAGTAGACATTGGTCTGGGTATCCGGAACCAGTTGGTGGCGCAGGATCTTGTCCGCCCCCACCTGCAGCTTCCAGGCATGGAAGGGGGGATCGAAATGATCCGGAAACCCGGTCCGGAAGTGGAGCGGCCAGGGCCAGAGGGCAGCCAGGATCAGTACGGCCAGAAGCGAAAAGACGAGCAGAGACTCCGCCGACGGCCTGAAGGGAGATTCCTGTATCAGCTTCATCGTGCAGCCAACGGTCCTACCGGTTCCGGATGGCCCGTGGTTCGACCCACAGGTCGGGAAAGAAATCGGCCCGCTGGTTGTGGGTCGCCTGCAGCCATGCCTCCACCCCGCTCAGGTCCCTGTTGAAACGCCCGATCAGGATCTCGATACCCGCACCGCCGCCGCGGATGGCATTGCCGCCGCGCATGATGGTATAGGGCCCGGAGATCGCGAGATAGCGGCGATTGTTGGACCAGCGGGGATGATAGACCTCGTGGCCGGCGATCAGGGGCGCACCGCTGATATCCACCTGCCATCGCCTGCCGCTTCCGGTCTCCACCATGCTCAGCCTGCGGTGGTTGTCCTGGAAGACCCAAAAAAGATAGCTGTTGTCCGGGGCAAGCGCGGTCCAGCAGCCGCGGCCGTAGATCCTGATCCGGCCGTCGGCCATGCCGATCACCCCGGCCCTGGGCCAGGGAAAGAGACCCGCGGCCCGGCTGCCGTCCGCCGCGAGCTGCAGACTGTCCTGGCTGAGCTGGATATTCTTGCCCGGCCAGACCCGTTCCTTCCCTCCCCTGCCGTCCAGGGCACGGCGGAAGAGCGCCCCGCTGTCCGCGGGCCGGCCCGGGGCAGGATTTTCCTGAAAATAGAGCCACTGCCGGCCGGAGGCCGGATCACGCCACAGGGCAAGTGCCCTGCCGTCGGCGATCCGTCGCCGGTCACCACCATCCCAGGTCACCTGCCAGACCGAGGAGCGGCCACCGGCATCGCGCACCGAATAGACCACCAAGCTGCCGTCCCCGCTGAGCAGCGGCTTGCCGAAATTACCGATCCCGTCCACGAGCTGCCGTTCCCTGTCCGGCCGCCGGGAGTCCAGGACCATGAGACGCAGCCGCTGCCCCTGGCAGAAGACATCCCGGTTGTCTCCGGCATCCTGGACCCAGACCAGCCGGAAGTGGCGGCCGGCCAGGGGGCCTGCGCCCTGCTCCCCGCCGCTGTCGCCGCAGCCGGCGCCGGCAAAAAGGATCCAGGCCATGAAAAGGACAAGTGAAAACTTTTTCATTGTACTGTCAGGGGGTCCCTGCTCCGGGTTGCCGCCGGGCAAACCGGCGTTTCCCGGCACCTCCGGTTCAGCGGAAGGGCCGGAAACTGGGCCGGTGGGCCAAGGCCAGCATGGGTCTGTCGCCCTCGGTGTCACCGTAGGCATGGACCTGGTCGAACTCCTCGAGATGGTACCGGGCCCGGATCCGGGTCACCTTTTCCCGGTCGCGACAGTTCCTGCCCTCGATCCGGCCGGTGAGGCGGCCATCGGCTACCTCCAGCCGGGTCGCCAGCAGCTCCAGTCCGTTGCCGCGGCACCAGGGTGCCAGTATCAGCTCCGGGGTGGCGGAGACGACCGCGATCCGGTCACCCCGCCCGCGATGCCACCGGATCCGCTCCACTGCCCCGGGCCTGAGGATGGCGGGAATATGCTCCCGGCAGAACTCTTCGGCCTGCTCCTGGAACCGCTGCACGGGCCAGTGGCGGAAGAAGCGGGTCAGCACCTCCTCCTTCAACGCCTGGTTGGAATGCCGGCCCAGGAGGAAGGCGATGATCCGGGGCGAGAGCATGGCCATGCCGGCGGTGAAACGGGCCGGTCCTGCAACACGGCGGACAAAGAGAAGAAAGCTGTCCCGATCACTGATGGTACCGTCAAAGTCAAACAGGGCCAGGTCCATGGCAGCTCAGTAGGTGGCGGTGATGGTGGGCCGGAACAGCTCGTGCAGCATGGGCACGGGGATGAAAAGCAGGGCCAGCAGAACCGTGCCGCAGAAGATGCAGTAGAGCAGGAACCCGCGCTGCCGGTAGAGATGCTCCGGGTACTGGGTGGGACTGTTCTCCAGGAAGCCGAGATGGATGTACCAGGCGATGAAACCGGCAATCAGCGGGATGGAGAGGATCAGCTCCATCCGGTAGCGGATCAGGAAGATACCGAAGAACAGGCCAAAGGCCACCGCATAGTAGATGATGGAGGTCAGGAGGCGCTCCTCGTTGTAGTGGGCAAAGGACTGGCGGTATCGGGCCGAGATGGCCGGATCGTTGATGCGCCGGTACTCGGCGAACCGTTTCACGGCCATGAAAAAGGCGCCCACCATCCAGTAGGCCAGGACCAGGGAGACAGGCGGCAGCACGGTGATGCCGGTGGCGTACCAGCCCAGCAGCAGCCGGAGCGGATTGTTGACCGATTCGCTGAGCACGTCGAAATAGGGCTTGTCCTTGGAGCGGACCGGCGGGATGTTGTACACGCAGCCCATGATCCAGAGCGTCAGGGCAACGATGAAAAAGGCTCGTCCCAGGGTGAGGGCGATGGCCAGGCCGATGAGTCCGAACACGATCCACTGGACAAGGGCCACCGGCCTGCTCACCAGGCCCGAGGGAATGGGCCGGTGCTTCTTGACCGGATGCAAGGCATCGAAGCGGGCATCGAGAAGCTCGTTGAGCACGTAGTTGCTCGAAGCCACCATGCCGGCAGCCAGCAGGGCGACCAGGACGTGCCAGAGCGTAGCCGGGGAAAGGAGATCGGGCCTGGCATAGAGCGCAACGACCACGCCCGGGATCATGAAGACGTTCTTGAACCAGTGGTCGAAACGGGCAATCTGAATATAGGGGCGAATCTTCTGCAACATGGTATCAACTCGGCAAGGAGGGCGACCGGGAGGACAGGGCCGTTCCTGCTCCGGCCCGGGGCGGCACTCTCCGGGTTCCGGAATCACGGCCGCACCCACTGACGCGGGAAATGCAGGATCCTTTTACAAAACTCTGCAGAATTATGAAACACATAAATTGAGCGATTTTCATTTCCAGCCGGGTGAAACGCGCTATTCAGGAAACACCTGGATTTCAGCCTGGACTCAGAGAAAGAGGACCCGGACCACATCCATGCCCAGAATACGGTTGTCCCTGGTGCCGGGGACAAAGGTCCGGCTCGTGATCTGCAGCTCTTCTATCTGTTCCAGGTCCTGCGGCAGGGCGAAAAGATAGCTTTTCCCCTGCCGCCGCAGAAAGCGCAGCCGCCGGCCGTCTGCCTGCACCTGCAGGCCCAGGGCCCGGGGATCGCCCCCATGGGGAGTATTGCCGCCCGTCACCAAGACCAGGATATGTTCCGGCCCGGCCAGCCGCAGGTCGAGATCCCGGAAGACTCCCCGGCCATTGGTCCAGCCGTCATGGTAGAATCCCGAGGTCCTGCCGCGGCCGGGATCCAGGAAGGGGATACCTGAGCCGTCGAGCCTGACCTTGGCAAGGTCATGAAAATCCTGAAGCCGGACGAGAAGATGGCCGTTCCAGTAAAGAAATCCCTGCCCCGGTTTTCTCGCGGCCCGGGCAAGGAAGAAGAGCGAATAGCCGCCCAGGTCCACGCGGCGGCGGATGGCCTGCGCCCCGTAGACCCTGAGGAGCTGACGCTCACAATCATCGGCCACTCTCCCGGCCGACACCAGCACCAGGCCGGGCCCCGGGACAACAAGGCGGCTGTAGTCCTGGTCATCGGCCCTTGGATTGAACCGCGGCAGGGCGGGAAGGCGGCCGCTCCGTGTTCCCAGGGCCTCGATGATGAGAGCGCTGAGCCAGCGGTCGGCAAAGGTGAACCGGGCCTGCTCCCGCTGCAGCAGACTGACGACCCGGACCGCGTCCCGGCTCATGTCCGGCCGCAGGCCCGCCTCCTCAAACAGGACGATCTCGGCCAGGCGTACCTCGCTGTCTCCGCCGGGGGTGATCTTCAGGTAGCGGAGAGAACGGGGCCGGATGCGGCATTCGGCCCTGCCGAAGTAGCCGGACACATAGACCCGCCCGCCCTGGACATAGGCCTCGTTGACCCGGGAGGCAAAGGAGAGAAGCGGCCTGAAGACCCTGTCCGGCCCGGCTCCCTGCACCTGGTAGCTGCGCGGCAGTCCCTGCATGGTTCCCTCTGACCTTCCCATGGGGGCAAAGAGCCAGAACCCGCTCACGCTGCGCTCGCGGCCGAGATCGATCTCCACGGACCCGGCTGTCCCGGAAGGCCATTGCGCAGCGGTGGAGATGTCCCTGTCCAGGAGATCGCCGGGACCGCCCCTGCTCTGGCCGGCGAGGCGAACGGTTATCCCGTCGGGCCCGATCTCCCGGCCCGGGCCGCCCCGGATACGGAAGCCGTACGACAGGAAGGAGCCGTCCGCGATCCGGCTTTGATACTCCACCCGCAGGGGTGCAAGGGCGGCGGTCACCCTTTCCCGGTCCCAGGCCCTGCACATGAAACCGTAGGCAGGTTCAATTTCCACGGCCTGGGCATTTTTCTGGTACCGCTCCCGACCGGTGTGGACGAACCGGATCCGGTTGCCGGTCAGGGCGCTGAGTTTCTGGCCTTCATAGCCATACTTCTCGTTGCCCAGCAGAAAAACGGCCTTCAGGCCGGCGCCGCGCACCATGTCCAGGGTCGCCCCGGCCTCCCGCAGCCGCTGCTGCTTGACCCGGGCCATGGAACGGGCAAAGAAATAATCGCCAAGGCCGTTATAGCCGATCCAGAAGAGAAGCAGGCCGGCAAAAAGGAGCCTGGGCAGACAGGCCGCTGCCCCGGGCCGGCACAGCAATGTGAAGGAATAGGCCCACATGGTGGAGAGCAGCAT
Source organism: Desulfobulbus sp. (assembly GCA_011051875.1). Lineage (GTDB taxonomy): Bacteria > Desulfobacterota > Desulfobulbia > Desulfobulbales > Desulfobulbaceae > DRKI01. The sequence goes on along the minus strand of DRKI01000112.1, from coordinate 3,804 downwards.
GGCCCAGGGACCGAACAGGTACCTGGGCGCCGGGATCACTGCCATGCGGTGGGGGAGAAACATGGCTGTAAAAAAGAGGAGATAGAGAAGCGGAGCCAGCAGAGGCAACAGGGGGCGGCGGTTCCGCCATCGCACCACAACAACCAGGGTGCATCCGGCAAGAAAGAGGCACAGGACCAGGTAGAGAGTATGGATCCGGGCAGGATCAAAGGGCAGGTCCCCTTTCCAGGTAAGATAGGCACCAAGATCACGGTGGACAAGGACATCCAGGCTGCGCCGCAGGTGGTGGAGGCTGGGAACGAAGCTGGAGATGCTGCTGCCTGACAGTGAGCCGTTGTTGGCGATCAGAAAGGGAACCAGGCCGCAGGTGGCCAGCAGGGCGCCGGCCGCGTAGAGGGCAAGTATCCTGATGTCGAAACGGCGACGGATCCAGTGAGCCAGGAGGCAGACCGCGGTGGCCAGCAGGTAGGGCAGGATGAAGAAATGGACCCAGATGGCCAGCGCTGACAGCAGACCGATGGCCAGGACATGGGGCAGGAGCCGGGCCGGATCCGGATTTCCTGTCCAGACACGGACACCCAGCCAGAGGATCAGGGTCCCCAGGGCCAGGATGACAGAGTAACCGCCGCTCAGGGCATAACTGTAGTACCAGGCGTAGTAGCCAGAAAAGACGGCTGCCAGGGTGGCCACCAGCCCTGCCCGGCGGCCGAGAATTTCGGTGAAGAGAAGGTAGGTGCCCGCAAGCCAGAGCAGCGAGAAGAGGATCGGCGACAGGGTCAGGGTCAGTTCGGAGAATCCGAACAGCCTGATCATGGCGGCAGCCACGTAGGCCTCCAGGGCGCCGGCATAGTGAAGACCATACCAGAAGAGGGGAAAATCCGCACCGCGGGCGATGTTGACAGCCATCAGCTCCACGGTGCCGGTGTCAAAGTCACCGGTGAATCCTTTCCAGGCACCGTAGAGGCAAATTAAGGCATACAGGGCCAGCAGGACCAGGAGCAGGACCAGGGCCGGAAAGCGGGGCAGGTCCCTCTCGCCTCCCTGTCCGGCAACCGGGTATGGGCGGGAAAAAAGCTTTCTTGTCATGAAGATTGAGCCGAGATTACCACTGCGGCCACCAGGTCCGGCGTCCGCTGAACCGGCAGGCCGGACCGTGGCTGACAATGAATCCTGTTTCCCCTTGACCGCGAACCGGGAATCAGGTACCACGGATATAAGCGCCCTGAACAGCAGAAGCCGGAATGGCGGACAACAGGGCCCCTGTCCCGGCCAGAGAAGGGGCAAACGGGTCCGGCCGCAGCAACTCCTTGACGAACAGCCCTGAATCCGGTATGGAAACCAGGATAAAGTCGTCAATACTAGTCCTGTTGCGATATTTTATCCACTCTTTTTACAGGTGGGGTATGACAGCATGAAACACTTGCAGCACCTCCCTTCCGGAACCGTCACGGCAACGGTGATGCTCCTGGCATGGTTTTTCCTGGCCTGCTCCGTCTCTGCCGGGAGCGACGGCACTGGTGCCACCGATCTTGCATGGTCGGAATTTGACGGCCAGCGGTTCGAAATCTATTTCAAGGCCCGACGTGATTCCAGGTGGGGGGAAACGGTTCAGATCACCAACGACCAGTACAACAACATGCATCCCAAGCTGGCCGTGACCGACCGGGGAGAGGTATGGCTGGTCTGGACAGGGCTCGACGGACAGCACAACAAGCTGTTTTTTTCGAGGAAAAACAAAGGCGGATGGAGCTTTCCCAGGGAAATCGAGACCGGCCTGGAATCGAGTATCGCGCCCTCCATCACCATCGGTTCCCACGGCAGGCCGTGGATTGCCTGGGCGGGATACAACGGCAAAAACGACGATATCTATGTCAGCCGCTGGGACGGCAGAACCTGGCAGAAACCGGTGCGCATCCATCCGGCCAACGATGTGCCGGACATCCTGCCGGAGATCACCATGGATCACGGCAGACCGACGGTGACATGGCAACGGTATGATGGTGACAAATACGTGTACGTGAGCAGCGTATGGACAGGGAAGAAATGGGCTGCCCCGAAACCGGAATCTCCTGCCCGGCGCCGGATACGGGAAAAAATGGTACAGAAACTCAAGGAGTTCAGGGCCAGGCTTCCCGAGGATGTCCGGCCGGTGGGTGCGCCGGCCGTCCTCTCCCGCTGATCCGGTTGCTGTCGGCCCCGGAACCAATCTTGCCAGTGTGATACCAATGGACCGATCACTCTTTCGACCCTGTGTTGCTTGCACGTGGATATTGCTGGTGCTGCTCGCGGCCTGGCCCGTGAGCGCGGCAGAACTGATCACCGCCTTTGGCGACTCCATCACCGAAGGGCTCTGCCGCGGTGTCTGTCACGGCTACTTCGAGGTGCTCGACTCCATGATGGATGCGGCCGGCCGGCCGGTGGACATCATCAACGGTGGCCTGGGCGGTGAGCTGACCTCCCAGGGGGTCGGCCGTATCGACATCTTTCTTGCCGACAGTCCCGACTATTCTCTCAACAACCAATGTCCGCCGCAGACCCAGTACAACGGCCGGCGGGGACGGATCATCCTGATCATGGAGGGCGCCAATGACGCCATCCATGGTGTCTCCTGGTCCACCACCCGCGACAACCTGCGCTTCATGATCCAGAAAAGCAAGGATGCCGGGGTGATACCCGTGCTCGCCACCATCACGCCGGACTACAAGTACAACATGAGTGACTGCAACACCGGTATCATCGGTGCCTACAACAACGCCATCCGCGCACTTGCCAGCGAGGAGAACGTCGTCCTGGCCGACCAGTGCAATGCGACGGACCAGGACTGGCAGTACCTGACCTGTGAAGGACTGCATCCGAATTATGCAGGAGACCAGCGCATATCCAGCACCTGGTACAGTGTCATGCCGCCGCGACCCGCCATTACCGGTTCTCTCCTGCTCCTGCTGCAATAAGATGCACCACGGGCAAGACGCCAGGTTCCATCCCATCAACCACATGCAGACAATCATGCCATGCTGAGCCCACGAGACACTTCCGCCGGCCATGCCCTTCCTGTCATTCTCATGCTCACCCTTCTCCTGGCGGTCTGCCCTGCGCATGCCGAGGATATCATCGCCTTTGGCGATTCCATCACCCAGGGCAGCATTGATCCGGCCGGCAGCGATCATGGCGGCTATCCCATGGTCCTGCAGCAGCTGTATGACAACAATGGCCTTGGCGTCCATGTCTACAACGAGGGGTTGCACGGTGAACGGACGTCAGCCGGCGTCAGCCGGATCTCCTCGGTCCTGGGTCGGCGACCGGCCGACTTTCTCCTGCTCCTGGAAGGAGCAAATGACGTCATCGCCGGTATCAGCCCCCAGACCCTTGTCCAGAACCTGGGTATCATGATCGACAAATGCAAGGCCAAGGGCGTGGTGCCGCTGGTGGCCACCATGACCCCGGAAGAGAAATACGGCAACACCCCCCTCATCAGGGATACCATCAACCCGCAGATCGTGGCCCTGGCCGGCCAGAAGAATATCACCCTGGTGGATCTCTACAGCGCGGTCGCCGACAGCTGGGCCGCATGGAGCTGGGACGGCCTCCATCCCAACTACGACGGCATGCTGGCCATCGCCCAGGCATGGTACAACCAGGTCCCCGTGGCGGGCATCACGCCCAAGTCCGGCTCCGCCGCGACCTCTGGAGACTCCGGCGGCGGCGGGGGCGGCTGCTTCATCGCCACAGCCGCCTATGGCTCCCTGCTCGAGCCGCAGGTGGTTCTGCTGCGCAGGTTCCGGGACCGCTTCCTGCTGGACAATC
>DRKI01000111.1 GCA_011051875.1 Desulfobulbus sp. | reverse complement strand
TGCGGGCTACCCTTTGCATCCTGCTGGCTGCCACCTGCCTGGCCGGTACTTTCCCGCCGCCCGCTACCGCCGGCGACTCCGGGGAACCGGTTGCCATGGTCGCGGCCAGCCTGGTTCCGGACCGGGACATCATGTACCGGGATGCCGACGTGCCCCCCTGGAAGGCGGCCTGGGACCGGGCCAGGGAGCTGTCCAGGCAGGGTAGGTACGAACAGGCCCTTTCCCGGTACCGGAACCTGCTTGCCGGAAAGGAGAACCTGGACGAAGCGCGCTGGGAGTATACCTCCATCCTGCTCTATCTCAAGCAATGGGACAGGGCCGGGGAACAGCTTGATATCCTGCTGGGCAACGATCCGAAGAACCGCAGGTATCTCCTGGCCAGGGCCCGGGTCGACCTGGCATCCGGCCGGGAGGACCAGGCCGTGGCCATCTTCGGCCGGCTCTACGAGGAGCAGCCGGCCGCCGATGATGCAGTGCAGGCATTGAGCGGTCTTATCCGGGCCCTGGAAAAGCAGAAAAAAGGGGCCATCATCCTTCCGCTTGTGGAACAGTTGGTCCTGCGCCGTCCCGGTGACCCGGACCTGAAGATCAAGGCGGCCGACCTGGCCATCGAGGCCGGCCGGCCGGACAAGGCTCGTGACTATCTCCGCACGGTCCTGGGGCAGCATCCCGACGATGTCCGGGCCCTGCGCAGGCTCGCTCTGCTCAGTGAAGGAACTGGCAGGCTGGCAGCAGCGGCATCCTACTGGCAGCTCCTTCTTGCCAATGACGCCAGTGATGTCCAGGCGCACCGGCACCTGGCCCGCTACTACGACCGGACCGACAACCGGGTGGAGGAGCTCAAGCATGTCATGGCCCTGCTGGATCTTTTTCCCGCCGATACCGCCCTGCTCAAACGGGCCGGGGAACTGAACCTGCAGACCGGCAGGGCTGACAGGGCTCTTGATTACTTCACCTGGTACCTGGCCCTGCGTCCCGATGACCGGCAGGTGCAGGAACAGCAGGAGGATGCAAGAAGGGAACTGGCAGTCAACCTCCTGGCCCTGGTGGAAAATGCCAGGACCCGGATGCTCTGGCAGGACCTGGTCAAGGTGACCACCGATCGTATCGGAGTCTACCGTGCCATGGCCGATCTGCTGCGCAGGCAGGGCAAGACCAGCGAGTTGATCGAGGTCCTGCGCATTATCCATCAGCAGGAACCGGGTGACCAGTCGGTGACGGCAGAACTCGACCGGCTGGAGCAACAACAGACCGGACAAGAGGGCGGCAATGGTTCCGCACCATAGACCGCCGGACAGGGAACGTGGTGGCGTTTGTCCGCAGGCGGTCACAGGGCCCTTTAGCCGGAGTCTCGTCCCTCGCCTGCCGGCCCGCGTTCGATATTCCCGGTATACGGGGTGTATTGCTGTGAAGTTCGATGACGCGCCAATCGGGTGAACTTCTGCTGTGAATCGATTATTTTATATTAACTTTCAGTAGGATATGGAGGATATGGAAATGGTGGAGCGAATCCCGATGTCCAGACAGGGAAACAAACGGATGCGCGAAGAACTCGATCACCTGGAACGGGTCGAACGGCACAAGGTGGTGAAGGCCATCGAGGTGGCCCGGGCCCACGGTGATCTCAGTGAAAATGCCGAGTACCACGCAGCCAAGGAGCGGCAATCCATGATCGAGGGCAGGATCATGGAACTGAAGGACAAGCTCGGCCGGGCAGAGGTGATCGATTGTTCCCGGGTCAACACGGAACGGGTTGTTTTCGGCACGGTGGTTACTCTCCTGGACCTGGAAACCGACGAAGAAGTCACCTACCAGCTGCTCGGGCCGGAGGAGTCCGATGTCAAGAAAGGATCCATCTCGGTCGTCTCTCCCCTGGGGAGATCCATGCTGGGCAAGGAAGTGGGGGACGAGGTCGTCGCCAAGACACCGGGTGGTGTCAGGGAGTTTGAGGTGATCGATATCCGGGCTGCGGATTCAGACTGAGGGCAGGGAGGTTACTCGTCCTTGGCCAGGATGCCTTTTTGAAAGATATCGGCCACCTGGCGGGCTGTCTCCTCCACGGTGTAGGTGGTGTCCAGGTTCAGGTTCCAGATCCTGGATATCTCGTCCAGTGCTCCGAAGATGGCCCGCTTGGCGATTCCGGGCAGGATATCCTGGCGGAAGATCCCCTCTTCCTGTCCCTTCCTGATGATGGTGGAGACGATATTGACATATTCGGCAAACCGGTTGTTGCGGTAGTCCCGGATCAGCTTGTTGGTCTGGCGCAGCTCAATCTGGATGACCTCGGCCAGGTTCCGGTTTTTCTTCATCTCGGTGAGGTGCTTGGTGATGAAGATCTCCAGCATCTTCCGCGGATCGTCTTCCTTGTCTAGCAGGATCCGTACCTGGTCGATCAGTTTGCCGATCTCCTGCTCGAAGACCGAGATGAGGATATCGAACTTGTTGTTGAAATAAAGATATATGGTACCGTCAGCAACCTTTGCCTCCTTGGCAATGTCAGAGATCCTGGCATTGAAAAAGCCTTTTTTGGCAAAGACCTTGGTGGCAGCACGTATGATCTTGGCGTGCTTGTCTGCTGATTTCATCGGGAAGTGATCCGGGGGAGTTGGAGTTACATGGCAAAAGTGAATGAATGCTCATTCTGCAGCTTACCAGAGGCCGGTCGCGGGTGTCAAGCAAAATGGGCTGTCGCCGCCGGGCCCGGGCCGGATTTTTTCGTAACCGGTTCGCCCCATATTGCACAAGCGTTCTGCTGCAAGGCCCGAAAATACCATGCCTGCTGCGTCAGTCAGTCCCAGCGCAATATACCCCAGTATGCGGAGCGGCGCGACCGTGCAGAGGCGGGGTGCCTGTGACGGCTTACTTTTTTTCAGCGGCCCTCACCGTGGCAAGGTATTGGCGCAAGGTATATTGGCTATTGAGGAGGCGTGCTCTTTTTGCTAGAGTGGACCAGAATTTTGCAGAAAGCGGGAACAGGACCGGAAAACCGTAGTGGTCTGCCGGATGCGGCCGGTTGCCGACGTTTCCCGCCGTGAACCAGGAACTGCTGTATCCATTTGTACCATCAGGGAGGAAGGGATGAAGATACTCGTTGTCGGCTCCGGTGGCCGTGAGCATGCGCTGGTCTGGAAGATCCGCCAGTGCCGCAGGGTGGATACGATCTATTGCGCCCCGGGCAATGCCGGAATACGCAAGCTTGCCACCTGTGTGGATATCGGCGCCGCCGACATCGATGGCCTGCTCGACTTCGCCGTCCGCGAGGGCATCGACATGACCGTGGTCGGGCCCGAGGACCCGTTAACCGCCGGCATTGTCGACCGGTTCGAAGAGGCCGGACTGCGGATTTTCGGTCCCACGGCCAGGGCCGCCGAACTGGAGGGCAGCAAGGTCTTCACCAAGGACTTTCTCAAGAAGTATGATATCCCCACAGCCAGGTACAAGGTCTTCTCCAAGCGGGGCGCGGCCAGGAAGTACATCGACAAGATCGGGGCGCCCTGCGTGGTCAAGGCGGACGGCCTGGCTGCCGGCAAAGGCGTGATCGTTGCCCGTACCACGTCCGAGGCCAAAAAGGCGGTGGACATGATCATGAAGGACAAGGCCTTCGGCGCTGCCGGCAAGCGGGTGGTGGTGGAAGAGTTCCTCACCGGCGAGGAGGCCTCGTTCATCGCCTTTACCGACGGCACCACGGTGCTGCCCCTGCCCTCGTCCCAGGATCACAAGGCTGTTTTCGATGGTGACCGCGGTCCCAATACCGGAGGCATGGGGGCCTATTCACCGGCACCGGTCCTGACCGAACAGATGGCCATGCGGGTGATGAACGAGGTCATGCTGCCGACCATCCGCGGCATGGCCGCCGAAGGTCGGCCCTACAAGGGCATGCTCTATGCCGGCCTGATGATCGACGGCGACCGGATCAGTGTGCTCGAGTTCAACTGCCGTTTCGGTGATCCCGAGTGTCAGCCACTCATGATGCGTCTCAAGTCCGACCTGGTGGAGATCCTGGAGGCGACCATCGACGGCCGCCTGGACGAGATCGAACTGGAGATCGATCGCAGGCCGGCCGTCTGCGTGGTCATGGCCTCCCAGGGGTATCCGGGCAAGTATGCCACCGGCAAACCCATCACCGGGCTGGTCACCGTTGCCAGGATGAAGGATGTCATGGTCTTTCATGCGGGCACGGCCCTCAAGAACCGGCGGGTCGTCACTGCCGGCGGCCGGGTGCTGGGAGTGACCGCCATGGGCGCGGATATCGCCGCCGCCATTGACCGGGCCTATGAGGCCGTGGCCAGGATCAAGTGGTCCGGTGCCTACTATCGCACCGACATCGGGTACCGGGCACTGCGCCGGCAGCAGCGACAGGACGGCCCCCTGGTCGGGATTGTCATGGGCAGTGACTCGGACCTGCCGGTCATGCAGGCGGCTGCGGATTTTCTCGACTCCCTGGGAATCAGGCACGATATCACCATCGCCTCCGCGCACCGGACCCCGGACCTGGCCGCCGAGTATGCCGCCACCGCGGCCGACCGGGGGCTGAAGATCATCATTGCCGGTGCAGGCATGGCCGCCCACCTGGCCGGTGTTCTGGCCGCCCACACGACCTTGCCGGTGATCGGGGTTCCCATCGATGCCTCACCGCTCAATGGTCTGGATGCGTTGCTTTCCACGGTCCAGATGCCGCCCGGCATTCCGGTGGCCACCATGGGTATCGGCAAGCCCGGGGCCAGGAACGCAGCCGTGCTTGCCGCCAGGATCCTGGGGTTGTCCGACAGCAGCATCTCCGCGGCTCTGTCCGGGTTCAGCCGCTCCATGGCTGAGGAGGTTGCGGAAAAAAACAGGAAGCTGCATGCCCGGAAATGATGCAAGTTGCCCCGGCACCCTGTCCCGGCGCGGTCGCGCGGCCCGCATGGCGGACCTGGAGCGAACCGCCACGCCTGCACCGGGACGGGACAGGCCCCTGGGTCAACGTACAGCGTTGGGGTTGTGACGACAACGCGTTGGTAATCCTGTGACCGGTTACGAGGTGACAGTGCCGGATGCGGCGATCAGGGAGGCGGTCCGGATCATCAGGACCGGGGGAGTGATCGCCTTTGCCACGGAAACCTACTATGGTCTCGGGGTTGACCCCTTCAACCGTGAGGCGCTGGCGCGGTTGTTTGCCATCAAGGGACGGCAGCAGCTCAAACCGATCCTGGTCCTGGTCAGCGACCGCAGCCAGATCGACCGGCTGGCCGCCTCGGTGCCGCCATCGTACCTGTCGGTCATGGACAGGTTCTGGCCCGGACCGTTGACCCTGGTCTTCCCGGCCAGGGCAGATGTTCCCGGGCTGCTGACCGGCAACACCGGCACCGTGGGGATTCGGCAATCGCCGCATCCCGGTGCCGCAAGATTGCTCGATTGTCTTGGCGCCCCCCTGACCGCCACCAGCGCCAACCGCAGCGGAGCGGCTCCGGCATCCACTGCGGCCGAGGTCGAGGCTGTCTTTGGTCACGACGTGGACCTGGTCCTGGACCACGGGCCGACACCCGGCAACCTGCCCTCGACCCTGGTGGGGGAACGGAACGGCAGGCTGGTCTGCCTGCGGGAAGGCGCGATTCCCTTTTCCCGGCTGCAGGACAAAGGGGGATTACGGCCGCCCGGGCGGCCAAGCCCGGGATGAAACGCCGGGCGCGGATCTCGCGGAGTTGGGGGAAGAGAAGCAGCACGACTGATTGTTCTGGAGGAGACATGAGCCATTTACAGTGGAACAGGGAGTTTGCCCTTGAGCAGACTGCGGGAGACGAGGAACTGCTGGAAGAGTTGCTGGTGCTGTTCAAGGACGCATCGGCGGGAGACCTGGCGAAATTACGCCAAGCCGTTGCCGAGAAGGACGCGTCGGCAGTGGTGGAGGCGGCGCACAGCCTGAAGGGTGCCTCGGCCAGCCTGGGATTCGAGTCCATCCGTTCCCTGGCCCTGGAGATGGAGATGGACGGCCGCAAGGATTCCGTGGCATGCGCGGCGGCCAAACTGGAAGATATGGCAGCGCTGCTGGCCGAGGTCGCAAAGCTCTGACCTGGATGAAGCGTTTCATCCATCTGCATCACGTGGATGGAGATTTTTTTGTTGCAGATGGGTGAAACCTCGATGCAGGTGCCGGAAAACCACCGGCATCACGGTAGACGTTCACCAGGACCCATCCGCGCCCGGTCAGGCCTCCTCACGTGGCGGGCCATGGACCTGTCGGCCTGCTCCATCCCGGCGCTACCTGCGTTTTCCGTCCTGCCTTTCCTGAACACGCGATTTCGGGGCGGGTCCGCCTGCAGGCGGTGAGGCCAGGTAATAGGACCTGAAGCCGTTTTTCCGCAGTTCACGGCTGGCCATCTCCGCCCTGGCACCTGTTGTGCAAAAAATGTATATGGTCTTGTCCCTGGGAAGTTCGTTCATCCTACCCACCAGCTGATCCAGGGGAATATGCCTGGAACCCTGGATCCTGTCCGCGCCGGCCTCGTCATCTGTTCGCACGTCGAGGACGAGGACCTGGTTGGTACCCGCAAGAGCCTTCCTGAAGTCTGCCAGGGAGACTTCCCATTTTCCGGGTTTTCGTTTCCAGGTGACAGTGGTGACCGGTGGTCCCTTTTCCGTCACTCCCCCGGCCGTTACCCAGCCGTTGAGGTTGCCCTCCACCAGGGAGACCTTCCTGAACCCTTCCTGTCGCAACATGTGCATCCCCTGCAGGGCCTGGGCGTCCGTATCCGCATAGAGCACGACGGGTGCCATGGCAGGGATATCAGCCATACCATCCTCCAGGCTGTTGAGGGGGATGGAGACTGAGCGCGGAATCCGGCCGCTGCTGTCCTTTTCCCTGCTGCGCAGGTCGATGAGAACTATGTTGCCGTTCCTGACGAAATCGTGGGTCGCGTAGGTGGGGTATCCGGCCCTGACCCATCCCGGTTCTCCTGCCAGCAGTACGCGGATATTTCTGTAACCTGCCCTTTTCGCCTGACCGGCGGACCTGGCACTCATACCTCAGGTAGGACCTCCGCAGTAAAAGACCAGGAAACGATCCTTTTCCACGGGGAGCTGGCTGACGAGTTCATCCATCCCGCAGACAGGTATGGAGACGGCCCCGGGAAGGTGGGACCGGGTGTAGCGTTCTTCCGGCCGGGAATCGATAAGGAGCAGGTCGACGTTCCGGTCCAGGAGATCCTTGAGTTCGCTGACCGATATCTCCGTCACCCCGGGCGGCAGCCTGGTCAGCCTTGGTTTGATCTCGATGGCATGGGCCCTGCCGTCCCGCATCTGCCAGCTGATGATGGCGCCGCGGCCCTCACTGGCGAAGTCCAGTCCCCTGGTGTCCGAGTCAAAGGAGAGCGTGATCTTTCCGGTCTTTTTTCCCCTGCCGGTCCGGATGGAGATGGTTTTGGCCGTGTCGGATCTGCCCACGATCTCGCCCTGGTAGACGCCGCCATCCTGCTTTTGCCCTGTGTCGTCATTTCCTGTCCGCTCCGTGACGGCGGCGCAGCCCCAGGTCAGCATGCCCGCAAGCAGGCAGAGAACAAGGTTGCGGATAATCGGTTGCTTCATCAATCCTTCCCTGGAAAGGGTGGTTGTTGCAGGCGGCCGGCCGCCCGGTGCAAATGAAAATGTCCCTGTTCCCGGCGGGACAGATACGTTCCCGGGCCGGTACCGCAGTGTATAACCGCTCGGACATGGATATTCATTAACCCCGGAATCGGGGCATTGTAAATACATAAGGTGCCACGGGGCCGAAAAATGTCCGTGAGGCCCGGGAAGACAGGGAAGACCGGGAAAAGGCGGCCGCGGAGAAAACCGCGGCCGCCCACAGGGAAGGAGAGGGAAGGAAGGCTCAGTTGTCGAAACGCAGGGAAGGCGTCACCTTGTTGATGAGCCAGAAGAGGACAAAGGGCGTAACGCCAACCAGGAGCGCACCACCGAGACCCTCCTTGAAGGTCTCGATATTGTGAGGAATAATCGGCAGGACATAGTGCATGTAGCCGGCAAAGGAGAGCGAGAACGCCTGGCCGCCGATGACCACGTTCCAGCGCATCATGAAAACGCCGAACAGGACCAGGACCAGGGCGAGAGCCGTCCGCCTGATGGTCAGCCTGGGCAGGATCAGCAGGATGAAGGGAATCAGGTTGCCAAACCCGTACTGGAGGACAAAGATATTGACAAAGTCCTTACCGTACATGACAGAGCGCAGGATATCCCATGATTTCATCGCCGTGTATCCCCGGAAGATCAGGTCGAGCAGCTCCAGGGTGATGGCGGCGATGAGAAAACCGATCAGGTACCGGGAGGTCTTGGAGATAACGTCTATCTCCGCACCCTTGATCAGTTTGACCGACTCGTCGCCACGGCCCTTGGCGAGCGTGGTGGTGAACTTCTTCCACTCCATGATGACGATGTAGGTCAGCATACAGAGGGCGATACCCGAGACCACCGCCGACATGATGAAGATCACCGGCATGAGCGGCGACATCCAGAGGGCGTTGGCCTTGACCGAGCCAAAGATAAATCCGGCATACCCGTGGAGGAAGCAGGCAACCGGAATGCCGATACCCGCCAGTATCTTGATGGCTTTTTTATCCTTGGCTACGGCGGCCTCGCCCAGATCCCACGCCCCGAGGGAGACTACCGTGTACAGCCCCCTCATGAAGGTGTTGGCAACCCCATCCCTGCCTTTCAGCGCCTTGGCCTGTTCCACGAAATAGGTCCGGTAGACAAACCATATCTCACTGAGCACGATGATGGAGTAGGTGGTGAATATGATACCGAAGGCCGAGATGGCCGAGGTGAAGTGCGGAGTGAACAGGACCTCGACCCCGCGCAAGGGCTGCTGCAGATGCATGAGCAGCGGCATCATGGCCACCGGCAGCAGGGCCAGGGAAAAGACCAGGGAAAAGCGGGCCATGTCCTTGAGGTCCTGCTGGCCGAAGACGTGGTACAGGGAGGAGAGGACAAATGCGCCTGCCACCAGGCCGGTCATGTAGGGGTAGAGGACGATCTGGATACTCCAGTAGATGAATTCATTGGGATAGACGAATCCCTCCTTGATCGTCCATTCCATACCGTGTGCTATCAAATCTCCGTTTGTTGCTAACTGATCCAGCATTGCTCACCTCACGTTCTCATCCAGGCCGATATAGAAAACCTGTGGTTTGGTACCATATTCATCTTTGAGGACCGCGACTCTCTCGGTCAGGATCGCCCTGGTCACCGGGTCGTCCGGATCCTTCAGGTCCCCGATCTGCCGGGCCCCGAAGGGGCAGGCCTGAACGCAGGCCGATTTCATGCCCTTGGTGATCCGGTGATAACAGAACGTGCATTTCTCCGCCACCTTGTAGACAGGGTGAAAGAAACGGACACCGTAGGGACAGGCCATGATGCAGTAGCCGCAGCCGATGCACCAGGTCCGGTCGACGAGGACAACCCCGTCCCCGGTCTGGAAGGTGGCGCCCACCGGGCAGACCTGGACACAGGCGGGATTCTCGCACTGGTTGCACAGCTTGGGAACAAAGAAGGCCTTGGTGATCTCCTCGGCAGGGATCTCCTTGTCCTCGATCTTCGCATCGGTATAGCCGTCACGGCCGCCGGCCGGGGAATCGATGTGGGTCTCACCGTCGCGGGTGATCACGTACCGCTCCACCCAGGTCCTGGTGACCGGCAGGTCATAGGGCACCTTGTTTTCCTTCTTGCAGGCCTTGACGCAGAATCCGCATCCGGTGCACTTGTAGGTATTGATCAGGAACCCCCAGCGCACGGCCGGATCACCGACCGCGGCCCGGGCCTCGGCCGGGGAGAGAAACTTGAAACTGCTCAGCGGCAGGGAGGCTGCAATGGCGCTCCCGAGCCCCTTTTTCAAAAAACTTCTCCGGGAACACTTCATTCCATATCCTCCAGGTTCGGGTTGTGGGGATTATGACATTCCGCACACTGTTCCCCGGGATTGTGCTCCCCGGGATCAATGGCCGGTATCTCGCTGCGAAGGCTGCCGGGGTAGGGAAGACCCGCATGGCAGCGCAGGCAGAGGTCCCTGCTCCTGTCGATGGTCAGTGTTTCCGGATCCTCCGGGTGGTTGCGCGCAGGGCCATGACAGTTCTCGCACTGGATGATCCGGTGCCCGGATGCCGCTATACTCTCCGCGTTTTCGTCATGGCACTCGCCACAGGAGGCCCCGCCCCGGTAGCTGACCGGAAAGTTCTTCCAGTCAGTGACAGCCCCGGCACGGTAAAAGTTGTAGGTGAAACTCTTGCCGTGGACCCCGAAATCCGACGGCACCATCAGCGCTCTTGCCGTCAGGATCAGGGCCACGAGTGCCATGGCCGCAAACAACGGCCGCAGTACGTGGTTTTTCATACATTGCTCTCCTTCTTTGAACCGAAAAACAAAAAGAGTGAAGCCCGGTGACCGGCCGATTCCTTCCAGCAGCCATGGCCGGCAGCAGTCCGCAGCCCTGTTCCCAGGACAACGAGACGTCCGGATGACCGCGAACATCGAAAAATCAGCCGATTGCCTCTCCCGGCTCCACTGATACCACAGGGTAGGAAAAAATTTTTGGCCCTTTATACAACTCTGTGGTATAGAAGTAAACACCCAATTTGCTCTAACCCGATAAAAATTATGGTATTACCTTGCGGGGATTATTATCAGTCCGCTGAAATTCCCGTAAAGACCGGAAGTTGTTTCACCTGGATCACTGGAACGGAGTGCCATGGCAGACAAGGACATCGAGACGAAACTTGACCGACTGACGGACCAGATCACCATTCTCACCAACCAGCTCAGCAAGCAGAATGCCCGCCTGGCAGCACTGGAAAACGCGCTGGCAGGTATCGAGGCCGACGGGCACGCCATGGGCGCGGTATCTGCCGGCCCGGACCAGGTGCCGGAAGATCAGGCCATCCTGCCGGTCACCTCCTCGTGGGCCGGCAGCGGCTCTTTCCTGGCCAGGCTGGCAGCCATCTGTTTCATCCTTGTCATCGCCCTGGTCCTGCGAACCCTCACCGACAGCGGTATCATCGGCGCCAAGGCCGGCTCCATGATCGGAACCGGGTACGCGGCCCTGCTCATCGCCATCGGCTGGAAACTGCTCCGCGCCGGTCGCGGCCTGGGCCCCATCTTTCCCGTGTGCGGCGCCCTGCTCATGTTCTCCCTCATCCTGGAGACCCATGCCCGGTTCGCGGCCTATACCACGGTTACCGCCTATACCATTCTCTTCTTCACCCTGCTGCCCCTGGCCATCATGGGCAGGCGCTACCAGCGCTCGCTCTTCCCGGCCGTGGGGCTCATCGGCGCGGCCTGCACCGCCTTTGCCCTCGATTTTCCCGTCCCTTTCTTCCCGCAGCTTGCCTTTTTCCTGCTGGCAATCAACGTGGTGGCGTATCTCCAGGTAACCGGCAGGGCCAGGTGGGTGCAGGCGGTCCTCTACGCCATGACCATCACCTTCTGGTACCTCTGGGCCCTCAAGCTGCATGCACCCATGGTCAAGGGCATCGAGACCACCCCCGAAGTCGCCCTTTCCTGGTACCTGCCCATGACTCTGGCCACGGTCTTCATCCTGATGGGGTTTTCCGTGTACAGATCCTATCAGCATGGTGATGCACTGAGTCTTTTTGACATCGCTCTGCCCACGATCAATGTCCTCTGGCTCTATCCTGCCTGCAGCCTGGTCGTCATTCCCCTGGTGGGCGATGACACCCTTCTCGGCTACGGCGGCCTGGCCCTCGCCATCGTCCATTTCCTGGTGGCTGGCGCCATCTTCAGGTTTTCCAGGCACGGCGGCCCCGGAATCTGCGCCTATGTCTTTGCCGGCGCCACCCTGATGGTCATGGCCACCCTGGCCGCAGTGGAGAACATCCTGCCGGCCCTGCCGCTCTGGGGCGCGGTGGCGGTGATCCTCTCTTTTGCCTCGCGGGCCTGCGAGATCGGCGGCATCCGCCTCACCTCCTACCTGCTGCAGGTGGTGGCCACCATCCTCGGTATCGGCTACGGGGTGCTCCTGCCCGGAACTCCGGACCCCATGCTCGCCACACTGGCTGCCGGCGCGCTGGCCGTGATGAGCGCCTTTCAGTACACCTGGAGCAGGCAGCATCCCCTGGCCTGCAGTGTCGGGTTTTTCAAAAAGGTGGATCCCATGGACCACACCGCCATCCTTCTTTTGCTCACCGCCCTGGTGGACGGCTTTCTCATGCTGCAGCTCGTGGCTTATGACCTGCTTGCCTCGTCCGCCGATCCTGTCAATGCCCTGCTCGGCGCCCAGTCGGTCTTTATCAATCTCGGCGCCATGGGACTAATGATCTACGGCCTGATGAAACGGCAGCGGGAGATCCTGTATACCTCCATCGGCATCGTGGTGCTCGGCGCCTTCAAGGCCCTGGGGTATGACCTGTTCAAGGCGCACGGTGTGCCGCTGGTTTTAAGCGTCTTTTCATTCGGCGCGGTGGCAGCGGTGGGCTCGGTGGTGTTCAGCCGATGGTCCCAGGTCTCGCACCGGCTGGGTCAGCACTGAGATCCGGACCCATGGAGGGCCCAAAGCGAACCGGCACGCCTGCACAGGACGGGGTGCCGGTGCCGACGTACAGTCCTGAGGACGCGAAAACCCCGGGTCATTGATCCCGGCATCGGTTCCGTCCGACCGGTTGTTGCCGTCGCAACCATTGCCTCCCGGCACCAGGTGCTGTAGGCTTGGCGCAAGGAGGCAGAACCATGGACAACATCACCATCACCATCACGGGCTGTGCGCTCGATTTCGAGACTGTACGCCAGGTGGCCGAACCGCTGGCCCTGCGCGACAACGAGTTCGCCACCCTGGTTGCCTGGAACGACCGGGAAAAGGCAGTCCATTCACCCCAGTGCCTGAAGTGTGAGATAAAGGGGGAGCCGGGCTGGGAGGTCTATGGCCGCAACCACGGCGGCCGGCTGAGGATCAGTGTCAATGACGACACCTGGGTGCTGATCTACAGTTGAGGCAGCGGATCATCCTTCCACCCGGCGGCAGAGATCCTGCACCTGTTGCCACTGTTTCTCAAGCCGCTTTTCCGATACCGGCACTGCGGTGCCCAGTTCAGGGGCGAAAAGAGAGACCCTGAATTCATTGACCATGAACCGAAAGCGGGCTGCGGCCTCGCGACACTGGCAGGAGCCGTTCGATTCCAGCTCTGCCAGCCGGGCCAGGCGCCGCAGGGCGGGCTCGAGCCTGGCCGCCTTGGCCGCGTCCTTGGCCGGTGCCTGTTCGGCGCGCTCGATGCGGCGGACCAGGGCCTGCAGGTAGCGCTCCATGTGCTCCATGCCGGCCGGGTCAAGGCCCGGAAAGTCCGGCGGCACCACCTCGGCCAGCAGCGCCAGGTAGTGGTCCAGCCGGTCCCGGGTAAAGGATCGGGTCTTGCGCGCCCGCTCGGCCCACTGCATGATCACGCTCCGCGCCTTGCGGCGGGCGACCAGGATCCTGATCACGAGCTGCAGCTCCTGCTGACCCGCCCGGAGCAGGCCACGGTCCCGGACGGCCGCCAGCCGCTCGTGCCACTGGTGTTCTTCCGGGATCTCGCCGGACCAGGTGTGGAAGAGCCGGTCCATGACGCATCCAGCCAGCCGCTCCTTCAGTTCGCCTGCCGTGGCGCGGCAGCCCAGGGCCAGCCACGAGGCCGAGTGGCTTCGTACCGCAGCCCTGCATTCCTTGACCAGGGCACGATACTCCTTTGCGAACTGGCGGCCATAGAGCCAGCGCATGCCCTCGCGATTCCGCAGCACGGCCGTTTCCCGGTCTGGGATATAGCGCAGGCTCAGGGAATCTTCCCGGTCAAGGAACAGGGCCGGGTGGAACAGGTGCGGTTGGCCGCTCTCCGGGTCCCGCCCCTGGAGCGGCTCGCGCAGTCCGGCAAAGTCCCAGCCGGTGATCCCTTCCTTCTTCGGCAGGGATTTCTGTGTTGCCTTCCTGCCCGCCGGGCCGCTGCTCCCGGCAGGTTGCCGACGCCGCAGCCCGGCCAGGGAACGTCCGGCCGCAAGGACACGGCCTTTTTCGTCGACCACCTCGAACCGCATCCTGAGATGGGGCGGCAGGGTATCGATGCGCCAGTCGTCGCGCCGCACCTCCACCTGGTAACAGCGCCGGATCACTCGTTCCAGGGCAGGGTAGAGCGAGCCCTGGTAGAGATCGAGGCCGTCCAGGATCCGGTCCACGGCCCGGGGCAGGGGAACCAGCCGGCGGCGATGTTTTTTCGGCAGCCGCTTGAGCAGGTGGAGCACTTTTTCCGGCAGCAGCCCGGGCACCAGCCACTCGAAGACCGAGGGCTCCACCTCGGCAAGCATTTTCTGCGGAATCTCCACCGTGACCCCGTCTGCCTCGTGCCCCGGCTCAAAGAGATAGCTGAGGCCGAGCGTGAGGCTGCCCGTGCGCAGGGTGGACGGGAACCGGTACAGCTCGTCGGCATCCGGCCTGGCCCGGCAGAGATCATCTTCCTGCATGCAGAGCAGGGCCTGGTTTTTTTTCTTCCTGAGAAACCGGTTCAGGGTATGGCGGTCATGGACCCAGGGCGGTAGCCGCCGGTCATAGAATGCGTGCATCGCCTCCTCGTCCACCAGGATGTCCCGCCTGCGGATCCGCTGTTCCATGGCCGTGTAGGTGCGCACCAGATCCAGGTTCTGTTCGAGAAAAGGATACCTGCCGCCCAGTTCGCCCCGGACCAGGGCCTGGCGGATGAAGATCTGCCTGCTCTCCTCCCGGGTCGCCGGGTTGATCCGGCCGTAGTTGACCCTGCGGCCGGCAACAATGGTGAGACCGAACAGGGTGACCCGTTCAAGAGCCACCACCCGGCCTGCCTTTCGGCTCCAGTGCGGATCAGACCAGGAACGGCGGCACAGCTCGCCGCCCAGCCGCTCCAGCCACTGTTCGTCGATGGTGGCCGCGGTGCGGGCAAAGAGCCGGGAGGTCTCCACAAACTCGGCCGCCACGATCCACTTGCCGCCCCGGTTGTAGAGTGACGAGCCGGGAAAGAGCATGATCTCGCGGCCGCCTGCGGCCTGGTAGACGTTTTTTTCCCGGCGCTGGCCGATATTGCGCAGAAACCCGGAACTCAGGGCCTGGTGGATGGCCTCGTAGGAGGCCGGTTCCGTGTTGATACGAAATCTTTTCTCCTTTTGCACCTGGCGCCGGAGCTGGTCATGGATATCGAACCACTCCCGCATCCGCTGCCAGGAGAGGTGGTTTTCCCGGCAGAATCTCCGCAGCCTGCCGGCTGTCCGGGGCTGTCCGGGCGCGGCATGAAAGGCGTCCCAGATGTTGACAAAGGAGAGAAAGTCCGATTTTTCATGGGCAAACCGTTTGTGCGCCGCATCGGCCTGTGCCTCCCGGTCCGCCGGCCGGATCCGCGGATCCTGGATGGAGAGGGCGGCGGCAATGATCAATATCTCCCGCAGGGCGCCCAGCTCCGCCCCCTCGATGATGATTCGCGCGATGCGGGGATCCAGGGGCAGCCGGGCCATGATCCGTCCCCGGTCGGTGATCCGGTCGCGCCGGTCCAGGGCCCCCAGTTCGCGCAGGACCTGGTAGCCCTCGCGAATGGCGCCGGGCGAGGGCGGGTCGATGAAGGGGAAGGTGCGGGGATCGCCCAGGTCCAGGGCGACCATCTGCAGGATCACCTCGGCCAGGTTGGAACGTTGGATCTCCGGCAGGGTGAACTCGGGTCTGGCCTGGTAGTCCTCCTCGCTGTAGAGCCGGTAACAGGCCCCGGGCCCGGTCCGCCCGCAGCGGCCGGTGCGCTGCCGGCAGGATGCCTGGGAGACCCGCGAGACCAGGAGGCTGGTGGTCCTGGCCCGGACATTGTACCGGGCCTGGCGGGCAAGGCCGGTGTCCACCACGAAGCGGATTCCGGGCACGGTGATGGAGGTCTCGGCGATATTGGTGGCCACGATGATCTTGCGCCGGCCGGCCGGCCTGAAGATCCGCCGCTGGTCCGCACCCTGCAGGCGGCCGAACAGGGGCAGGACCAGGGCCTGGTCGCCCAGTTGGTGGGCGAGTGTGTCCACGGTTTCCATGATGTCGCGCTCCGTGGGCATGAAGACCAGGATATCCCCTCCGGCCGGCCGCCGGGCCAGGTCCAGGGTCCGGGTCACGGCCCGCTCCACGTAGGTCTCGTCATCGTTCTCCTCGTGGTGGATCTCCACCGGGTAGGTCCGGCCCGAGACCTCGATGACCGGCGCGCCGTCGAAGTGGGCACTGAACCTGGCCGTGTCTATGGTGGCCGAAGAGATGACCAGGTTCAGGTCCTTTCGCCGGGCAAGAAGTCCCTTGATGTGGCCGAGCAGGAAGTCGATGTTCAGGCTCCGCTCGTGGGCCTCGTCGATGATCAGGGTGTCATAGGCGAGCAGGAGCCGGTCGCCCCGGGATTCGGCAAGCAGGATGCCGTCGGTCATGAACTTGATCCGGGTCGTGTCCGTGGTCTGGTCACTGAACCGGATCCTGTAGCTCACAGCCGCGGGTTCGCGCAGCTCCTCGGCCACCCGTTCGGCCATGGCCACTGCCGCGATGCGGCGGGGCTGGGTGCAGCCGATCAGGCCGTGCCGGCCGCGGCCGGCCTCCAGGCACATCTT
>DRKI01000110.1 GCA_011051875.1 Desulfobulbus sp. | reverse complement strand
TTGCCGGTACCAGGCGGGCCGACCATCAGGATACCCTTGGGCATGCGGCCGCCCAGCTTCTTGATCCGTTCCGGATCCTTGAGAAAGTCGACGCACTCGCGGAGCTCCTGCTTGGCCTCCTCGGCACCGGCCACATCATCAAAGGTGACCTTGGGCAGGGAGTCGGGATGGATATGGACCTTGTTGCCGATATTGAGAAAGCCCTGACCCATGCTGCCCATCCTCTTTGCCATCCAGCCCCAGAAGAGGAAGAGCAGGCCAAAGGGCAGCACCCAGCCGGTGATGAACTTGCCCAGCCAGTCCGAGTTGAGCCGGACCGAGTAGCGAACCCCCTTCTTTGCCAGGGTCTGGGCCAGGTCATTGTCCCAGGTAAGCGGCACGGTGATGAACCGCCGCGGTTTGCCGGTCTTCTCGTCCTTGATGGTCAGGACACCGGTGATCAGCTTGTCGGTCACCACGGCCTGGGCCACTTCTCTCTTGTCCAGGTACTGGAGGAACTCGCTGTAGGGAATCTCCTCCCGCCGTGCCTGCTGGTAGTTCTGGTAGAACTGGAACGAGATGAGGATGAAGATGAGGTAGGCCCAGAAGGTGAAATTGGGGTTCTGCCAGAACTTGACCGGCTTGCTGGTCTTGTTCAGCTCGATCTCCGGTTTCTTGTTGCCGAGAAAGTTGGTCTTTTTCATGGGGAATCCTTGTGGTGAAACCTGGCTGGAGGATTGGGCGCTGTGCCACTTCTGTTTCTCCGGACCACCGGGGCCGGCTGGCCCGGATGGCGGTTATCCGGCGGCCGAACAACCCCGTTGCCGACAATGACGATACATTAGCCCATGGAGAAGAGTTGTCAATACTGTTGCCTGCCGGGAGGAGGGGCCGGGGGGTATTTTTTACTGCCCTGGCATGGACCATGCCAACCCCAGGTTTTTCACAGTGAACTTCGATGATTCCGGCTCCCTGCATTGACATCCCGGCCGGCGATCTTATCTGTAATTGAGGAGGAACGGAACTCTGCGACCGTTCAGGTTACGACAAGGCCGCCCCGGCGGCCACAGGAAAAAGGGGAGGAGGGGTTATGAACGAATTTGCCGTGGATATCTTCATGGACAGGCGGGTACGCAGGAGTAGCATCATCCTGGCCGTTCTTCTCATGATCATCGGCATGGTGGGCATCCTGCTGCCGCAACTGCTGACCTTTGTCCTGTCGGTCTTCATCGGATTGCTGCTCCTGCTGGCGGGAATCCTGGCCGGTTATCTTACCTGGCTCAGTTATTCCCGCAGCGGCCTGGCCTGGCTCAAACCTTTTTTCCTCGTGGTCCTGGGGCTGCTGCTGATCTTCCGGCCCATTGCCGGCGCCGCGACCCTGGGCCTGCTCCTGATCGTCTATTTTCTCCTGGACGGCTTTTTTTCTGTCTCCTTTTCCCTGGCCCTGCGGCCCATCCGCGGCTGGGGATGGACCATGTTCAACGGTATCCTCTCCCTGCTACTGGCCGCTATCTTTCTTGTCGGCTGGCCGTTTACCGCTGCCTGGCTGGTGGGACTCCTGGTCGGGATCAGCCTGATCATGGACGGCGTGGCCCTTCTGATGCTGGCCCTGTCCGCAGATGTTCCCTGAGAGCAGGGCGCCCGGCGCGACCGTGAACCATATCACCGGTTCCGGCCGTCACGAAACAGATTCGGATCACCATAACCGCCCCGGACAGGTACGGGGCAGGGAGAACAGCTCATGTTGCAGAACAGGTACATGCCGCGGACCCTTCCGGAACCGCTGCAGGGGCTCGTCGAGCTGGCCGTTGACATGCGGTGGAGCTGGAACCACGAGTCGGACGTGCTCTGGCGGCGGATCGATCCCAGGATCTGGGACGCCACCGGCAATCCCTGGTTCATCCTGGAGAGCATCGGCCGGGACCGGCTCGAGGAACTGGCCGCGGACCGGGATTTCCTGAGGGAGATCGAACGCCACCTGGGCCGCCGCCAGGCAGCCCTGTCCCGGCGTACCTGGTTCGGGGAATCCTATGGCAGCGGGGCGCTTGCCGGCGTGGCCTATTTCAGCATGGAGTTCGGCCTCAGCGAGGCCCTGCCGCTCTACTCCGGCGGCCTCGGCATCCTGGCCGGCGACTATCTCAAGACCGCTAGCGACCTGGGCCTGCCGCTCTGCGGGGTGGGACTTCTCTACCAGCAGGGCTATTTCCGGCAGGTCATCGACGCGGCCGGCAACCAGATCGAGTTCTATCCCTACAACGATCCGGCCGTCCTGCCGGTGACCCCGCTCCGCGACGCCGCCGGCAACTGGATCAGGATCGAGGTGGAACTGCCCGGCCGCACGCTATCCCTACGGACCTGGGAGGTGGTGGTCGGGCGGGTGCGGCTCTACCTCCTCGACTCCAACGACCCGATCAACACCCCCCAGGACCGGG
Organism: Desulfobulbus sp.; assembly: GCA_011051875.1. GTDB lineage: Bacteria > Desulfobacterota > Desulfobulbia > Desulfobulbales > Desulfobulbaceae > DRKI01. The sequence continues at coordinate 325 of DRKI01000110.1, read as the reverse complement.
GCATAACGGAAAAGCTCTACGGCGGCGGCTCCGAGATCCGGCTCCAGCAGGAGATCATCCTCGGCGTCGGCGGCTGGCGGCTGCTGGAGCGGCTGGGAACCGACTGCGAGATCTGTCACCTCAACGAGGGACACGCCGCCTTTGCCGTGCTCGAGCGGGCCGCCTCCTTCATGCGCAACAACGAGGTGCCCTTCGAGGTCGCCCTCCACTGCACCCGGGCCGGCAATGTCTTTACCACCCACACCCCGGTCGATGCCGCCTTTGACCGCTATCCCGCCCCCATGCTGCTCCACTACGGCCGTCCGTTCGCCGAGGGTATCGGCAT
>DRKI01000109.1 GCA_011051875.1 Desulfobulbus sp. | reverse complement strand
TCATCCGGCGGCACCAGCAGGCCGGTGGCGTCCGCGCGGATGATCTCGGGCAGGGCCGAGACCCGGGTGGCCACGGCCGGCAGGCCCATGGCCAGGCTCTCCACCAGCACGTTGGGAATCCCGTCCCGGTCGCCGTTGGCGGCAATGGTACAGCCCAGGACAAAGAGATCGGCACGCTCAAACTCGCCGATCACCTGCTCGTGCGGCAGCACACCGCGCCAGTGGCAGCGATCCTGCAAGTCCAGGGCGAAGATCCTGTCCATGACCCGGTCCCGGTCATCGCCGTCGCCGATCAGGGTGTAGCGGAAGTCCATGCCCCGGTCCCGGAGCCTGGCCAGGGCGGCAAGAACGGTGGGGATGCCCTTCTTGGCCGTCAGCCGCGCCACGGTGAGGATGCGGTAGGGGGGGCGCGGCGCGGGCCGCCGGCCGGAACCGTTGAACAGGGTGAGATCGATGCCGTGATAGATACAGTGCACGGGCGTGGCGGTGCCGGCCGCGATGCGCAGCAGGTGGTTCCGGTTGTAGTCGGTGCAGGTGATCACCAGCGAGGCCAGGTCGATCTTCTCCCGCAGTTGGTCCGGGTCGGCCGTGTAGATGTCCTTGGCATGGGCGGTGAAACTGAAGGGCAGGCCGCTGAGCCGGGATGCGAACAGGGCCACCGAGCTGGGGGAGTGGGCAAAGTGGGCGTGCAGGTGCGTCACCTCCGGGGCATGGCGCAACAGCCGGTCCACCAGGTAGCCGGCCTGCAGGAGATGCTTGATTGTGCCCAGGCTGCGGCGGCGGCGGAAGCGGCGGCCGGCGATGGCGAGCGCGGCCCGGAAGCGGCCCGGTTCCCGCGCGGCCAGGAAGGCCGTGGGCATGAACAGGCGGGGAAACTCCCGCAGCTCGGTGGGCAGGTAGTCGACCCGGGCCCTGATCCGCTGCACCGAGGCGTGCGAGAAACTCTCGCGGGGATGACGCATGGAAAAGATCCGCACCGGGATGCCGCGCTCCTCCAGGAGCAGGATCTCGTTGGAGATAAAGGTCTCTGATATGCGGGGATAGCCTTTCAGGATCATCCCCAGGGTGGGTGGAGAACTCATTGCCGGGTGTCTCGGGTTGTGCGGGCCGGTGTCATGCTCGGGGGACGCTATCGGACCAGTTCGTGGATCCCGACCAGCCGCGCCTGCCGGAGAAGTTTTTCCCGGCAGCGGGTCAGGGCGTCCAGGGTCGCCTGGTTGGGGTGGCCTATGCCGATGGCCCGGCCCTGTTTTCCGGCCAGGACGATCAGTTGTTCGAGCTGGTGGCAGATCTTGTCCCGGCTCTGCACGTTGTCGAGAAAGACGTTCCTGCGTCCGGTCTTCATGCCCAGGGCGGCCGCTTCCTCCATGCCGGTGGATGCGGCGGTGGTATAGGAGTCGATGAAGAAGAAGTTGTATTTTTTCAGCTCCGAGAGCACGATCCGCATGGCCCGGCGGTTCTCGGTGAAGCGGGAGCCCATATGGTTGTTGGCGCCGATGGCGTGGGGTACCGCTTCCAGGTCGCTGCGCACGGTCTGTTGCAGTTTTCCCGGAGAAAAGGAGAGGAACAGGGCCCCGGGGCCGGGGTCCCACTTCGGATCCCTGGCTTCCATGGGCAGGTGGACCAGGATGTCACGGCCGAGCTGGTATGCCTGCTCCTCCTGTTCCGGCGTGAAGGGCGCGCCGGGCAGAAAGGAGAAGGTGAGATTCATGTCCAGGTTGAGCAGCCTGTTGCCGGTCTGCCGGTGGTACCCCATGTCGTCGATGATGATGGCGATGCGGGGTAGAGGCCGGCCAGGCAGCGGCGCATCGCCGCAGGCCTGGTCCCTGCCCGGTCCGGCGGCCCGGACCTCGGCCGGCTGGGGCAGGTCGGGTTCCTCGAAGACAATGCCCTGTGCGTTGCCACGGCTGTCCGCGGTTCGGTCCTGTACCTCCTGTTTCGTCCGTGTCGCACCAGGGGAGTCCCAGGGCAGGAACCTGCAGCCTCCCGGGAGAAGCATGACCAGCACCAGGACGAGCGGCGCCATGGCCGCCGGTGACAACCGGTGATTCATCCCGGACTACCGGTTGCGTTCCAGGATGAAACGGGCCAGGCCGACCAGAAGGCCGTGGCTCTCCTGGTCCGTGCAGCCGGAGAAGATGTCCAGCTCGGTCACGGCCTCCTCCACCAGGTTCTCGGCAGTGGAGCGGGCCGAGAGGAAGCCGCCCAGTTTTTCCACGCTGCGGTACAGCCGGGCATAGGCCCCGGGCTGGGTGCGGTCACCGGTGATCAGGTCGGCCAGGAGTTCCCGTTCGGCGGGACTGGCCTTGAGCAGGGCATGGAGCAGGGGCAGGGTCAGCTTGCCCTCGATGAAGTCGTTGCCCACCTTCTTGCCCGTGGCCTCCTGGTCGCCCTGGTAGTCGAGCAGGTCGTCCACCACCTGGAAGGCGGCGCCGATCTTGGATCCGTAATGGCCCAGTGCCTTCTGGCGGGACCTGTCGGCGCCGGCATAGAGGGCGCCGATCTCGCAGGTGGAGGCGATGAGCCGCCCTGTCTTGCGCTGGATCACCTCGAAGTAGCGATCCTCGTTGATGCTGATGTCAGCCACGTGGCGGAGCTGCAGGAATTCACCGTCCACCATGGCCGCGGTGGCGCCACAGAAGATCTCGAGCCCCTCGGTTCCGGTCAGGCGGCCGATGAGGTGCATGGAACGGGCATGCAGCCAGTCCCCTGCCAGGATGGCCGCGGCCATGCCATACTTGGTGCCCACGGAGGGACGGCCGCGCCGCTGGTCGGCATGGTCGATCACGTCGTCATGGATCAGGGTCGCCACGTGCAGGTATTCAAAGGCGGATGCCAGCAGGTAGAGGTCGGCATCGTGTCGTCCGCAGAGCCGGGAGGACAGGACGACCAGGAGCGGCCGCAGCCGCTTGCCGCCGCCGAAAAGGGCATACTTCAGGACCTCGGCCAGGAGCGGATCGTTGCCGTGCAGGGCGCGGGTCAGGTCGCCGCGCATGGCGTCTTCCACCTGCCTCGCGATTTTTTCGACAACGATACGTAGTGTGGCCGGGTCGGCCGGGATCGGTAGTGTCATTATCAGAAACCGGAAACCAGAGGACAGGTCTGTTCCCGCGTGCTGGGTCTATAACTGCGGTTTTGCCGTCTGTCCTGCTGTTTTCATATTGTGTAGTGGCCCCGTTGCCCGGGCCATCTCGGCCCTGTTGCAAGCCGTCACAGGCACCCGGCCTCTGTACGGTCGCGCCGTGCCCCGTACCGGGGGTATAGCGAATCGGCGCGCCTGCCGGTTGTACCCGCTGATCCGCAATCCGGGGATAAATATACCAGTGTAACGCATCAGGGAATATATAACCAGAAGATTCACGTGTCCATCCCGGTCACCCACCTTGGCCCGGTTCCTTCCGCCGCGGCCGGGCCCGGGTTCAGCCGGTGGCCTGGCCCCGGAAAAAGGCGGCGACCTCGTCCAGGTCCCTGGTCAGCGGAGCGGGCGGCAGGCTTTTCAGGAAGCGGCGCCCGTATCCCTTGCTGAAGAGGCGGACATCGAGAATGGCGACAACCCCCCGGTCTTCGGACGACCGGAGCAGCCGTCCCACGCCCTGGCGCAGGGTCAGGATGGCCCGCGGCACCTGGAACTCGAAGAACGGGTTGCCTCCTTCAGCCTTGATATGGTTGATGCGGGCCATAATAACAGGGTCGCCTGGTACTTCAAATGGTAATTTGTCGATTATTACCAGGCCCAGTGATTCTCCGGGAATATCGATTCCCTCCCAGAAGCTGGCCACCGCGAACAGGACCGAGGTGGTTTCCTCCGAGAACCTGGTCAGCAGTTCGTGCCTGGGCATGGATCCCTGGCGCAGGAGAGGAAAGTCCAGCTCGTCCGCCAGGGCGTGGTAGGCGGCCTCCATGGCCTGCAGCGAGGTGAAGAGCAGCAGGGCCCTGCCACCGGCCAGGGCGACCAGCCGCCGGATGCGGCGGTGCAGGCGCTGCCGGTGTTCCGGGCTTGCCGGTGGCGGGAAGTCATCCCCGGGCACGTAGAGCAGGGTGTTGTCCTCGTAGGCGAAAGGAGAGGGAAAGGAGAGGGTCGGGGTGTCGTCGGGCAGCCCCAGGCGGCGCAGGAAATAGGTGAAGCTGGAGCCCACGCTCAGGGTGGCGGAGGTAAAGACACAGGCCGCCACTGACGAAAAAAGCGTCTCGTGCAGATCCTCGGTCACGTCCACCGGGGTAGAGGAGAGTACCAGGTTTTTCTGGGTGCGCTCGATCCATTGGACATGGCGGACCTCTTCGGCCGGCAGGTCGGCAAAGGACTCGGCGGTGATGGCGGCAAACCGGTCGGCAAGATCCTGGCCGCGGTTGCCGAGCTGCTCCCAGGGCTGGCCGCCGCCGGCCTGGTCGGCCAGGGTATCGGCCAGCCTGCGCATGGCGGTGACCAGGTCGTCCCGGCAGCGGCCGATCTCCGGCGTCCGTGCCATGATCTCCCGGAGCAGGAACCTGCCTGGTTCGCCGGGAAACATGGCCGTGAACCGCGCCAGGACACCGAGCAGGGCCTGCACCCGGGCGAGCACCCTGTCCCGGGAAGAAGGAGCCAGCTCGCCGGCGCTGCGTTCTATGTCACCCGCCAGGTCAAGGATCTGGTGGCGGGAGACCGCCTGGCCGAAAAAGGTCGTGGCCACGTCTTCCACGTGGTGGGCCTCGTCAAAGATGACCGCCTCGTAGCGGGGCAGGACCTCGCCGTAGCCGCCGCGGCGGACGGCCAGGTCGGAAAAGAGCAGGTGGTGGTTGACCACCAGCAGGCGGCTGGCAGCTGCCCTGCGCCGCAGCCGGTTGAGGAAGCAGGCCGCGGCATGGGGACATTCACCGCCTGCGCAGGAGTGGGACTGGCAGCAGATCCTCTGCCACAGGCCGGATGCGGCCGGCAGCCAGGGAAGCTCGGCCCGGTCGCCGAACTCGGTCTCTCCGATCCACTGCTCGATTTGCTCGATATCGAGTCCCTCCAGGAGCGGTTCAGCTGCCGCGCTTCGCACCTGGTGCCACCGGTGGAGGCAGATATAGTTCTGCCGTCCCTTGACACTGAGGGCCGTGAGGTCCGGGTCTAGGATCTCGCGGAGGAACGGGATGTCGCGCCTGATAATCTGGTCCTGCAGGTTGCGGGTGTTGGTGGAGATGACGACCCGGCGGCCGCTGAGCACGGCCGGTACCAGGTAGGCCAGGGTCTTGCCGAGCCCGGTTCCGGCCTCCACCACCAGGCATGAGGCCGGACCGGAAGCGTCTCCGGCCTCTCCGGCCCCGGTAAGGATTTCGGCCACGGCCCCGGCCATCTCCTGCTGGCCGGGCCGGGGCTCGTAGCCGGGCAGGTGGCGGGAGAGGAGGCCGTTTTCGGCAAAGATCTGTTCCATCACTCCCGGGCTGCCAGGATGTCCCGCACCACCTCGGTCACCTGGGGGTCGGGATCGTTGACCATGGTGCGGACATGGGCCAGGGCCTCGGGAGTGCCGATGATGCCCAGCACGCTCACGGCCTCGCCCCGTACCCGGGCCAGGTCGCTTTCCAGGGCCTCGGCCAGGGAGGGCACCGCCAGGCCGACCTCGTGCGGACGCTCCTGGACCAGGTATTCGAACAGGACCGAGATCCCGAGCCGGACCGCGAACCGCTCGTCCTGCAGCAGTTGGCCGGTCCACCGGTAGTAGCGTGGTTCCTGTTTGAACATGGCCACGATGTTTTCCACGTACCCCATGTCCAGAAAGTCGGCGATGACCCGGAGCAGCTCTTCGTCGGAGACCTCGCCGCGGCCGCTCCGGTCCCCGGAAGGTGACAGTTCGTGTTGCATGGAATTCCCCGTTGTTGCTTGTCTCTTGCAGGCCGTTGACCGTGATATGCGGCATTCGGCCTTAACCCGCGTATTGCACAAAGGCCGTTGCAGAACGGCCTGGAAATGCCATGAATGCAAGGAGCAGCGCCAAAAGGCCTGCAGGCATGAAATATGCGAGGAATCCTTTTTGCGCCGTGACGCAGCAGGCATGGTGTTTTCGGGCCTTGCAGCAGATCGGCTGTGAAATATGCGGGTTAATACCATGGCGACGGCGGCCGGGCAATCTGAGAATAACAGCCGGTGGTTCTTGACACATCTTTTTTTCGGTTGTAGAACAAAATCCACTGGAAGAACCAGCATGGCTGGGCCAGGTCCTGGCCGCCGACCCCTCCCCTCCAATTCTCAACCCGCAACCAGACATGCCTGAACCGGAATATCCTCCTTTCTCATGCTCCACCCTGCCGGATGCGGAACTGCTGGAGGGAGACGAGGTTATCCTCATTGTTGACGATTATCCGGATATTGTTCTCCTGTTACAGGATTTCCTCGCAAACCAGGGGTTTCCAGTCAAGACCGCGGCCAGTGCCTCAGAGCTGCGCCGGTACCTCGAGGAGGGCGGCGTGGCCCTGGCCCTGCTCGACATCGGCCTGCCCGATGCCGACGGGACCGAGTTACTGCCCGAACTGAAGGAGAAATACCCGGATACGGCCATTGTCATGCTGACCGCGGTGACCGACCTGCAGACCGCCCTGGACTGCATGCGCCGCGGCGCCGACGATTACCTCACCAAGCCGGTCCAGTTCGTCGATCTGCTCGCCACCCTGCGCAGGATCCTGGAAAAACGGCGCCTGACCATCAACAACCGCCGCTACCAGCGCCAGATCGAACAGGCCCGGTTCCGGATGCAGCTCCTGCATGACCTGGTCATGCAGATGAATTCCGTCTATCTCTCCATCACCCGGCTCGATGAGATCCTGCAGGCCATCCTGGTCGGTATTACCGCAGAGGAGGGGCTGCGTTTCAACCGGGCCTTCCTGGCCCTTTTCGACGAGTCCGGCCAGGTCCTGGAAGGACGGATGGCCATCGGACCCGGCTGCAGGGAGGAGGGAGGGCGGATCTGGCAGGAGATGCGGCAGCAGGATCTCCACTTCCATGATATCATCTGTCATATCAAGGATCACTGTTTCACCGGCGATTCCGAGGTCAACCGGATCGTCAGGGCATTGACCGTACCGGCCGACCGGAAGGATCATATCCTGATCCGGGCCGCCACCGAGCGGCAGTCCATCAACGTGGTGGAGGGACGCTGCGAATACCCGGTCCCGCCCGAACTGCTCGGCCTGCTGCAGGAAGAGTCCTTCGTGGTGGTGCCGCTCTTCTCGCCTTCCCGTTCCCTGGGTGTGATCATAGCCGATCACTTTGTCACCGGCGAACCCATCACCGCCGATCATATCCATGCCCTGGAAAGTTTTGCCAGCCAGGCCAGCCTGGCCATCGAGCACTGCCACCTCTACATGGCCATGGAGAACAAGATCCGCGAACTGGAGGAGATGGCCTCGGAGCTGGAGAAGAACAAGGACCTGCTGGTGGAGGCGGAACGATATTCAGCCGTGGGACACATGGCGGCCCAGCTCGCCCACAACATCCGTAATCCCATCACCTCCATCGGCGGCACCGCCCGTCTGCTGGCGCGCAAGACCGACGATCCCGAGTGGCTCAAGTTCCTCAACATGATGACCTCGGAGGCGGCCAAGATCGAAAACACCCTGGAAGACCTGTTCTCCTTTGTCGAGCAGGTCAAGCCGGCCAGGGAAAAGGTTTCCCTGTACGGGTTGATTCACAAGTCGCTCATGCTGCAGTACAGCGCCCTGCAGAAAAAGGGTATCGAGCATATCCTGATCCTGCCCGGCGAGGAGCCTGACCTGGAACTGGACCCCCGCCTGATCCAGCAGGTTCTGGTCCACCTGATCCGCAACTCCATCGAGGCCATGCCCGGCGGCGGCGAGCTGACCATCGAAGTGCGGATCCTCGAGGGGGGAGTCCAGGTGCTGGTTCGCGATACAGGGACCGGCATTGCCGATTTCAACCTGGAACGGGCCTCGGACCCCTTCTTCACCACCAAGACGTTCGGGACCGGCATGGGCCTGACCATGGTGAAACGGATCATCAAGGATCACGGCGGCAGCATGGAGATCCGCAACCGTGAAGGCGGCGGGACCGTCGTCACCCTCAACCTGCCCTATCCGACGGAACAGGAATCTTCCTAGTTCCTCCTGAACAGCGTGTTTCATTCATCTGCAACGCTGTAAATGGAAAACCGTTTGTTCTTATAAGGTTTTTTTCATTTGCAGGCGGTGGGCGCCCGGTTCAGGTTCCTGTTTTTCCCGTTGTTTCATTCCCTGTCCGCTCTTCCCGCAGCCAGGAGGCGGCCAGCCCCAGGGCGGCCAGGAAGGCACCGAAGCCGAAGGTCAGGTGGAGGGCCTGGAGAAAGGCCGGCATGTCGTCGGGGGTAAAGTCCCGGATATCCAGGCCGCCGGTGAGATGCGAGAAGGAGAGGGCAAAGATGAGGCCGGCCAGGGCGGTGCCAAGCAGCATGCCCATATTACGGGCCGTGGCCAGCAGGCTGGAGGTGATGCCGCTCTGGGCAGGGCCGACCCCACCCAGGGCGGCAGCCGAGTTGGGTGCCAGGAACATGGCCTGGCCAAACCCGAGAAAGGCCAGGCGCAGGGCAATGGTGAACGGACGGGAGTCCGCCTGCAGCCGGCTGAGCAGGAGCATGGCCGCCAGGCAGCAGGCCAGGCCGCTCGTGGCCACGATCCTGGCCCCGATCCGGTCGTGGAGGCGTCCGGCCAGGGGGGCGACAAAGAAGACGCACAGGGGTACGGCCATCATCACGTACCCCACCCTGTCCGGTGGGAGCCGGATGATACGGGTGAGATAAAACGGCATCAGGATCAGGACGAAAAAGAGGACCGTGAACGAGAGCATGGCGCTGAGCATGGCCATGGAGAAAAACCGTTTCCTGAACAGGGGCAGGGGCAGGATCGGGTTCCGGGTGCGGGATTCGTACCGGATCAGGATTGCCCATGGCAGGAGCAGGGCCGGCACAGCGCCGGCAAGGAGGACGGGAGGGGCGCTGTCCACGGTGCAGCAGGACGAGGTGATGCTGGTGGTGAGCAGGATGGTGATGGTGATGGCAACGGTCCAGAGCAGGGCACCGGTGCGGTCGAACCGCTTCCTGAGGTCTGATTCGGTTTCTGTCTCCTGGCCGTCGCTGATTGCAGCAAGCAGTCTTTGTCCCAGCAGGTAGACCAGCACGCCCACAGGCACCGTGATCCAGAAGATGGCGCGCCAGTGGGACCAGCGGATGAGGACACCGCTGACAGCCGGCCCGGTCATCAGTCCCAGCGAGGTGGCGATACCGATCTGGCCCAGGCCGTGGCCCAGCTGTTCCGGTGGAAAGACCGACCGGATCAGGGCCGGCCCCATGGCCATCATCATCGAGGCCCCCACGGCCTGGATGAACCTGAAGAAGATCAGCAGGTGGATGGTGGGGGCCAGGGAACAGAGCAGGGAACCGGTGGCAAACAGGAGCAGGCCGCGGCCATATATGGCCCCCTGGCCAAGGTACCGCGACAGGTCTCCCCAGAAGAGCAGCATGACGGTGATGGTCAGCAGGTAGACCAGGACGATCCACTCGGTGACCGCCAGGGTGGAGTCGAAGGTCTCCATGATCGTGGGCAGGGCCACGTTGATCATGGAGCTGTCCATGGTGGACATGAAGACACCCATGGCGACCAGGAGAAGAACGCGCTGATGCCTGGACAGTGCACTTCCGGCCATTGGGATGCTGAGAAAAGGGGGGCGCACTTTTCCGGGGGGGCAGATCCCGGTCCTGCACCCTGTCGTGTGAGAGATTGACGTAAGACCGCGGCGAAGCACGGGTTATAATTTCCTGTGCTTCGCCGCGGCCGACCTGTTGGCAAGCCGGCATGGCTGGCCCGGGTCCCGGCCTTCAGCCGCAGCGAACCATAATATTGCCGGCCCGTCATTGCGGCGGCCATGATAAAAAAAACGGGCCCCGAAGAGGGCCCGTTTTCTGTGCGTACAATCTTTGCTTTGCCGTATACGGCTGAGCGCTGGTTGTCCGATTAGAACTTGAGGCTCATCATTGCCATACCGCCGAAGGCTCCATCGTCCTGTACACCGGCGCCATCGGCACGACCGTCGAAATCAGGCTTGAGGTAACCCAGGCCGAGCATCAGGCTGGCACCCTCGGATACCGTGTAGACGGCCTTACCCGAGATCTCGTACAGCTTGGCCAGGCGGTTGACATCGACTCCCAGGTCATCGTTGGTGTCCACGTTAACCCAGACAAAGTTACCGGTCAGTTTCAGCCGCTCGCTGACAGCGTAGTCAACAGAAGGAGCGATCCAGAACCAGTCGAAACCGGTTTCACCCACGTTCTTGATTACCGCAATGGGCTCGATATCGCCGATCATCAGCCAGCCGAAGTCACCGTCAGCCACGTAGGAATCCTTGGTGGCACCGATGGAAAGGGAAGGCGTCATGGCACCCATGGCGTAGGATGCCTGGGCATAGAGGCCCCAGCCGTCGTTCTCGGTGCCCTGAACGTCGGAAGCCACGTAGGCTACCTCGCCCTGGAGGGCCAGGCCGGCCACGTTGCCGTCCACATGCAGGGTGCCCAGGAAGCCGGAGTTGTCCACGCCGTTCCTGGAGACCAGGTTGCCGTCGCTATCCTCGGTCCACTCACGCTGGTCGTCGTTGTACAGGCCATAGGCGAGCACGGACCAGTCGTCGTTGACCTTGGCCTTGGCATAGAGGCCATAGGCGCGCATGTTGTTGTCGTCCTGGTTGTCGTAGGTGTTGACATCGTCGTCCTCAATGACCCAGAGACCGTAGATGTCCACCTTGTCGTTCTTGTAGTTGATGGCTGCGACGGTGGGCCGCTCATCCCACTGGAAGAACTTGGTGACGTCCCAGTTCACGATACCGCCGAGAATGGCAACAGGACCAACCGGAACCCCAACGTACCCATAGTCGACCCAGATGTTCTTGGGCTCCTTGTAGGCGTTCCAGCCCTGGCCGTCCCAACGGAAGTCATCCATCCGCAGACGGGCCTTGACAAAGGCGCCACCCTTGGCCTTGCCGTCGATCCTGATCCGGATACGAGAGTCAAAGTAGTTGACATCAGGTGTAAGATCCTTGCCCTCGGCATCATTGTTGCCGAAGTCATAGTCGCTCTTGACTACATACCGGACACGGGCGTCACCGCTGAGGTTGACCTCTGCGTAAGCGGCGGAGGCGATGGAACCGACCATCAGCAGAGCCGCGCCTGCAGCAAGTACTTTCTTCATTGTTCTTCTCCTTTCCTCTGTTTTGACTGGTTCAGTTTCTCCGTGTACGCGCGGAGGAACCTTTCCGACTCTGATTTCATGGCTGTACAGTATTATGGTCCGCACAGCCAGTCAAGTTTTTTTTACCAAAGTTTAATTTTTTTTACTTCCGGAAAAGGCAAGTGATATCAAGGAGTGTGCCCGGGGGAAAGGATTGGTTCCGGCGCAAAGTGCGGCCATGGGAGGGACCGGGGAAGATCAGGAGCGGCAGTCTGGTGAGAAAAATATAATAATTCAAATATGTTGTTTGGGAAGGCATGATCGGGCCCCGATCCGCTCCAGGGGGACGGAAAGAATGGTGGTGGGCCATGAATATTAGCCTTTCCGTGGCCCGATTGAGCGATTTTCATTGTGCCCCGGGATACGGCCTTGTGGTGTTCCATGCAGGAGACTACAGCAAAACACCACAAGGCGAAGCAGGTTGGGGCACCAAGGACATCCCGGAGGGCGGTACCCATCTGCGACGCTGCGAGGGAAAGCGATTTGCAGTCATTTGCCTTTTTTTATTCACAGGCGGGTGCAGCCCTCGGGCAGGCGCTGATCTCGGCGCAGCCTTTACCTGTTTTCCTTCTTCCGCCGGATCTCGTATACGTGGATATTGCAGGATTCCGCCTCCCAGAAGACAAAGGGATATGAGCTCTCGGTCTCGGCAAAATAGAGTTGCAGCGTGGCAGGGCCTTTCTTGCCAGTATTGGTGACCAGCTGATAGTCGGCTGTGTAGCCCGAGATCTTCCTGGTCTCCCACAGGGGTTCCAGGGCAGAGCCGTTCCAGCTCAGGGCGGCAATGGAGCTTCCCTCGAAGTAGCGCAGCCGTTTGAAGAATTTGATGGTGGCCAGGCGGTTCCTGCCGACAACGATATCCGCCCTGCCGTCACCGTTGAGATCGCGCGCAATGATCCTGGTCGGGATATAGATCCGTCTGTGTCCGCCCTTGTCCGTGCTGGACAGGGTCCCGAAGAAGTTCTTTCCCGCCCCGTAGGTGGAGCCGCTCTGCCAGAGGACCTTGCCGGCCCGGTCCATGACCCTGAGGTGATTTTTCCTGTCTATGGCCACGATCTCCAGCGTGGAATCACCATCGATGTCGGCCCGGGTAAAATCGAACAGGTTGAGCCCGGAAGGCAGGGGCAATGGTTCTCCCTTGTCATAGGAGCCATCAGGTTTCCGGATCAGCCGGTAAATGGTCGGGGAGACGGGCTGTCCGCCGGGGGCGC
>DRKI01000108.1 GCA_011051875.1 Desulfobulbus sp. | reverse complement strand
GGCACTGTCCCCGGCAAAGAGGCCGAGGCGGCCGGTCATGCCGAGGTGTATCACCAGAACAGCGCCTTCCTGCATCCGGATGAGCAGGTACTTGGCCCGCCGGTCCACGGTGGCAATGACATGGCCGGCGATCCATTCCCTGAGCAGCTTGCGCGGCATGGGCCTGCGCAGCCGCCTGTTGCTCCAGCGCACCGCGGTCACCCGCCGGCCCGGCAGGTGCGGCAGCAGGCCCTGCCGGGTTACCTCCACCTCCGGCAGCTCAGGCATGGTCCTGCTCCGTGAAGGCCAGGATGTAGCCGTCGAACCGATGGATCCGGATGGTTGCCCCTGTTGCCCGCATTCCGTGCAGGGTGCAGGCGAGGCGAAACACGGCGGACCCGGTGCTGTCCATGTCGATTTCCCGGAGCCGGGTGGCATTGAAAAAGGCGGGCTGGTCCGGGAGCAGGCTTTTTTTGACCGCCTCCTTGGCTGCCCAGAGCATGGTGAGGCGGGCGGCATTGTTGGCGCCGGCAATGGCGCCTGCAAGCAGGGCCAGCTCTGCCGGCTCGCCGATATGATCTGCCAGGCGTTCTATCCTGGGCACGATTTCCTGGACGTCGACGCCGCAGCTCCTGGCCCGGCTGGCCATGGCCACGGCAGAGGTGCCGCTGTGCGAGATGGAGATGGACGGTACAGGAGCCGGCCGGGACATGGTGAGCCGGGGCCGCCCATGTTCATCCGGCAGGATGGAGATGGTGCGGACGTCCTTGTCCTCGCCGGTGAGGCGCAGCAGGGCCTGCTTGATGGCCAGCCGGCCGCCCAGCCATTCCCGTCGTCGTTTCTCAAGGCGGAACGCGGCAAAACGCTCCAGCTCCGCAGGCGAGAGGAGCCTGGCAAGTTGTGACTGCTGCTTCTCCCGGTCCAGGAAATGCAAATCGGCCAGGTGCACCAGGGCGAGACACCATCCCCGGTCGCGGTCCATGCGGCAGCGGATGGTCTGCAGGCCGGCCAGCAGGTGGCATTCGGGAAAGAAGACTGTCCAGTCCGTGGATAACTCTTCACTTTTGCGACAAATTCTTGTCATATTCTGCAGGTTCTGTATAATCAGTTCGATTTAACCGGTTGATCAGTTGGATTGCAGGAGGGGCGGCCTTGGCCATGAATCCCCGGTTCAACCGCAAGTTGGCACAGGCACTCCGCCTCTGCACGGTCCGCCGGCCCGCATAGCGGGACTGTGGCGGATCGGCATGCCTGTACAGATACGGGCTCAACCTGCCCGGGTGACGCTATCCCTTGTCGCGGCCCGGCCCGGCGGTGTGGACCGGGCTGGCGTCAATTCCATCGCTTGTCCCTGTCCGCCCTGTGGGCACGGACGTGTATCGGCCACATCATTTTTCTGTTTTATGGTCCGTATGATGTGGCGGCGGTTGATTCCGGGCTGATACCATGGTTGAAAAATGATTTCGCTTGCAGATATTACCTCGTTTGACGTGATCGTGGTCCTGATTTTTCTCGTCTTCCTGATCCGTGGCGCCTGGATCGGCTTCATGCGCCAGCTTGCCGCTTTCCTCGCCCTGGTGGGCAGTTACTGGCTGGCAGGCCGTTACAGTGGCGAGCTGATGCCCTGGGTGGAACGGTTCATCCAGAATCCCAAGCTGGTCTTCCTGGTCAGCTTTGTGCTCCTGTTCCTGGTCACGGCCCTGCTGTTTATCCTGGCGGGCAAGGTCCTGCACCGGGTCATGGAGATCGCCATCCTGGGCTGGTTCGACCGTTTTCTCGGTCTGCTGCTCGGCGGTATCAAGGGGGCCGTGTTCGCATGCCTGCTCTACATGTTCCTGGTCTCTTCAGTCTCTGCCTCCAATGACCTGCTGCGCAAGTCGCTTTCCTCGCCGCTTCTGGCCCGGGGGGCGGAGCAGCTCAACCTGCTCATCCACGATCCCCGCATCCGCGAATATTTCGTTCCCAGGCAGCCGGCGATCAGGGAGGAGCCGGTACAGGAACATGAGGGCCGGGCAACCTAGCCGCATAGTTCACAGGCCGCAACGACCTGTGTGAAATATGGGGGCTAGCCTCTCTTTTCCCTGTCGCGGCTCCGGTGGTAGAGGGTCGCCAGGCGTCCGGGGGCGACTCCGCACAGGAAGCCGGCCAGGATCACCTGGTTGAGGATCGTGGTGCGGATGATGCCCCGCTGCTGCCAGCGTCGGGCCGAGGTCACGGCCGCGGCCCCGGCAATGGTTATGCGGCCGTGCCGTTTCAGCCGCCGCAGGAGGACCAGTTCCTCCAGCAGGGGTTGGTCCGGGAAGCCGCCCACCCTTCTGAACATCTCCCTTTCCAGGAACAGGGCCTGGTCCCCCCAGGGACACTGCAGCAGGCGCGCCCGCAGGTTGGCGCCCTGCTCGATCAGGCGAAAGGCCGGGCCCCGGCCATCGAGGGCAAACCGGAAGGCACCGGCAGCCACGTCCGGGCCGGCAAGGGTGCGGCCCACATGGTCCTGCCAGCCCGGGGGCAGCCTGGTGTCGCTGTGGAGAAAGAGGAGGACGTCGCCCGAGGCGGCCGCGGCTCCCAGGTTCTGCTGCCGGCCGCGGCCGGGTGGGGAGCGGAGCAGGCGGACGCCGTGCGCGCGGACCAGCTCCCGGCTCCGGTCCCGGCTTCCCCCGTCCACCACCAGGATCTCCACGTTCCGGTCCTGCCGCAGGTGGGCGAGCAGGCCGGGGATAGTGGCCTCTTCATCGAGGACCGGGATGATGATGGAAATATGCAAGGTCTTCTGGTCGGTCGATGTCGACGAGGGTTGTCAGCAGGCCGCAGCTCAGGCCGAGCCGGCCTGCCCGGGCCAGGGTCTCTGCCAGGACGCGCGAGGTGCTCCAGGCCATGTCGGTGAACAGGGGAGAAAGCAGCGTGACCTCGGTCCGGGCGCTGATCCCGATCAGGTAGTAGCCTCCGTCCCGGCTGGGACCGATGACCAGGTCATGCTCGGCAAGCAGGGCGAAGCCATGGCGGAGCAGCTCCGCATCCAGGGCCGGGCAGTCGGCGCCGACCAGGATGATGTGGTCGTTGCCCAGGGTGCGGGCCCGGACCAGGGCGGCGAGCATTCGCCTGCCCAGGTCCGCGCCCCGCTGCGGCGCAAGGGTGGGTTGCGGGCCGAGCCAGCGCCGCATCTGCTGGCGGGAACCGCCGGTGAAGTGGACCGTGGTCCGGTCCCTGAGCAGGGGATCGGCAATGATCCGGGCGAGCAGGCGCTCGGTGAGCAGCCGCTGCATCTCTGCCGCCCCCTCTCTGCCCAGGAGCGGGATGAGCCTGGTCTTGGTCCGTCCCGGCCGGGGATAGCGGGTGAAAACGATGAGCCGGTCGCGGAATCCGGGCACGGGGTCGGGATGAGAGGGTGGCCATGCCGTCTGCGGCATGGATCTTTCTCTTGCGCCGTGGTTTTTGCGGCCAATGGATGAACAGGAACTCGTCACGGGGTCTGGCGTCCGGTTGGATAGTCGGTGTGGTGCGGCCACGGATTTCCGGGCCGGCCGTACCGTAGAGTAGCATATGATCATGGATCTGTCATGAAGCGTCGTACACGCAGGAGAAAGAATCCCGGGGCATACCGGGAGCGGAGCTACCGGCGGCTGCACCAGGCCGGTCTTGTCGCCTCCGAGGTACGGCTGATGGAGACGGACCTCCATATCCTGGCGACGGCACCGGTGGAGGACCGGGCCCTGGTGGTTGTCACCGAGGTCCGGCGGCAGCTGGAAGAGTATATTGCTGAAAATCCCGTTTTTCTTGAGTCGCTGGTGCCGCTGCCCATGGACGGCGATGCGCCGCCGCCTGTCCGCGACATGCTGCGTGCCGCCGCGATCGCCGGGGTCGGGCCCATGGCGGCGGTGGCCGGGGTCATTGCCGAGGCCGTTGGTGTCGCCCTGTTGCGGCAGGGTCTGGACGAGGTCATTGTCGAAAACGGCGGTGATCTTTTTGTCGGCCGCAACCGGAAATGCCGGATCGGGATCTATGCCGGCGAGTCGGTCCTAAGCGGCAGGGTGGGCCTCCTGCTGCAGCCGGGACAGATGCCCTGCGGCGTCTGTACATCCTCGGGCAGCGTCGGCCATTCCCTCAGTATGGGCGCGGCCGACGCCGTGGTGGTGCGGGCCGCCTCCACCCCCCTTGCCGATGCCGCCGCCACCCGCCTGGGCAACGAGGTCTCGCCCCGGCCGGAGAGCATCGACCGGGCACTGGCCGTGGCCCGCACCATCGAGGGGATCGCCGGGGTGGTCATTGTCAGCGGCGACCGGCTGGGCGCCTGGGGCGACGTGGAGCTGGTGCGGCTGTAGGCGGAAGGCGGAACAGGCTGGCAGGATTATCCGGAAAAAAAGAAACCAACCGGTTACCGGGCCTCTGCAAGGAGACGGTCCCGGTGCCGTTGCGCGAAGCGAACAACGTCCTCGTCCCAGGCGACCATCCGGTCCAGGCCTGCTTTTTGCAGTCGAGTGTTGGCCAGGATCGAGTTGCGGGGCCGGTGGGCCGGGGTCGGGTATTCGGAGGAGTCGCAGGGCTGGATGGAAAAAGGCACCTGCATGGCCTCCAGGAAACAGCGGGCCCCCTCGTACCAGGAGCAGTGGCCGGCGGCGGTGGCATGGATGGTGCCGCTGATCTCGCTGTCCAGGAGCAGGGTGATCTGTTTCGCCAGGCGGCGCGACCAGGTGAGGGCGCCGTGCTGGTCGTCCACAACGCGCAGGGTGCGGCCGGGGTCGCTGAGGGCCAGGCGGAGCATGGTCTTGAGAAAGTTGGGGCCGTGCAGGCCGTACAGCCAGGCGGTGCGGATGATGAGATGGTCCTGCAGCCGCTGGCGGACAGCCTCTTCGCCGGCCAGCTTGCTTCGGCCATAGGCCGAGAGCGGCTCCACCGGGTCGTCCTCGTGCCATGGCTTGGGCACGGGCCGGCGGCCGTTGAACACGTAGTCGGTGGAGATGTGGATCATGCGGCAGGAGATGAGGGCGCATTCCGCGGCCAGGATGCCGGGGCCGGCTCCGTTCACCGCCATGCACCGTTCCTGCTCGCTCTCGCACCGGTCCACGGCCGTGTAGGCGGCGCAGTTGATGAGCGTCTCCGGCCGGAAGTCCTGCAGGACTGTCCGGACCTGGTCCCGGCTGGTGATGTCGAGCCGCGCCGAGGGCAGGCCGAGCACGGTATGGGCCTCTGCCAGCAGTTCAGCGCAGTCGCGGCCCAGCTGACCGCCGCTGCCGGTGATCAGGACCCTCACTGTTCCGCCCTGCCGTCGGGAATGGTGTCGTCGAGCATCTGCAGCAGGTACTGGCCGTACTGGTTCTTGTGCATGGATGCGGCCATCCGCTCCACCTGCTGCCGGTCGATGTAGCCCAGCCGGTAGGCGATCTCCTCCAGGCAGGCGATCTTGAGGCCCTGGCGGTCCTGGACCGCCTGCACGTAGCTGGATGCCATCTGCAGGGACTCGTGGGTGCCGGTGTCCAGCCAGCAGAAGCCGCGGCCGAGCAGTTCCACGGTGAGTCTGCCCCGGGCCAGGTAGTGGTTGTTGACATCGGTGATCTCCAGCTCGCCCCGCGCCGAGGGCCGGATGGAGCGGGCCACCTCCACCACCTGGCTGTCGAAGAAGTAGAGCCCGGGCACGGCGTAGCGGGACTTGGGCGCATCTGGCTTCTCCTCGATACCCACCACCCGGTGGTTTTCGTCGAACTCGACCACGCCGTAGCGTTCCGGGTCCCTGACCAGGTAGCCGAAGATGATGCCGCCCTCCTTCAGGGTGGCGCAGCGCTGGACGATATCGGCAAAGCCGTGGCCGAAGAAGATGTTGTCGCCCAGGATCAGGCACACCGGTTCATCGGCAATGAACTCCGCGCCGATGAGAAATGCCTGGGCCAGTCCTTCGGGCCTGGGCTGTTCGGCATAGCGGATGCGCAGGCCGAGCTGGCTGCCGTTGCCGAACAGCTCGGAGAAGCGGGGCAGGTCGTAGGGGGTGGAGATGATCAGGATATCCCGGATACCGGCCAGCATGAGCACGGAGAGGGGATAGTAGATCATCGGCTTGTCATAGACCGGGATCAGCTGCTTGCTGATCACCCGGGTCAGCGGGTAGAGGCGGGTGCCGGAGCCGCCGGCGAGGATGATGCCTTTCATTGGTTTCCTGGCTGAGAGTTTCCGCGCAAAGGGAAGACGGATGTAGCTGATCGCATGGTTGCCAACTCGTTGTTTTCGCATTTTGAGCTGTAAGTTGGCAAAGGTGCCCCGCATCCGGGCGGGCGTGCCGGTTCGCTACAGGCTCTCTGTGCGGGCCGGCGCGGCCGTGCAGGGACGGGGTCCCCGTGACAACTTGCAGACGAGTGCTTGCCGGCAGGTGACCAGGTATGGTACAAGTCACTTCTGCCCCGCCGGTTGTATATACCGTATTTCCACCGGGTTTATCAAAGTGTTTCATCTTCAGGGGGAATTTTTCATGCCAGACAGACTCGCCTGCTTCACTGCCTATGATGTCCGGGGCCGTATTCCCGATGAGCTGAACGAGGAGATCGCCGCCCGCATCGGCCTTGCCTTTGCCGTCCATTTCTCCGCCGCCAGGGTGGTGGTCGGCCGCGATATGCGCCTTTCCAGCCCCGCCATTGTCTCGGCAATCACCGGGGCGCTGCTCGCGCACGGGATCGATGTGGTCGATATCGGCCTCTGCGGCACCGAGGAGATGTACTTTGCCGTGTTCAACGGTGAAAAGGAAGGGGTGGACGGTGGCATCATGGTCACTGCCAGCCATAACCCGGCCGACTACAACGGCATGAAGTTCGTCCGCCGCGGCGCCCGTCCGGTCTCGGCCGACTCCGGCCTGGCGCAGGTGGCGGAGATGGCCGCCTCCGATGCGTGGTGGCAGGAGATCAGGGCAGGGGAGAGGGAACCAGGGCACCTCCTGGAGGCCCATGGCAAGGATGCCTATATCAGCCATATCCTCTCCCACGTCCAGGCCGACAGCCTGCCGCCGCTCAAGCTGGTGGTCAATGCGGGCAACGGCTGCGCCGGCCCGGTGGTGGACCTGCTGGAGCAGCACCTGCCCTTCACCCTGGTCAAGCTCAACCACGAGCCCGACGGCACCTTCCCCAACGGGGTGCCCAACCCGCTCCTGCCGGAGAAGCGCGAGGCCACGGCCCGGATGGTCCGGGAACACGGGGCAGACATGGGGATCGCCTGGGACGGTGATTTTGACCGCTGTTTTCTTTATGACGGCACCGGCCGGTTCATCGAGGGCTACTATATCGTCGGCCTCCTGGCCGCAGCCATCCTGGAACAGCATCCCGGCGCCACCATCCTCCACG
The DNA here is from genome assembly GCA_011051875.1 of Desulfobulbus sp. Lineage (GTDB taxonomy): Bacteria > Desulfobacterota > Desulfobulbia > Desulfobulbales > Desulfobulbaceae > DRKI01. Next base: position 13,714 of record DRKI01000108.1, on the reverse strand, counting down.
ATCCCCGCCTGATCTGGAACACGCAGGAGATGGTGCTGGCCGCGGGCGGCAGGCCGGTGATGACCCGCACCGGTCATGCCTTTATCAAGGAGAAGATGCGCGAGACCAACGCGGTCTATGGCGGCGAGATGTCGGCCCATCACTATTTCAGGAACTTCGGCTACTGCGACTCGGGCATGCTGCCCTGGCTCCTGGTCTGCCAGCTCATGGGCAGGCGGGGCAAGACCCTGGCCGAGATGGTGGAGGACCGGATGCGGGCCTACCCGGTCAGCGGCGAGATCAACTCCCGGGTGGCTGACCCGGATCTCGTCCTTCAACAGGTGGAGGAGCATTACCGGGACGGGGAAAAGGATTACACCGACGGGCTCTCCGTGACCTATCCCAGGTACCGTTTCAACCTGCGCAAGTCCAATACCGAACCGGTTCTGCGCCTGAACGTGGAGACCAGGGCCGACCCGGAACTGCTCAGGGAAAAGACTGAAGAACTGCTGGCCCTGATCCGGCAGTGATCCGGAGGCCTTGCCGGCCAGACGGCCAGCCATTTTCAGAGAAACGTTCATGCCCGCCGGAGCGGGTACAAACCAGCGATGCCCCCCTGAGTACACAAATGTGACACCGCGGAACGGTGGCGCGGGAGAAGGGGAACCAGAGAAAGGAGGATCCGTGTCTGTTCAACCAGTAATACTTGCCGGCGGCACCGGTTCCAGGCTGTGGCCCCTGTCGAGGGAACTCTATCCGAAGCAGGTGATCAAGCTCACCGGTGAGCTCTCGCTGCTCCAGAATACCCTGGAGCGGGTCAGCAGGATACCCGACGTGCTGCCGCCCATCATCGTTGTCGGCGAGGCGCACCGTTTCCTGACCCGCAGCCAGGTGGAGGAGCTGGGGCTCTTTTCCGAGTACCATATCCTGCTGGAACCCGTGGGGCGCAACACGGCGCCCGCCATCTGCGGGGCCGCGCTCTATGCGGAGAGGCAGGGGCAAGGCGACGCCGTGCTTCTGGTCCTGCCCGCCGATCACCTGGTACGCAGGCCCGATGCCTTTGTCCGGGCGGTGGAGGAGGCGGCTGAACTGGCCCACCAGGGCAACCTGGTCACCTTCGGCATCAAGCCCGACCGGCCCGAGACCGGGTACGGCTACATTGCCAGGGGCGAGGGCGGCAAGGTGGCCGCATTCGTGGAAAAGCCGGCGCTGGACAAGGCGGAGCAGTACGTGGCCAGCGGCAAATACTTCTGGAACTCCGGCATGTTCGCCTTTACTGCCGACACCCTGCTGGCCGAGATGGCCGAACATGCGCCCGGGATCGTGCGGCACATGAAGGGCGCGGTGGACAAGGGGAGCGTGGACGGCGTGTTCTACCGGTTCGACCGGAAGGAGATGGTCGCCTGTCCCTCGGATTCCATCGATTACGCCCTGATGGAGAAGACCTCGCGGGCCGTGGTGGTGGAGGCGGATATCGGCTGGAGCGATATCGGTTCCTGGCAGACCCTGTGGGAGGTGTCGGAAAAGGACGGGGCAGGCAACGTGACCATCGGCGACGTCATCATCGAGGACGTGGAGAACTCGCTGATCCGCGCCGAGGACACCCTGGTCGCCGCGGTGGGTCTCAAGGATACCATGGTCATCGAGACCGCGGACGCGGTGCTGGTGGCCCCGATCTCCAGGTCACAGGACGTGAAGCGGATTGTCAGCCGTCTGAAGCGGGAGCAGCGCGACGAGTTCCATGTCCACCGCACCGTCTACCGTCCCTGGGGCAGCTACACCACCCTGGAGCTGCAGGGACGCTTCCAGATCAAGCGGATCACGGTCAATCCCGGCGCCAAGCTCTCCCTGCAGATGCACCACCACCGGCATGAACACTGGGTGGTGGTCTCGGGTACGGCGCGGGTGGTCAACGGTGACCGTTCCATCCTTCTGCACGAGGACCAGTCCACCTATATCCCGGCCGGCACCGTGCACCGGCTGGAGAATCCCGGCGTGATTCCCCTGGAACTCATCGAGGTGCAGATCGGCAGTTACCTGGGCGAGGACGATATCGTCCGCTTTGATGATGACTATGGCCGGCAGGAGGAATGAGGCCGGTCGGGGCTGAGGCGGAAAGGATCGGGAAGAGGCGGCGGAGAGGGATCTCCGCCGTTTTTATTTTTCCCCGCTGTCCCGCTCCTGGGGAAAGTTCTGGTGAAAGGCCTTGACATACCTGTCCAGGGTGCGTCTGTCACTGTCGGCGACATGGAAGAACTCGATACCGTTCTGGTGCCGGCCGGCGGAATAGGTGGTGTAGACGATCCGCCCCATCACGTCCACCAGCTCATCGCCCAGGCCCAGGGTGATCATCACCTGCTGGCCCTTGGGCAGCGGGATGTGGGTCTCCATGAGGATGCCACCCTCGCTGACGTTGAGGGTTCTGCCCATGGAGTAGTCTCCCTGTCGTCCCTGGTCGTCCACCACCAGGTAGTCGAGCAGGTTTGATGCTTCCGGTCGGATGAAACGTCTACGTTCGCTGGTCATGATGGAAACCTGTCCGGTTGCGTGTCCGGGATGAACGGTCCAGGGGAGGATTCTGTGCAGCTGGCACGGGCGTCCGGCCGGAAACGGGGATGCGGCACCTCCGTGTTCCCTCCGGGCTGTCCCCTGTCTTTTGATCTATCAAACTGTACCGTGTCACGGCCGCTTTGTCAAACAAGGGGAAGGGGAGGGGGAATAAATTTTACATTTTTGATATTTCTCTGGAAAAGATTAACAAGAATGTAATAAAAGGAACGGCCCCTCTTGGCCGAACCTCCAATATCATCTGTTTTTTCAGGTTGTTGTCTGTCTCTGCCGAGTATGGCACGTTCCTTGATTCTGTGGGGGACAGTGTGTACCGGCGCTCCGGGCGCTGCCGGCCATGGGGAGAGTGACGGCCGGTCCGGTGTCCTGCCGGGGCCGGGAGGATCAACTTATCTGAAAATCAGACTGCGTAGGAGGTTCGTGGAGGAAATGAATTCTGGTGATACCGCGTTTATGCTGGTGGCGACGGCCATGGTCATGCTGATGACACCCGGCCTGGCCCTGTTCTACGGGGGGCTGGTCCGGTCGAAGAATGTGCTGTCGACCACCATGCAGAGCTTTTTCTGTCTGGGGATCATATCCATTGTCTGGGTTGTCTACGGATATTCCCTTTCCTTCGGGCCGGATATCGGCGGTTTCATAGGCGGCCTGAAATACCTTGGTCTCAAGGGAGTGACCACCGGCATCGGGCCCTATTCCGATACCATTCCGGACCTGCTCTTCTGCGCCTTCCAGCTGATGTTCGCCATCATCACGCCGGCCCTGATCACTGGCGCTTATGCCGAGCGCATGAAGTTCACGGCCTTTGCCCTCTTCACCGTGCTCTGGTCGACCCTGGTGTATTTCCCGGTCTGCCACTGGGTCTGGGGCGGCGGCTGGCTCGGTGCCATGGGCGCGCTCGATTTCGCCGGCGGCACGGTCATCCATATCAACTCCGGTGCTGCGGCGCTGGTGTGCGCCATTGTTATCGGCAAGCGCAAGGGATGGGGCCGGGAGGCCATGCACCCCCATAACCTGCCCATGACCATCCTGGGCGCCGGCGTGCTCTGGTTCGGCTGGTTCGGCTTCAATGCCGGCAGCGCCCTGTCCGCCGGGCCCATTGCCGCGCTCGCCCTGTTCACCACCCAGGTCGCCACCGGTGCGGGCGCGCTTTCCTGGGTCCTGGCCGAGTGGAAGATTCAGGGCAGGCCCACCACCCTGGGCGCCGCGTCGGGCGCAGTGGCGGGGCTGGTGGCAATCACACCGGGTGCTGGCTTTGTCGGGCCCCTGGCCGCCATCGTCATCGGGCTGGTTGCCGGGGTGATCTGCTACCTTGCCGTGCTCATGAAGTCCAGGCTCGGCTATGACGATGCCCTGGATGTTGTGGGGGTCCACGGCGTGGGTGGCCTCTGGGGGGCCCTGGCCACGGGGCTCTTCGCCTCCCTGGCCTGGAACCCCGACGGCGCTGACGGCCTGTTCTACGGCAATGCGCATCAGTTCGTGGTCCAGGCCATCGGCGCCGGCGCGGCCATTGCCTACTCCATCGTCCTGACCTTTGTCATTCTCAAGGTGGTCGACCTGGTCATCGGTCTGCGCGCCTCCCTGGAAGACGAGGTGCAGGGACTCGATGTCACGGAGCACAAGGAGGTGGGCTACACCTTCTGATCAGGTGGGAGCCGCCCGACCGGTCTCTGCGCCGGCCGGGCGGCCTGGCCGGAATCGTGGAGCGGACCGGGGTGGGCAGGCCCGGGCGGCAGCATGAAAAATGCACGGAAAATGATCTGAGACAGGCTCTTTTGTTGCTTCATCTTTCCTTATTCGTTACAATGTTGTGAATTTTTTTACAAGTTTGTAACGTTTACTTCTGGAGGAGAGATATGATCAACGGAGCGGACACCGCCTTTATCCTGGCGGCAGCGGGCCTGGTGCTGCTGATGACACCGGGGCTGGCATTGTTTTACGGGGGTATGGTGCGCGGCAAGAACGTGCTGGGCACCATCATGCAGAGCCTGATCATGATCTCGATCATCTCGATCGAGTGGGTCTATATCGGCTACACCATGTCGTTCGGTCCTGATATCGGCGGCTTTATCGGAGATTTTTCCTGGTTTGCCCTCAAAGGGGTGACCAATGCGCCCAGTTCGGAGTATGCCACCACCATACCCCAGACCGTGTTCATGATTTATCAGTGCATGTTCGCGATCATTACCCCGGCCCTGATCACCGGCGCCTTTGCCGAGCGGGTCCGGTTCGCGCCCTTTGCCCTGTTCAGTCTCCTGTGGGCGGTGCTGGTCTACAACCCGGTCTGTCACTGGATCTGGGGCAGCGGCGGCTGGCTGGCCAGGATGGGTGTGCTCGATTTCGCCGGCGGCCTGGTGGTGCATGCCACCTGTGGCACGGCGGCCCTGGCGGCGGTCCTGGTCATCGGACCCAGGCAGGGGTATGGTACCAGGAACTTCATGCCCCACAACCTGCCCATGACCATGCTCGGCACCGGCCTGCTCTGGTTCGGCTGGTTCGGCTTCAACGGCGGTTCCGCCCTGGCGGCCAACGACGTCGCCGCCACCGCCTTTGTCGCCACCCATCTCGCCGGCATGGCGGGCATGGCCATGTGGACGCTCATGGAGTGGCTCAAGCTGGGCAAGCCCACCACCCTGGGCGCGGCCTCGGGCGCCATCGCCGGCCTGGCCACCATCACGCCGGCAGCCGGTTTCGTCGGCCCCAACTCGGCCATCGCCATCGGCCTGATCGCCGGGATCGTCTGCTACCTGGCGGTCAATGCCAAGTCGCGGCTCAACTATGACGATTCCCTGGACGTGGTGGGGATCCACGGCGTGGGCGGCATCATCGGTACCCTGCTCCTGGGGGTCTTTGCCTCCAAGGCGGCCAATCCCGGAGGTGTGAACGGTCTGCTGTTCGGCGGCACCGGCCAGATCGTCAGCCAGGTGATCGGTGTGGTTGCCGTCAGTGTCTATGCCTTCGTGGTCAGCTGGATACTGCTCAAGCTCATCAACGCCGTCATGGGGCTGCGCCTCAGCGAAGAGGCCGAGGTCCAGGGACTGGATTATGCGGAGCACTCGGAGACAGCCTATAACTAGCCACCATATTGCACAAAGGTCGTCGCGAACGGTCTGAAGATGCCATCAATGCAAGGAACAGCGCGAAAAGGTCCGCAGAGATACTGAAATATGGCGGGGAATCCTTTTTGCGCTGTGACGCGGCAGGCACGGTGTCTTCGGGCCTTGCAGCAGATCGCCTGTGACATATGGGGGCTGGAGGCATGGTTTGCGGTGCATCCGGCCGAAGGTTGCTGTATAGTTCCGCTACCATGCCATGCGGCCGGATCGTGACCGGCAACGGAGCAGGCAAGCCGCCGCCGGTACGTTTGTGCAGGGAAAACCGTCTGCAATCCATGTGACTTGTTCCGGTTGCAGACAGGGGAGATCCCCGATTCAGGTGGAAACAAAGCATACGTGAACGGTGGCACCGCGGAGCGATGTCACGAGGGTGGGACGGGAAAGGACGACAGTGGCGGGGCTGCCGCAGTCAGTAGCGCCGCATGCGCGGGCTGATCCGTGTCCTGTTGCCAGAGTCCTGGCTCCTGTCCCCCTGTTTTCTGTTTTTCGGATACTAACCAGACGAGGCTGATTGATGAAAAAGATTGAAGCTATCATCAAGCCGTTCAAGCTTGATGACGTGAAAGAGGCCCTCAACGGAATCGGGATCAAGGGCATGACCATTTCCGAGGTCAAGGGCTACGGACGCCAGAAGGGACACACCGAGATCTACCGCGGCGCCGAGTACGTGGTCGATTTCCTGCCCAAGATCAAGATGGAGATCATCGTGGCCAGTGACCAGGTCGACCAGGTTATCGAGACCATTGTCGAGGCGGCGCGGACAGGCAAGATCGGTGACGGCAAGATCTTTGTTCTGCCGGTTGAAAAGATTGTGCGTGTGCGGACCGGGGAGACGGACAACGAGGCTATCTGATGTCCACCGCCCTGCAGGCGCAGCAGGAAGTCCTCGAGGAATTGTGGCGGCAGGGGATCAGCGGCCACGAACTGCTGCGCCAGCATACCGCGATGGTGGACGAGTTCATCATCAGCCACTTCAAGGCCTCGACCGCTGTCCGGGAGGCACGGGGCGAGATTGCCCTTATCGCCCTGGGCGGCTACGGGCGCCGCGAACTGTACCCCTTTTCCGATATCGACCTGCTGCTCCTGCATGACCGCAAGGCCCGAAAAAAGATGCAGGATGTGGCCGAGGCCGTTCTCTATCCCCTCTGGGACGCCGGTTTCGATGTGGGCCACTCGGTACGGATGGTCAAGGACGCTGTCCGGTTTGCCGGTGAGGACTTCTTTTTCCAGGTCGCCCTGCTCGACGCCCGTCTGCTGGTCGGCTCACACTCCCTGTTCGATGCCCTGCTGGCCAGGTACCGGAAAAAGATCTTTGACGGCCGCCGCCACCTCTTTGTCCGGACCATGGAGGATTTCCGGGCCGAGCGGCGGAGGAAATACGGCTCCCATTCCTATCTCCTCGAACCCCATATCAAGGAGGGCAAGGGGGGCATGCGCGACATCCAGGCCATGCTCTGGGTGGCCAAGGGTGTCTTCGGCCTGGACGGGCTCGACGCCATGGAGGACTCGGGCATGCTCGCCGCGGACGACAGGCGGGCCTTCCAGGAGTCGTGGAACATGCTGGCCAGGATCCGCAACCGGCTCCACTACATCAGCCGGCGCAAGAACGACCAGCTGATCTTTGAATACCAGGAGGAGATGGCGGCGGCCTTCGGCTACCGGGACCGGGACGGCCTGCTGGCGGTGGAGCACTTCATGCGCCATGTCTACGGCCACCTGCAGACCATTGCCGTGATAACCGATCTCTTTTTCGAGCATGTGCAGGAGGTTCTCGGCCTGAGCGGTGGTGCCCGGGCTGAGAAACAGCTGGAACGGGCCATCGTGGCCCGCAACGGCACCATTCATCTCGTCCGGACCGACGAGTTGGAGAAACGTCCCTACCTGCTGATGCGACTCTTTCTCCAGGCCGGCCGGACCGGGCTCCCCCTGCACCATCGCACCCGGCAACAGGTGAACCGGCACCTGTACCTGGTTGATGACAGTTTCCGGACCTCCCGGCGCGTGGCGCGGATCTTCATGGAGTTGCTGGTCCAGTCGGCCGAGCCCATGCCCGTGCTGGAGGCCATGCTGGAGACCGGGCTGCTCACCGCCTATATTCCGGAGTTCAGGGACGTGGAGTCCCTGGCCCAGCACGATCTCTACCATATCTATACCGTGGACCGGCATCAGTTGCAGACCGTGGCCGAACTGAAGGCCCTGGAAAAGAGCGAGACCGATCTCTTCCTCACGCTCGGCTCGCCGCATCTTCTCTACCTGGCCGCGCTGCTGCATGATATCGGCAAGGGACACCACACCGACCATTCGGAGCTCGGCGCCACGCTGGTGCGCGCCATCGGCGCCCGGCTGGGGCTGCCCGGGGAAGAGCTGGACTGCCTCTCCTTTCTGGTCCGGTACCATCTCTTTCTGCCGGAGAACGCCCTGCGCCGGGACCTGGACGACCAGGATTTCATCGAGCAGGCAGCGGCGCTGATCAGCAACACCGATCGGCTGGCCCTGCTCTACCTGCTCACCATGGCCGATTCCCGGGCCACCGGGCCCTCGGCCTGGTCCGGCTGGAAGGCGACTCTGCTGGCCGAGCTGTTTCTCAAGGTCAAGTCCTGCCTGGAGGCCGGGTGCGGCGACCGGGGAGAGGCGGAGAACGGCGAGAAGGAAGGCGTCCGGTGGCTGCGCGGCCAGGTGACTGCCCTGCTCGGTGGCCTGGAACCGGGGATCCGGGTGGAGAATCTGCCGGACGACTACCTGCTCAGTTTCACCCCCGAGACCGTGGTCCGTCACCTGCAGGTACACCGGGAGGAGAAGAGCCGCCTCCAGCAGCAGGTGCTGATCTTTCCCGAGGCCCGGCAGGGGTACTGGTCCCTGCTCATGATGAGCAAGGACCGGGTCGGCCTGCTGGCCAAGCTGTGCGGGGTCCTGGCCCTGCACAACCTGTCGGTCCTGGCGGCGCAGATCTTCACCTGGCCGGACGGCACCGTGGTCGATGTGCTGGACGTGGCGCCCGTGGCCGACTCCGGCTTTGACGAACAGGACTGGCAGGGTCTGGAGCATGACGTCAACCAGGCGGTCAACTACCGTCTCGACGTGGGCTATCAGCTCCATTCCCGGCTGAGCTCGGCGGGCCTGCGGCCCAGGCGCCGGGTGCAGCAGCTCGTCCGCAAGGTGGTGGTGGACAACGAGACCTCGCAGCGGTTCACGGTCATCGAGGTCTATGGCGGCGACCGTCCCGGCACCCTCTACCAGCTGACCCAGACCCTGGCCGACTTCGGGCTCGACATCCACCGGGCCAGGATCGCCACCGAGGTGGAGCAGCTCATCGATATCTTCTATGTCGCCATGCGCAGCGGTGAAAAGGTGACCGACCCGGAACTGCTGGAGAAGGTGGAGTCGACCCTGCTGCGGATCATCGAGGAGTGATCTTTTCGCGCCCTGCCGCGCCGTATGGATGGCAGGGATGAAATTTGCCTGTCAATTTCAGGATTTTGATGCAGAAACAGGAAGAAAATGGTAAGGACATGTCCGACGTTACTGGAGGGAGTTCTCTGGTCGCTGGCGGACGAAATAAAATAAATCACCTTAAATAAAGGAGATGGAACATGACGCGTGACGAGATAATGAAAATCATTGAGGAGAAGAACGTGCACTTCTTTCGGCTGCAGTTTGTCGACATCTTCGGTTTCATGAAGAATGTCGCCATTCCGCTGAGCCAGATCGAGAAGGCGCTGGACGGCAACATCATGTTCGATGGTTCCTCCATCGACGGCTTTGTCCGCATCAACGAGTCGGACATGTACCTGAAGCCCGACTATGATACCTTCACGGTTCTTCCCTGGCGCGAGCAGAACGGGGTCAATGCCGCCCGGATCATCTGTGATGTCTACAAGTCAGACGGCACACCGTTCGAGGGCTGCCCGCGCAACAACCTCAAGCGCGTTCTGGCCGATGCCAAGGAGATGGGTTTCACCATGAACGTCGGTACCGAGGCGGAATTCTTCCTGTTCGAGAAGGACGAGGAAGGCAATGCCACCACGGTCACCCATGACGTTGCCGGCTACTTTGACGTTGATCCCGACGACTGCGGCATTGACTGCCGGCGCGAGATCATCCACACCCTGGAGGCCATGGGCTTCGAGATCGAGGCGTCCCACCACGAGGTTGCCGAGGGACAGCACGAGGTCAACTTCAAGTACGCCGATGCCCTGACCGCCGCCGACAACACCTTGACCTTCAAGTGGGTTGTCCGTTCCATCGCCGCCAAGCACGGCCTGCATGCCACCTTCATGCCCAAGCCGGTCTTCGGCATCAACGGCTCCGGTATGCACACCAACCAGTCCCTCTTCAAGCTGGACGGCACCAATGCCTTCTTTGACGAGAACGGTCCCCTGCAGCTGAGCGAGACCGCCTACCAGTACATCGCCGGTATCGCCAAGAACGCCAAGGGCTTTGTCGCCGTGACCAACCCGCTGGTCAACTCCTACAAGCGGCTGGTCCCGGGCTACGAGGCACCGGTCTACATCGCCTGGTCCGCCTCCAACCGGTCGGCCCTGATCCGGATCCCCGCCTCCCGCGGTATGGGCACCAGGACCGAGGTCCGCTGCCCGGATCCGACCTGCAACCCCTACCTGGCCTTTGCCATGATGCTCAACTCCGGTCTCGACGGCGTGAAGAACAAGCTGCAGGCCCCTGACTCGGTTGACCAGGATATCTTCAAGATGACGCCTGCCGAGAAGGAGGCCGCCGGCATCCAGAGCCTGCCCGCCAACCTGAAGGAGGCCATCGAGGAGATGAAGGTCAATCCCATCGCCCGCGAGGCCCTGGGTGACCACATCTTCGAGAAATACATCGAGGGCAAGGAAAAGGAGTGGGACAGCTACCGCACCGCGGTCACCGACTGGGAGCTGGACAACTACCTGAGCAATTACTGATTCACGGGCTGCCGGTACGCACCACCGAGCCGGCCCGGCCGTGCGCTCCTCTTCCGGAGCAGCAGTCGGCACAAAACAAAAAAAGGGCCTTCCCGCGGCAAGCGGGAAGGCCCTTTTTTTCATGGATCAGGTCTTTTTGAATCAGGCTCATACCTTGGTACAATGGACATTTTCCCCTATCCCCTCTACAATACAGAGCAGGAAGTGATTTTCCTGCCGGCATCCCGTGTCAACGTGGACAATTTGCCAATCATCCACAGTGATAACGCCCCGGTGGACGGGTGCCGTCCCGCGACAGGCGAACCGTATACCCGCGGCCATGACATCGCGGTGCAGGATCTTGCCGAGGATGGTGTGGCGATCACGGTCCACTGATACCGGTCCGCCAGGCCGGTCCTGGCTGCCGGATTGTTCCGCGGGCCGTTTCCCGGAGCATGGAGAAGTGGCTTGGGGTGCCGGTACAGACCTGGCTGTCCGACAAGCGGTGGTTTCTGTTGAGAGTATTCGGGAGCAAAGTCCATGGCAGTGAGGGGAAAGGTATTTTCAGGTCCTGCCGGCAGCCAGCCCGTGGGAGATGCGATAATCGTCCAGGGCACGGTCAGGGCCGTGGCCGCCGATGGCACGGAGCGGCTTCTGCAGCCGGGCAGCCCGGTCTATGCCGATGACCGGATCATCACCGGTCCCGAGGGCATGGTGTCGGTCGTTTTTGCCGATCAGGAACAGACCCGCCTGGACCTGGGCCGCCTGTCGGATGTCCTTGTGGATCGGGATGTCTACGGCGATGCCCTTCCCGTGGACCAGGACGAGGCGAGCGGCGATGTCATCGTCATGCAGCAGGCCCTGCAGCAGGGAGAGTTTGACCCCACCGTTGACAGCGAACCACCGGCGGCAGGTGACGGTGGTGCCGGGGCCGGAGGCGGTGACCATCCCTACGTGGTGTTCGAGGCGACCGCCGCCGCGGTGACACCGGATTCCGGTGCGGAAACCACCGGTGTTGATCTCGATTTTCTCGATCCGCAGCCGGTCGATATCCTGCCGCCGGAACAGACAGTGGCGTCGGGGGCCGCCGCCGGTACGCCGCACATCGTAACCGTCGGTAGCGGCGACGGAGATGTCGGCACCATCGGCTCCAACCCGGTACCCACGGCCGTGCCCGATACCGGCGAGGTCGTGGAGGCCGCGCCTGGTGCAGTGAGTGCAGCGGCAGCAGAAGGAGGCCATGCCGTCACCGGCAATCTCATGACCAATGACACGGCCGGTGATGTGCCGACCCGGGTCACCTTCATCGAGGTGGGCGGCATCCGCTACAGCGTGCCGGCCGGCGGTTCCGTAACCCTGACCACGGAGCTGGGCGCGGAGCTGACAGTGCACAGCGACGGCACCTATTCCTATATCATCGACACCAATATCCTTCACGAGGCAAATGGCCGGGGTGACGGGATCCCGGATCGCGAGATCTTCAACTATACAATCACCGACACCAATGGTGATCCGGCCTCTTCCACCCTGACCGTTAACGTCCTGGATACCGCACCCGAGGCCAGGCCGGACACCAACATCACTGTGGAAGGCGGCAGCCAGGTCAGCGGCAACGTGATCTTCGGCTGGGACGACTCCGCCTATGTCCCGGACAGCGAGGACGTACAGAGCACTGATCCGGGGTTGACCCTGGTCCGGGTCAGTGGCGACCTGGCCGACGATTTCGCCCTCGACACGCCCCTTGCCACCATCCACGGCGGCACCATTGTCTTCGGCGCCGGTGGTTCCTATGTCTACACCCCGCCGGCCCGTGTGGATAATCCCGCGGGGCTGGACGATGCCAATCAGCCGGTGCAGGAGCATTTCATCTATACTGTGGAGGATGGCGACGGCAGCCCGGCCACCGCCGTTCTGACCATTGACGTCCTGGATACGGCGCCGCAACCTGTCGATGACAGGGCAGAAGTGGAAGAGGGAGACCGGGACGGCGACGGGGTCAACAACCGGGTCACCGGCAATGTCATCCTGGCCGATCACAACACCTCGTGGGACGGGAGTGCAGGGGTGCACGATCAGGCCGACCGGACCAGCGCCGACGGCGATCTCCACCTGGTCGGCGTGGACGGCGATTTCGCACCGGGCGTGCGTTTTGTACCCGGTGAGGAACTGGCAACGGCCCAGGGCGGCACCATCGTGTTTGCCGAAGACGGATCCTATACCTACACCGCGCCCGACCATATCCTGCACGAGGCCAACGGTCAGGGCGACCGGATCCCGGACAATGAACAGTTCACCTGCACCATCGAAGATGGGGACGGCAGCCGTGCCGGTGCCGTGCTGACGGTTGCCATCCGTGCCGTGGATCCGTCGCTGGCCCCGGAAGATGTGGTTACCGACGAGAGCGACGGGGTGGGGCCCGCTGCCACGGTCGGCGGAACCCAGGGTGCCGGATTCGGTGCCGACGGGTCCGCCGATGTCCTGGCCGTCCGGCTGACCGGCATCAGCGACGGCGACCCGGTTCTTGACAGCCAGGGGCGGGCCCTGACCGCCTCGGGCCGTGAACTCCACTTCCAGAGCGATTCGGCGGGTGGCTGGTACGCGGTGGCGGAAACGGACCAGGTCTTTCACGTGGGCGTGTCCCTGGACGGCACCTGCACCGTGACCATGATGGATCAGCTCGATGTGGTCTGGCAGGACCAGGGCAAGGACGCGGCGCAGACCCTGAGCTTCGACGTCCTGGTTACCGATGGTGACGGCAATACCGCCGCATCCTCCTTTGATGTCACCTTGGACAGTGACCATGTGCCGGTGGGCACGGACAGCGAGGTGATCAGCGGCTCCGACAGCGGGGATCCGATCATCGGCAACGAGGGCGCCGATACCGTGAGCTACGCCTCTGACACCGGCGGGGTCCATGTGGACCTGGCGGATGGGGCGGCGGAAAGCGGGGGGGACGCCCGGGGAGATGTGCCGAGCGGGGTGGAGAATATCACCGGCGGCCAGGGCAGTGATATCCTGGTCGGTGACCATGGGACCAATGTCCTGCACGGCGGCGCCGGTGACGATCAGCTCGCGGGCGGCGGGGGAGAGGATGTGCTGGTGGACGGCGATGGCGACGATCTCCTGGTGGGCGGAGACGACGCCGATACCCTG
>DRKI01000107.1 GCA_011051875.1 Desulfobulbus sp. | reverse complement strand
TCCCAGCTCGGCCTGCCCGAATCACCACCGCCGGATATCCTGGTCGAGGACAAGGACACCATCACCTTTGGCAACGAAAGCCTCACCGTCATCCATACCCCGGGCCATACCCCCGGCGGCATCTGCCTCTACAACGCGCCCGACTGTTTCACCGGCGACACCCTCTTTGTCGGCGGCGTCGGCCGGACCGACTTTCCCGGCGGCTCCACGGACGAGCTCAGCCGTTCCATCCGCACCAGGCTCCTGACCCTGCCACCCGAGACCGTGGTCTGGCCGGGGCACGGCTATGGCGGCGCCCGCTCCACCATCGGGGAAGAGGCGCGCAGCAATCCCTTTCTCGTCTAGATGTCCCTTTCCCGTCTGACCAGGTTCCTGTTCCACCATGCGTGAGATCATCCTCGGCACCGCCGGCCATGTCGATCATGGCAAGACCAGCCTCATCCGCGCCCTGACCGGCATTGAGACCGACCGCCTCAAGGAGGAGAAGAAGCGCGGCATCACCATCGAACTGGGCTTTGCCCATCTCGACCTGCCCTGCGGCCACCGCCTGGGCATTGTCGACGTGCCGGGCCACGAAAAGTTCATCCGCAACATGGTGGCCGGCGCCGCCGGCATGGACATGGTGGCCTTTATCATCGCGGCCGACGAGGGCATCATGCCCCAGACCAGGGAACACTTCGATATCTGCCGCCTGCTCGGGGTCCGGGACGGCCTGATCATCCTGACCAAGAAGGACATGGTGGAAGAGGAGTGGCTGGAGATGGTGGAGGAGGAGGTGCGGGAGTTCTTCCGGGACTCCTTTCTCGAGGACGCTCCCCTGGTGGCGGTCTCCTCGGTCACCGGCGAGGGCATCGACCAGGTCACGGAGATCCTGGACCAAAAGGTGCGGGCCATGGACTTCCACGAAGAGTTCGGTCCCTTCCGCCTGGCCGTGGACCGGGTCTTCTCCATGAAGGGTTTCGGCACCGTGATCACCGGCACTTCCCTCTCCGGCCGGATCGGCGTCGGTGACGACCTGGTGTTCTATCCCGGCGGCCTGAAGGCCAAGATCCGCGGCATCCAGGTGCACGGCCGGGAGGTGGACGTGGTGGAGGCCGGCCACCGCACGGCCATCAACCTGCAGGGTGTGGAAAAAGACGAGATCAACCGCGGCGACCTGGCCGCCACGCCGGGTTCCATGACGCCCTCCACCCTGTTGGACGCCAGGCTCCACTACCTGGCCAGCAACGGGAAAGAGCTCAAGAACCGGACCCAGGTGCGGGTCCATGTCGGCACCCGGGAGATCGTCGGCCGCGTGGTCCTGATGGAAGAGGATACCGTCGAACCGGGCAGCGACGCCAATGTCCAGCTTATCCTCCAGGAACCGGTGGCGGTCTGGCCCGGCGACCGCTACGTGATCCGCAGCTACTCGCCCATCACCACCATCGGCGGCGGCACCATCCTCAACAACGCGCCCCGCAAACGCAAGCGCACCCTGGAGCGGGACCGTCGGCGCAACCGCGAGATCTTTGCCGTCTACACCGACGGCAGTGACGAGGAACGGATGCTCCTCTTTCTCGAGGAAAGCGGGCTTGCCGGCATCACCGCGGACCAGCTCGCCACCCGGCTGGGCGTCTTTGGCAAGAAGCTGAAAAAACTCCTGCAGCAGCCCGTCTCCCGGGGCAGTATCCTGGTGGTGGAGTCCGAGACCCAGCGGTTGATCACCGCCGCCACCCTGGAGCGCGTCACCAGCGCCATCCTGGACTTTCTGGCCGCCTACCACGAGGCCAACCCGCTCAAAAGCGGCCTGGCCAAGGAGGAGCTGCGCTCGCAGCTCCGGCCCGGCATCGACCAGAAGCTCTTCCACCATGCCCTGTCCACCCTGGCCCGGAAAAAGAAGATCGCCCAGGAGGGGGCCGAGGTCCGGCTGGCCGGCCACGAGGTCACCCTGCAGGTGGACGAGCAGGAGATGCGGGAGAAGATCGAACGTCTCTACCGTGAGGCCGGCCTGACGCCGCCGAATCTCAAGGACACGCTGGCGACCTTTGCCGAATTTCCCCAGTCCCGGATCCGCCAGGTGATCGACCTCCTGGTCCAGGACAAGCGGCTGGTCAAGGTCAACGAGGCCCTCTATTTCCACGCCGGAGCCCTGGCCGAGCTCCAGGATCGACTCCGTTCCTTCATCGAACGCGAGGGCGAGATCGACGCCCCCCGTTTCAAGGAGCTGACCGGCCTGACCCGCAAGTTCTCCATCCCCCTGCTCGAGTACTTCGACAAGATCAAGCTCACCATCCGCATCGGCGACAAGCGGGTCCTGCGCAAGGGCTGAGCAGAAACGGCAGACCGCGGCATCTCTACCGGCCCACCTCTCCCCGGGTGATGGCGGGCAGGACCATCATCCAGAATGCATGGTTCGACAGGCCGATTCCGTAGTTTTCACCACCAGCCGCATTCTGCAGCACCGGATCGAAGGCACTGCCCAGGGGATCAAGGATGCCGTCCCGCCAGTTCCGGTACTCGTTTAGATCGGAATACCTGTCACCATCGGCGTCGCTGGTGGTCGAGGCCCGGGTCAGGGAAGAGAAATAGAACCGCTCCCAGTCATCGTCCATGCCGTCACCGTCTGTGTCGGTATATACCGCTCCCAGGGGTTCGCTGTCCTGGCAGTTTGCAATCCCGTCACCGTCCACGTCCCCGATCTCCGGCAGCCCGGGAACCTGCCCGATCTCTGTCACCGCCCGGGCCGCGAGCAGGGAGCAACCATCGCCGAGCGTGGTGTCGTGGTTGAGATCGCCGGCCAAGCCGGCACTCTGGTCCCAGAGCCTGAAACGCAGCATCGAGGTGGCAGCACAGTTGAGCCGCGCATCGGGCACGAAGCGGATCCTGGCTTCAGGGGGCAGGAGCAGCGCATGGCGGTCGCTCAGCAGCGGATTCATACCCAGCCATCCGTCACCGGCCAGGTGGTACTGCCACACTCCCCTGCTGTTGTCCACCCCGACCACGGCAATCCCCAGGCTGTCGCCATCGGCGTCGAACGCCAGGCCCGAGGAGGCGATCACCCGGGAGACCGGGTCGCCGGGATTGTCGTAGTTGTCCGAGTCATCGTTGTCACCATCACTGCCGGAACCGTTATCGTTCCCGGCATTACCGGCGACCGGCCGCAGAAAACGATCCTCACCGTCAAGCACGGGCCGGGAGTTGACGCCCTGCACGGTCACGGTCACGGTGGCGGTATCGCTCCCCAGGCCGTCTCCCAGGGTATAGACCATGCTCGTCTCCATCTCGACCCCGGCCGGCAGCGCATCGAAGTCACCGTTGGTCGTGAAACTGAGGCTGCCATCGGCCCCGAGCCTAAAAAGCCCGCCAGAGGATCCCGGCACCTGAACGTCCACCTTCGCGGCCTCGCCGTTGACCGCGATGATGGAAATCGGATCTCCGTCTGTATCCTGGTCAATGCCGTGGCCGTGGTCATCCATGACATTGACGGTCAGGGAACCGTCTTCTGCACAGCTCAGGTCGTCGTCATTGGCAAAGGGAATGGAATTGGCCTCCCTTGCCGTGAATCCCCAGCTATACGGCTCGTTGAAATTCCCTGCCGCGTCCATCACCACCAGGCCGGGAATGGAGACCCGGTAGGTGGCGCCCGCTACCAGGCCGTCATGGGTAATGGTCAGGGTGTTGCCGGACAGGACGGTGGACAGGACGACGGCCCCGTCCATGTCCACCTGGTCGAGGTCCACGGCCGCCACCGGTTCCGAGAAAGTCACCACGATGGGGTTATCCACGGCCACGCCGGTGGCGCCGTCGGCGGGATCGGTGGCCACCACGGCGGGCGCGCCCGGCACCGTGGTGTCGGGACGGGGGATCCCGGCCAGGGCAAACAGGCCAAACTGCGTGGTTGTACAGGCAAAGAACCCGTCATACTCCACCCCGTCGATGGTGACATTGGTGGTATCAAGGGTGCCGCTCACCGCCACAAAGGCGCCGCTGGTATCGTCCCACCGGTAGAGATGCAGGGTCTCCTCGTTGAGATCCCCGATATCATCCGCGTCGCCGTCCCGTGGCACGCTGCGGTCCAGGTCGAGCGACCGGTAGTAGAATCGGAGGGTGGCCTCCTGCAGGCCGACCGGGGCCGGCGGCAGGGTATTGAGGTTGCTGGCGGCGAGCTCGGCCAGGACATAGTTCCCCAGCGGACTCTCCCCTGCGGCCAGGCCGGAAGACTGGTTGAGCGGATGCACGGCCAGGTCTTCCGGATAGGCGGCCAGGACGGCCATGCCGGCATTGGAGGGAGCACGCAGGGTGGCGGTGGAGATCTCCGCGCCGGTCTGCGTGATGCCGTTGACCAGGAAGCTGCTGATCTCGC
>DRKI01000106.1 GCA_011051875.1 Desulfobulbus sp. | reverse complement strand
TTGGGCGACTCGTCCCCGTGGAGCTGGGCATAGGCCAGAGCGCAGAAGTCGATGATCTCCTCCACCTCGTTGCGCTTCCGGTTTACAAAGACCCCCACCGTATCCACCAGGGGCGGCAGCGCGTCGATGATCAGCCGCGCTTCCTCCGGGTCGATATTGCGCGGGCTTTTTTCAAAGAAGATAAAGCCCAGGGCGTCGACACCTGCCTCGACCGCAGCCAGGGCATCCTGCAGGCGGGTCACCCCGCACATCTTGATTCGTATTCGGCCAGGTTGCATCATGCGGAAAGAAACTGCTGCAGTGTCCGCCCCCGGTCGCCGGCCCGCATGAAACTCTCGCCGATGAGGGCCGCGGTGACACCGGCCTCCCGCAGGCGGCGCATATCATCGGGGCTGCTGATACCGGACTCGCTGACCACCGGGATGGAATCCGGGATCCGTGCCAGCAGGCGGAAGGTGGTGGTGAGATCGACGGTGAAATCCTTCAGGTTGCGGTTGTTGATCCCGACCAGGCCGGCTCCGGCCGCAAGGGCCCGCTCCAGCTCGATCTCGTCATGGACCTCCACCAGCACGTCCATGCCCAGCTCCTCGGCCTGGAGGCGGTACTCCTCCATCTGGCCGATCTCGAGGATGGCGGCGATCAGGAGGATGGCATCGGCGCCATAACTGGCGGCCTCGGTTATCTGCAGGGGATGAATGATAAAATCCTTGCGCAGCACCGGCAGGGGGACCGCGGCCCGGACCAGTGGCAGGTACCTGATGGAGCCCTGGAAGAAGTCCTGGTCCGTGAGCACGGACATGGCATGGGCACCGCCCTCGACATAGGCCCTGGCGATGCGGACCGGATCAAAGTCGGGACAGATCAGCCCCTTGGAGGGCGAAGCCTTCTTGGCCTCGGCGATGATCGCCACCCCGGGCGCCCCGGTCAGGGCGCGGACAAAGCCGCGCGGTGGATCGATCTCGTCCTCGGGCGGCCGGATGCCCTCCCGCTGCAGGACCCGGACTTCTTCCTGTTTCCTGGCAACAATGGTGTCGAGGATCATCGGCGCTCAGCTCTTGCGGCAGAAGTCGACCAGGGCATCGAGTTTCTCCCGGGCCGCTCCCGAGGCTATCACCTCCCGGGCCATCTCCACGCCCGACTTCAGGTCATCGGCCCGGCCCGCGGCCAGGAGCGCACCGCCGGCATTGAGCAGCACCATGTCCAGCCTGGGCCCGGGCGTGTTGTCCAGCACCCGGCGCACCATTTCGGCCGACTCATCGGCCGTGGCGCCGCCGCGGATCTCATCCAGGCCGGCCCGGGCGAGCCCCACGTCACCGGGCTCGACAGTATAGGTCTCCACCCTGCCCTCGCGGCCGTCGGCGACATGGGTGGTGCCGGTGATGGTCATCTCGTCCAGGTTGCCCTCGCCCCAGACCACCAGGGTCCGTTTCATGCCCAGCCGGACCAGGACCTCGGCCAGGACCGGGGTCAGCTCGCGGGCAAAGACGCCGGTGAGCTGGACATTGGTGCGGGCCGGGTTGGTCATGGGACCGAGAATATTGAAGATCGTCCGGATGCCGATCTCCCGCCTGGGCCCGATGGCATGCTTCATGGCACCGTGCAGCATGGGCGCGAAGAGAAAACCGATGCCCGTGGTGCGGATGCACTCACCCACCCGTTCCGGGGACATGGCAAGATCCACGCCCAGGGCCTCGAGCACGTCGGCGCTGCCGCAGGAAGAGGAGATGGCCCGGTTGCCGTGCTTGGCCACCGGGATACCGGCGCCGGCCACGACAAAGGCGGTGGTGGTGGAGACGTTGAAGGTGCCGGCCCCGTCGCCACCCGTGCCGACGATGTCCATGAGCAGCCCGGACTCGGTATCGACGCCGGTGTCGACAAAGGTGGCCTTCTCCCGCATCACCCGCACCGCGCCCACAATCTCGTCAATAGTCTCGCCCTTCATCCGCAGGGCGGTGATAAAGGCTCCGATCTGGGCCGGTGTGGCCTCGCCGGTCATGATCTCCTCCATGACCGCCACCATCTGCTCCTCGTCAAGATCCTTCCTGTCAACAATCCTGGCTATGGCTTCCTGGATCATGTTCCACCTCGTGCTCTCTCAGGGTATTTATTCAACGGGAAATTCCCGGGCAGGGCAAAGCACAGCGCTCAACCACGCAGAAGCTCCGGGTAATCGGGCCGGAGAAAGTTGTGCAGCAGGACGAGACCCGCATTGGTCATGATCGACTCGGGATGGAACTGGACCCCCTCGACGGGCAGTTCCCGGTGCCGCAGCCCCATCAGCTCACCCTGGTCGGAGTGGGCCGTGGCCTCGAGACAGTCGGGCAATCCTTCCACCAGCAGGGAGTGATAGCGCATGCCGGCAAAGGGATTGTCCAGGCCGGTGAAGACGCCGCGCCCGTCGTGGTGGATGGGGCTGGTCTTGCCGTGCATGACCCGGCCGGCGCGCACCACCCGGCCACCAAAGGCCTCGCCGATAGCCTGGTGCCCGAGGCAGATGCCGAGGATGGGAATACGGTCGCTGAAATACCTGATCGCCTCGATGGAGATACCTGCCTCGGCCGGGGTACAGGGCCCGGGCGAGATGAGGAGCCGCTCCGGTTCCATGGCCGCGATCTCCTCCACCGTGATCCTGTCGTTGCGGAAGACCCGGATCTCCGGCGGCCGCCAGTCCGGACCCGCGCCCGGCGGCCGCACGGCATAGGTCTGCACGATATTGTAGGTGAACGAATCGTAGTTGTCGATGAGCACTATCACGGCTAGAACCCCTGTTCGGCCAGGCTGACGGCCTTGCGTAGTCCCATGGCCTTGTTGATGGTCTCCTCGTACTCCTTTTCCGGGTCCGAGTCGGCAACGATACCGGCACCGGCCTGGACCCAGAGATCGCTGCCCTTCATGACAAAAGTCCGGATGGTGATGCAGAAGTCCATGTTGCCGGAAAATCCGAAATAACCGACCGCGCCGGCATAGGGTCCGCGCCGTTCGACCTCCAGCTCGTCGATGATCTCCATGGCCCGGATCTTGGGAGCACCGGTCACCGTGCCGGCCGGAAAGCAGGCCTCCAGGACATCGAACTGGTCCATGCCCTCCGCCAGAACCCCGTGCACGCCGGAGACGATGTGCATCACGTGGCTGTAGCGCTCGATGACCAGCAGGTCGCGCACGCTCACCGAACCGCTCTCGGCCACCCTTCCCACGTCATTGCGGCCCAGGTCCACCAGCATCAGGTGCTCGGCCCGCTCCTTGGGATCGGCCAGCAGCTCCTCTTCCAGGGCCCGGTCCTCCTCCGGGGTCCTGCCGCGCTTCCTGGTACCGGCGATGGGCCTCAGCTCGATCGCGCCATCTTCGAGCCGTACCAGGATCTCGGGCGAGGAGCCAATGAGCACGATGTCGCCCTGGCGGAGGAAAAAGAGATAGGGGCTGGGATTGATGTGGCGCAGGGAACGGTAGAGGGTGAAGGGATTGAGGGCGGTGCGGGTATGGAAACGCTGCGAGAGCACCACCTGGATGATGTCGCCGGCCAGGATGTACTCCTTGGCCCGCTCCACCATGGCGGTGAATTCTTCCTGTTCCATGTTGGAGGTGAAGGTATGACCGCCCGTGGCGTCGGGCAGCACGGCCAGGCTCCCGGGCAGGGGCCCCTGCAGACGCCCGATAACCGCCTCGATGCGGCGGCAGCCGTCCCGGTAGAGTTCGTCCGCGGTCCGGTCGCTGTCCGCCTCCACGTTGCAGACAATGGTCAGGGTCTGCTGGACCGAATCATGGATCAGCACCAGCCGCGGCACCATGAAGGCGGAATCGGGCAGATCCAGGGGCGGGTGCGTGTCCGGGATCTCCTCGATGAAACGGATCATGTCATAGCCCAGGAAGCCCACGGCACCACCGTAGAACCGGGGCAGGCCGGGCGCATTGCTGGGCCGGAAGGAGGCGAGCAGTTCCTTCAGTTCCCGCAGGGGGTTGACACCGCGGTGCCGCTCCCGGGCCGGGGCCCGGCCGGGCCGGCGGATAACGACCTCGTCTCCCGCACTCTCGAAGGTCAGCAGCGGATCCAGGCCGATAAAGGAGTAGCGACCCCACTTCTCGCCTCCCTCCATGGACTCGAAAAGAAACGCGTGGGAATCGTCGCCGGCCACCTTGGCGAAGATGGTCAGCGGCGTGTCCAGGTCAGCGATGATGGTTCGGTGGACGGGAATCAGGCCGGACTGGCCGATCATCTGCTCAAACGTCACCTGGTCTGGTAAGTACATGTGTGGATCGCACCCAAAGCAAAGTGTAGGCCGACACCTGCCAACAGTCAGCCGGTGGCCGGTGAGCCCGGAACGGCCGGGAGATACCATAAAAAAAGCCATGGAAAGCGCAACGCCCCCCATGGCTGCCTGTTCCCTCCAGGGCTGACAGTATCCAAGAATCCAGCCGCGCCATGCACCTGGCCGCAGGAATGCGGCAGGCGGTCCGGGCAACACCGGGCCACGGTCTCCTGCCGGCGCGCTGCGGATCCGGGATGCTCCCTGCGGGCCCCTGGCAGATTGCGCCGGCCGCGGAATCCGTGCAACGGGATAGTCGGGGATCGCCTCAGGCGGCGGACTCCATCCGGTTCACCCTCCTGGTCAGCCTGGAGACCTTCCTGGAAGCCTTCTTCTTGTGAATGGTTCCCTTGGCAGCGGTCTTCTGAATGACCGGAATCGCCTTCTGCAGCGCCTCGCGGGCCTCCTCGACGGTCCCGCGCACAATGGCCTCCTCAACAACGCGCACTGCGCTCTTCATGCGGGACTTGTTCATGCGGTTGCGCATGCGGCGTACCCTGGACTGCCGCTCTCTCTTGATTGCCGACTTATGATTAGCCATGGACAACTCCTTATTGCAGCCACCATCAACGGTGGGATAATCTGATCTGAAACCTGTCGTATATCGAAATCAGGTGTTCTTGTCAAGCATATTCCTTTCTCTCCAGGCGCGGCCGGCGGACCGTCTCATTCCTCCTTCCCGGCCGCATCGACCCGGACGCCGAGCGCCCCGGTCAGATCGGCGGAATCGAGCAGTGCGCCTTCCATGCGGGCCCCGGTCAGATCGGCGCCTTCGAGGTTGGCCATGTAGAGATCAGCGTCGCGCAGGTCGGCTTCCCGCAGATCGGCCCCCCGCAGATCGGCCCCCTTGAGATTGGCATTCTTCAGGTCCGTGCCCTTCAGGTTGGCGCCGCGCAGATCGGCCCGCTCCAGGTCCGCGTCGCTCAGCCAGCGGCCGGAGAGATCGACCTTCTGCAGGTCGCATTCCGGACACTGGTTTTCATCGAGCAACCGCTCCACCAGGATCTTGCGCCGTTCGTCCTCCTGCGGTGTCCGGGTGAGGGCACCCTCTTCTCCGACCACAGCCTCGCCAATATCGGCCGCCTGCCCGCGAACCGTCTCTTCCGACGCCATGGCCGCCTGCGCAGCGGCAGCCCGGGCCTGCCCCGGTACCGTGGTGGCCGCCTCCCCGGGGGCATCGACCGAGCCGGCGGCATCAGCCGATCCGGAACTTTCCGCCCTCTTCGCGGCGGCCGCATCCGCGGCAGCCGTCCTGATCGCTGCGTCATCCCCTGCCGCGGTCTCCCGTGGCAGCGGCTGTCCGGCTGCCGCCGCGGCCGTCACACCGGCCGCTCCGACGTCCTCCTCCCGGCTCACCTCCCCTCCCTTGCCAGGGGTGGGCGCTGCTTCGGCCGGAGGCGCCGGAGGGGCGGACGCGCCTCCCTCCGCTGCCTGCCCGTCCTGCTCATCACCGGCGGGCGGCTCCACGGCGGCCGGCCCGGCATCCATGGCAGGGGGCGCTGCCGCCGGCCCTGTCCCCTCCGGTGCCGGGACGGGAACGTCGGCCCCGGATTTTGCCGGCAGCACGGTTGCCGGCACCACTGCATCGGCCATGGGCAGGAGCTTCTTGGGTCCCGGGCCCTCTTTCTCCTGTTCAGGGGGGGCCGCCTCTGCCCTGTCCGCCCCCTGGTCCGAACCCGCCGTTGCGGCTGTCGCGGCCGGCTCCGCTGTCGTGGCGGCACGATCCCGGCGGGGCACCGCCACCACCTCCTGGGTATAGGGCTTGTGCTTGGACCTGCTCTCATCACCGACAAAGACCGTCTCGCCGGCTCCGGTCACGCCGTCTTCGTCCGGGGCATGGCGCGTGGTCACGACCCCGTCCATCAGTGCGCCCTTGAGATAGGCGCCCTCGAGGACAGCACCGGTCAGGTTGGCGCCGCGCAGGTCCGCATTGGCCAGGTCGGCCCCGCCGAGGCCGGCACCCTGCAGGTTGGCATTTTTCAGGTTGGCACCCGAAAGGTTGGCAAGGTAAAGCCTGGCACCGGCCAGGTTGGCGCCCTCCAGGTTGGCCCCGGAGAGATCAATCCGGTTGAGCACCGCACCGGCAAGATCACACGATGGGCAGCTGTTGGTCTCAATGAGCTGCTGAAAATTCTTCTCCACCAAGGGACGTACCGCTGTTGCGGCCCGGGCATGCCCGGACAGGCAGAAGAGGAAGAAAACACCCCAGCAGAGGGCAAGCAGAGGGAATCGGTTTACGGATTTGCTTTGGATCATGATTGCTCCGGCACAGCGTACAGGGTATGGAACGGCCCTCCGGATCGAAGCATCCGGATTCGACAAGGCGCACAATTACGGCAAGTTCGTCGGACAAGAAATTCTTATACTCCAGAACACCAAACGATTCAAGGTTCAAGCGGGCCCGGCGGTTCCGCGGCAGGCGGGAGGACGGTTGAAACCGGGCGGGCGGAGAGGGGCGGGATGGACAGGGCAAAAAAAAGGACACGGGATTGTTCCCGTGTCCTGCGGCTCATCGGAGGATGGTTGAACGTTCGTGGATCAGGCGACGTTCCAATCGACATGCTCCACCTTGCGGCGCCGCTCCTTGTCGATCCGGCGCGGCACCAGCCCGTTGGCCATGAATGCCGTGCATTCCTTGCGTTTCTCAAAGGGACAGTCCGTGATATTCCAGCAGGGAGTGTACTGGAGCAACTTTTTCACTGCCGCGATCGAGATGCCGTGCTCGTGGATCATCTCGCGCAGACACTCGATCCACTTGATGTCGTTCATTGTGTAGTACCGCCACTTTCCTTTCCGCATCGGCTTGACCAGTCCTTCCTGTTCGTAAATGCGAAGGGTTCTGGGGTGCACACCAAGCATCTGAGCCGCAACGCCTATGGTGAAGATTGCTTTCTTTTCGTCAACCATCTCGATCCTCACTTTTCCGTACATACCCGGAGGTTATCTCGAAGCACCAGGTACTTTGTTGTTGGTTCCGGCCGTGGCCTGAACCTCGTAGTCCGTCCACCGCTCCTCCTGCCGGTCCAGCTGTGCGGGCTGTCACGGGAGCCGGCCGGGACCGTCGTTCCGGTCCCGGCCAGGCAGGATTTTCACCCGTGTTCCCTCTGTCAGTGGGCGTGCTCCTCGAAAAGCTTGCCGAAGAACCGCTCACCCAGGAGGAAGGCCACGCCGGTCAGGCCAACACCTGCCATGGCCACCATCCACTCGGCCCCCGAGGGAGTGTAGTTCAGGTAGGTGGGAACGTTGACCACATCCGAGTACGGGGGTACGATCTGGCCGGCGATCACCATGTCCATCCTGGAGACGAACATTCCGACCAGGGCCATGAGGGCGGCTGCCGACATGGCGGGCAGACTCTGCATCCGGGTCAGGGCCAGCAGCAGGATCGGGCCGACCAGGCCGATTGCGACCTCAAAGATCCAGAAGTTGGTGGACAGGGGTCCGGAGACCAGGGCATCTGCAGCTGCCCGGCCCAGGCTGGTTCCGCCGACGTAGAAGGAAACCATCTTCCAGAAGGTGGCGACAGAAACCAGGATCAGCATGAGCAGCATGACCTTGCCTGCGGCCTGGACACCGTTGAACACGGTCTCGCTCATCTTCTTGTGACGGATAATGTAGGCATAGTGGGTGAACAGTACCGCAGCAGCGGAGCCGGACAGGAAGGCGCATGCCAGGAAGTAGACCGGCAGCTGGCCGCCGTACCAGAAAGGATGGCTGGGCAGCGTGGCAAAGACACCGCCGAGACAGGAGTTGGCGGCCACTTCGGCCAGGGCGCCGAGGATACCGAGGCTCACCGCCAGCTTGAACTGCCTGGTCAGGATCAGCCAGAATTCAAGGATCATGAAACCCACCGCCATGCCGTAGAGGGTACCCATCCACCAGATGTTGGATGTGGGGTTGGGTGAGATGACATTGTAGATCGCCATCCGCCAGGGATTCTCGATCTCCATGCCGATGACCGTAAACGCGCTGATGATGGTCACCAGGGAAAGCCAGACCATCCGGTTGGCCAGGGGCGCGATTTTGTTGCCACCAAAGACATGGCTGATGGCCGCCAGGAGGCAGAGACCGGTGGAGGTGATGGCAAAAAACGCGTAGGTCGAGATCAGGAGGCCCCATGGAACCTCGCGGGTATTGTTGTAGGCATGTTCATGACCGGCGAAGAATGCGTAGACGCCGGCGCCGATTCCTGCGATGAGCAGCAGCCCGAACAGACCTGCCAGGACATTGGTACCGGAAGTCGCCGCTTCCGGTTCAGCCGTGGTTGCCAGTGAAAATCCGTTTGTCATTTTTCCTTCCTCCTTACTTGGTTGTTCTGAAGAATCCCTCTATCTTCCTCAACTGTTAAATACCTTCAGGTTCAATCATCCTGTTCCTGTTCTCTTCACTTGCCAGGGAGCAGAGACCGATAACCACAGCTATTGCGGAAAAAGGCCCCATTATGATAAAGAGCAGAAACGAGAGGCAGAACCAGAAATACTCGCTCAGTGCGGACACGCGGGCCAGGGCCCTTTTCAGCAGAGAGTGACCGCCTGCGCCCTTGATCGTGCCTGTCAGCATGTGGTGTGTATTGGTCATGGTGTCCTCCGTTCTCGTCTTGTAGCCGGGTGATGTTGTCTCGTTTTGCCCTTTCTTTCGCAAGCAATGTGCCAACGCGCCGAATACATGGACAAATATCCCTGCAACATCCACCCTACCCCTTGACATTCCGACGAAAAATTAACCTGAAAAAGATCGGTTCCAACATGCCGAGGCACTGATAATTGTCAAATAACCTTCCTCCGAAAGCTCATTTTGCGCCCACAGACCCCTGCCGCAATAGCGCATTTTGCGCCAAAGAAACAAAACAGGGCGACCCCTGCCCTTTCCGAGACGGGAAATTCACAATAACCTATTGTTGTAACACCTTTTTTATCGATCGGGACAGGGGCGCCCAATGTCCAGCACCACAGAAGCGTTGCCCGGAAAGGACTTTTTTCAACCCAGCCGACCCCCGGAGAGACAGAAAAAAAGCTATGTTAAAACAAGTAGTTATGAGGCAGAATTGACCATATAGGCGCATTTTGCGCCATAATGCAACAACAACAGTGTCGCATATTTCGCCCCATCGCCACCCAGGGCGTAAAACGATCCTGTAGCAGACGGCAGGGGGTGCGCCGGCCCGGAACAGTCTTTCCCGGCCGGACCGAAGCCTTGCACCTCGGTGAGCAGGGGATACCGGGGCATGCGCAGAAAACGACAAACGTGTTGATCAGAGGGGAATGATCGGCAGGGGAGCCGGGAAAACCGCCACCGGCGGTATGACTACAAACAGGACAGGACAGGGGAGATAAGCTGACAGGAGGGCAATGCAGGTATGTTGACAACGGCAGGAGGCAGGTGCGCCCCTGGAAAAAGGGGCCGGGACGCATTGCCTGCGTCCCGGCCCGTCAAGACACTGGACAGGGAAGAATCAGTGCTCGCCGTGTTCCTTCTTGCCGGATTCGCTGCTGAAAAGCCGGTCATAGCCCAGGACACCGATATGACAGGTGGTACACTTGGTGTCCGAAGCAAAGGCATCGTCGCCATTATGGCAGGCGCCGCAGTACTGGCCCTGATACAGGGCCTCCATGACGAACTTGTCCGGCTGGGACTCGGCATCCCCAAGCTTCATCCGAAACAGCTTCGGATGACAGCTTGAGCACTCCAGCCCCATATCCTCGGCATGCATCTTGTGGTCAAAGACAACAGCCTTGACCGGTTCGGTGAAGACTATGGTCTTGGGCTTCTTCATGGAACTGCCGTGGCAGGTCACGCAGGATTCCGGATCCTTGGTGGAAAAGGCGGTGTCGCCATCGTGGCAGGCGCCGCAGTACTTGCCTTCGGCCAGGGTCGCCATGGAGACATCGCCATTGGCCTCGGCAGCGCCGTTCTCCTGCTCGAAGATATCGGGATGACAGGAATCGCAGTCCAGGCCCGCGTCCTCGACATGGGCCTTGTGACTGAACATCACCCCGGCCGGGCCGTGGGTGAACACCAGCGGTTCATGGTAGCCGTCATCGGTCTCCGGGCCAGGTTCCAGGGAACCGGCCAGGCTGCCGACAGTGAAGAGCAGACCGGCGAGTGCGGCCGCCCCGAGCATACAGATTGTTGTATTTTTCAACTTCATCGGTTTTATCCTCTCCCAGGCATTAGTCATTCATATAGTACACATTCGGCAGCGCGCCGGTTTCAGGACGCAGAACCCATACGACCTTGTCCGGCTGATGGACCAGCTTGTATACCTCACTGTCCGGATCGCTTATATCACCGAAGACCCGTACATGGGCCGGGCAGGCCTCCACGCAGGCCGTGTCCTTCTTGCCCTTGGTCAACCTGGTGTCATAACAGAAGTTGCACTTGTCGATGGCCCGGATCTCCTCGTTGAAGTAGCGGGCATTGTACGGGCATGCCGCCATACAGGTCTTGCAGCCGATGCACTTCTTGTACTCCATCATGACGATGCCGGTCTTCTTGTCCTTGTAGGTGGCCTTGGTCGGGCAGACCCGCACACACGGCGGACGGTTGCAATGGTTGCAGAGCACCGGCATGAAGATGCGCTCGGTCTCGGCCGGGCCGATGATCTTGTAGCGCTCGAGGATCGTGGTCCGGTAGCCGTAGGAAGGTACATGGTTGGTCTTGACGCAGGCCTCCTTGCACCGCTCGCAGTCAACGCAGCGATTCTGCCGGATCACCATGGAGTAATGCGGCTTGTAGGGGTACTGGGTTGCCGGAGCCATTCCGCCCAGCGCAGCGCCAGCCTTTTTCACGGATGTCAGCGACATGACCGTTCCACCCAGGAACAGACCCGTGATCGCCAGACCGGCCCTGAGGAAGGTTCGCCGCTCCCTGGAGGATACGCTGTCTGTCCCCTCGTTCTGAAGCTTTTCAAGTTCTTTGATGTCCATTACGCCACTCCCTAAAAAATATAAGTAATCAAGGCTGTTAACCTGTCTACCACCACCAGGGTCAACCCGGCCCGCCACCATGAATGACGGCTCATTCAAGAGAGCGGGCAGATATTGCCCAATATGTTTTTCGGCGACCTTACCGTAAAACAGATGGAAATGCAAGCCATCTCATCAATATTATCACATGGAATATACAAATTTACTGCTATTTGCAAACTTCCGTTTTCCATTGACGACGAACATGGTAGAAAAGAGTCTGGTGAAATCATTCCTCTACGGCGACGGGTACGGTTTCCGCCGCCGCGGCCGCGGCAACCGGGCCAATCCCATGCGGCAGTGCCCCTCCCCGGCCCGCTGCGCCAACAAGGAGACCCTGCGGTCGAGGTGCCGCGGCAGCCGCTTGTATGCGCTGCAACCGTTCACCGGGGTCACGCTGGCATTACCTCCACATTGGAAACGGTTGCCGGTGCTCTCCATTCGTTCCGGCAGGCCGCCGGGTCCATGGAGGCTATGCGAGAAGACCTGACCGGACGAAGATAGGGTGCCGGTGAATGGTGACCATGCATTGCCCAAACGTGATGCACACAGGTATGAGATATCCCGGTCCCCGGTTATTCCATGCAGAACGGAAAAATCCGGTTGCGCTCGGCAACCGGACCGCAGTTCGTCCCATGCCACGGGATCGCGGGGATTCATGTGTCCCGTTTCCACACCCGGCGCCGGGGAAACCGGTCCGGCCGGCCAGGTCAGTCCGCGCACCGTTCCCGGGCCCTGGCCCGGACGATCTGCAGCCACTCTTCTCCGGAAAAGTATCAACCCCATGAAACACGCCAGACACCCAGCCCCTTCCCCACCTCCTGCCGCGGTTCTCCGGCTCGACAACCGCTGGCGGATAACCGGGGCCGACAGGCGGGCCGAACGGTTCCTCGGCCGGCCTGCCTCCGACCTGGTCGGTCGCAAGGGAAGCGACATTCTTTGCGGCGGACGACAGGATGCTCCCCTGATGTCGCTCTGCGCCATGGTGAAGAAAGGACACTCCTTCATCAACCAGCTGATCCTTCTGCCCCGTGGACCTGGTGAGAAACAGCTACCGGTACTTGTCTCCGTCATTCCCGTGCCCGGTCCGGACGGCTCTCCATCCGGGGCCGTCCTCTGCCTGCAGGAGGCGTCCAGTCCGACCTACATCCACCAGCTGGCCCTGGACAGCATTACCGACGGTGTCCTGACAGTGGATGACCATCTCCACATCACGTCGGCCAACGCTGCCGCGGCAAAACTTACCGGCAGGGAAGCGGACCGGCTTCCCGGTATGCCCTGGTCTGCCATCTTTGCCGGGACCGACAACAGCGAGGACGATCCCCTTGCCGAGGCCGTGCGCTCCGGCACCAGGATCAACGACCGGGCCATCTTCCTCCACCACAGCGACGGCAGTGTTCTGCCGGCCGCCGCCACCGCAGCACCCCTGCATGGTCCCGGGGGCGAAATTCTCGGCGGGGTGGTGACCCTGCAGGATTCCCTCTCGCGCATCCAGGCCCGACTGATCCTGGACTCCGTGGCCGACGGCGTCTTTACCGTTGACCGGAACTGGAAGATAACATCGTTCAACCGCGCGGCCGAGGAGATCACCGGCTGGCCGGCGCGGGAAGCCCTTGGCACATCCTGCTCCGAGGTGTTCCGGTCCAGTATCTGCGGCCGGGAATGCGCCATCGCCCAGAGCCTCTACTCGGGTTGTCCCGCCTGCAACCGCTCCATCACCATCCGCAACCGGCGGGGCTCAACGGTTCCGGTTTCCATCAGTGCCGCGCCGCTGGTGGACAACTGCGGCAACATCATCGGCGGCGTGGAGACCTTCCGTGACCTGTCCGCCATAAACAGCCTGCGCAAGCAGTTGACGGCCAGCCATACCGTGGACGAGATCGTTTCCAGGTCACCGGTCATGCAACGGCTGTTAAACATCACCATTGAAATAGCCAGGAGCCCTTCCACCGTCCTGATCCAGGGTGAGAGCGGCACCGGCAAGGAGCTGTTTGCCCGGGCCATCTACAATGCAAGTGACCGCAGTGACAAACCCTTTGTCATCGTCAACTGCGGCGCCCTGCCCGAAACCCTGCTCGAGTCGGAACTCTTCGGCTACAAGGCCGGTGCCTTCACCGACGCCCGCAAGGACAAGGAGGGGCGGTTCGCCGCTGCCGAGGGCGGCACCCTTTTCCTGGACGAGATCGGCGATATTCCCGGCAGTGTCCAGGTCAAGCTGTTGCGGGTACTGCAGGAAAAGATGTACGAACCGCTGGGATCCAATGAGCCGGTGCGGACCGATGTCCGCATCATCACCGCCACCAACCGGGACCTGCAGGCCCTGGTCCGGGCCGGGAGTTTCCGCGAGGATCTCTATTACCGTCTCAACGTGGCCAGGATCCAGCTCCCTCCCCTGCGGGAACGGAAAGAGGATATCCCCCTGCTCATCGAACATTTCATCGAAAAATTCCGTGCCAGGCAGGACAAGGATATCTCCGGCATCTCGGAGCAGGCCCTGCAGATCCTGATGCGGCACGATTTCCCCGGCAATATCCGCGAACTGGAGAACATCATCGAATACGCCTTCATCCTGTGCCGAGGAGGTCTCATCGAGCCGGAGCACTTACCCGAGCCCCTGGCCCCTGCCGCGGAACAGCAGATGCCGTTCCTGGCGGCAGGCTCCTCGCCCATGGCCCTGGAGGAGATCGAAAAACAGGCCATCTGGCTGGCGCTTGAGCGCAATCGATGGAAAAAGATGGCCACCTGCCGCGAGCTGAAGATCTCCAAGGATACTCTGCGACGAAAAATCAAAAAATACGGCCTCAAAAACCCCCTGCAGGTGGAGATCCCGGAAGAGGAAGGTTCGTAGACCCGGACCCGGCCTGACCTTGACGGACCTTAAAAAGGAATTATATTTTATCTGACTGATATCTCGATAATACAAACATGCCGAACAGGCTGTCCTGTCCTACACTGGAAGAAGGGTGAGTTGCCGGGAGAGAAGACGTGTTTGAAGACAGAAAAGATGCTGGCAAAAAGCTGGCCCGCGCCCTGGAGCGCTACAGGAACAGCGACGCCCTCGTCCTCGCCATTCCGAGAGGCGGAGTGGAGGTAGGCTACGAGGTGGCACGCCACCTGGGCACCGACTTCTCCCTCCTTATCTCCCGCAAGCTCCCTTTTCCCGACAACCCGGAATCGGGATTTGGCGCCATTGCCGAGGACGGCAGTCTTTTTCTCAACGAATATGCCGCCAGGGCGGTCCCGCCTGCGACCATCAGGACCATAATCCGGCAACAGGAGGAAGAGATCAGGAGAAGGACCAGGATCCTGCGCAACGATGAGCCCCTGCCTTCCCTCCGGGGACGGACCGTGATTCTTGTCGACGACGGCATCGCCATGGGCTCCACCATGATGGCCGCCATCCGTCTCTGCCGTGCCGCCGGCGCCGCCCAGGTCATCGTGGCGGCCCCGGTGGGAGGCGAGCGGGTCACCGACGAGATCGCCAGGCAGGCAGACGGCATCGTTGTTCTTGACGTGCCGCCCATCTTTTATGCCGTGGCCCAGGTCTACCGGAACTGGTACGATGTTCCGGACGAAGAGGTCATGCGCATCATGTCCAGGTGGCGGGCGGAACATCCGGCACCATCGGAACCGCGCCGCGGCGGTTCCGCCAAAAGGTAGAACCATGACCAGGGAACAGAAAAACGGAATGCTGCGATCCATTGCCACTGACTGCCGCTTCACCAGCGGCTACACGGGCAAAACAGCCATCAGCCCCCGGGTGATGGAGGCCATGGCCACTGTGCCGCGGGAGGAATTTGTTCCCCACCAGCTCAGGCAGCTGGCCTACGAGAACAGTCCCCTGCCCATCGGCGAGGGCCAGACCATCTCGCAGCCCTTTATCGTCGCTCTCATGACCGACCTCCTCTGCCCGGACAAGGACGACGTCATGCTGGAGATCGGGGCCGGCTCCGGTTACCAGGCAGCCGTGCTCTCGCGGCTGATCAGAAAGCTCTACACCATCGAGGTTGTTCCGGCCCTGGCAGAGCGGGCCGACCGGCTCCTGAAACGCCTCGGTTGCGACAACGTGGAGATCCGGCAGGGGGACGGCTACCAGGGCTGGCCCGAACATGCACCCTATGACGGTATCATCGTCACCGCCGCCGCTGAACATGTTCCACCACCGCTCAAGGAACAGCTCAAGCCCGGCGGCCGGCTGGTCATCCCGGTCGGCCGCCCCCATGGCGCCCAGGACCTGCTCCTGGTCACCCGGGAGCGGGACGGTTCCTTCAGCAGCCGCAGTATTCTGCCGGTCGCCTTTGTTCCCTTCACACGTACCGGGGAAGACAAGCCATAGGAAGGCCGTCGCCAGCACGGCCGGCCAGGAAGACGAACCTGTGGCTCGATGAGGATTTGTGATAGTTCGCCGCCACATGCACCAGACCGGGTTTGTCGAGGCCCTGCAAGAGCCCGGCAGAACGCCGGATGTGGATGATCCGCCATGGTCAGACCCAGGCGGCCAGCCGCAGGCGCGTGCAGATGGCCGTCCCGCTGAACTCCACGAGGGTTTTGAGATAACGCCATGACAGGGCGGACCGCTACGCGCTCCAACTTGTCGTCTGGGCTACCCTCCTCTGTCATGGGCGGCCGAACATTCCCGGAATCAACGAGTCCGGGATTTCCTGATAGCTCAGCGGTCGCGGCTCCAGGCCAGGCGGATGGTCTTGTCGCCATCGCCGTAGGAGAAGGAAAGATCCCCCTGGTAGGCCCTGTTCACCGCCTCACCGATCCTGCGGGCGATATGAATCCCCGTGGTGGTGATGGACAGTTTCTCTTCACCCTCCTCGATGTTCATGATCCGCTCCATGGGATGGAGCTCCTTTTCCTGTTTTTCCTCGTTGCGAATGAGATTGAGGATCTCCTTGCCATGGCTTGCGAGGAAACCTCCCTTCAGCTCCAGGAATCCGGCCGGATAGTTGTCCTCAGTGCGCTGGCAGGCCGGACAGACCACCCTGTTCGCATCCACGGGCGCCTCACCCCAGGTCCACCGTCCCTCGGTGAAGAGGGCGCCGCACCGTGTACAGACGGTCGGTTCCGGCCATTTTTCCGTCTCGCGGTAGGGATCATGCTCCTTCTCCTGTACCAGCCTGTCCCGACGTCCGTAGATTCCCTTATCCATGCTGTATCCTCCTGCGTTGATGATTTCCCGGGCCGGCGGTCGCGGGGTTGACAGCTGCATCCGCCACCAGTGCAGCCAGCCACTGACAAGGGTGGTGGCGTCTTGCCGGACCACCAGGGGCTGTGGAGAAAACTATATGACAGGAAGGTGGAGCGGGAAAGAGGAGGGGGTGTTTTTTTCCGGCGACAAACCGCAGGCCTGGCTGGCCGGCATCAGTGGAATACCCACTTACAGGATGGTACGATGTCACAACGGCTCTTGCGAGCCTGGCATGGCGCTACGGCAGGCCTCCATTCCCGCAGGGCCTGGCGAATGTTCACCAAACCCTGCAGGAGCCAAAGGCCGAAAGTGGAATGGGCCGTTCACACATCACGGCTGTTCAGGCGTAACCGATCACGGGATATCCGGTTACCCCGGATCAACACAGGACTTGTAAGCGGTTGCAGGGTGCCACCGCTGTGCGTGATCGGACTTCCCGATGATACACACCGTATCCCGATGATACACACCGTATATTGTGAGGTTCGGGCGCGTGCAGACAGAGTGTCCTGTGACCGCTTGTGTTCAGGTCCCTACCAGTTCTCACCCAGGAGCTCGAAATGGGCCTGGCCGTGGGCACATGCGGGGCAGATCTCGGGCGCCTCTTCACCGGTGTGGAGGTAGCCGCAGTTCCGGCAGCGCCAGGTTACCGGCTTGTCACGCTTGAAGACCCGGTCAGCCTCGATGTTGGCCAGCAGGTCACGGTAGCGTTTTTCATGCTGCTTCTCGGCCACCGCGATGGCCATGAAAACATCGGCAATTTCGGGAAATCCTTCCTTGCGGGCCGTCTCTGCAAACTCGGGATACATGGTTGTCTGCTCGTAGTTCTCTCCGGCAGCGGCCTCACGCAGGTTTTCGGCCGTGGTGCCTATGACCCCGGCCGGGAAAGAGGCAGAGATGGCTACCTCCCCACCCTCCAGCATCTTGAAAAGCCGCTTGGCGTGTTCCTTTTCCTGGTCAGCGGTCTCTTCGAAGATGGCACTGATCTGGACGTACCCCTCCTTTTTCGCCTTGGAGGCGAAATAGGTATAGCGGTTCCTGGCCTGGGACTCACCGGCAAAGGCGGTGAGGATGTTCTTTTCAGTCTGCGTTCCCTTCAGTCCTGACATGATTCTCCCTCTGCAATGGTTTGTTGTGTTGTACCCGTTCACCGGGGCGCTATCCCCTTGGCATTATCTCCAGATTATAACCGGTTCCCAGTGCTCCATATTCGGTCAGGCCGGCCGGTGAGCCCATGGCCCGTTCTGTGAGGCCTGATGGACGAAGCTGGGATTCTGGTGAACGGTTGCGTTGCGTTTTCGGATACCGGGCGCCCGGTCCGGCAGGCCCGATGCAGCAAGAATAAACCAGAAACAGTAATTATTCCAGCTCAAAGAGCAAAAAAATCACCGGCTCCCTGGATCCCGTGTCCGGCCGGGCACGCCTGCCCAAAGCCGAACCCAGGGTGTCGCGACAAAAAAACCTGTTATGCAAAATCAACAGGCAGGCCCCTGCTTGCTGGCAACGGGCCAGCCATCCGCGCTCACTTACTCATGCTCGAGGCAGGAGTTGCAGATTCCCCGGGCAATGACGTTCCTGGAGCTTACCCTGCCAAGACGCTCCAGGGTCGATGGCCTGGCGCATCCCTCGTCAAACTTCTCCCAGACAAAGTCGATTATGGAGTGACACCGGTCACAGATAAAATGGTGATGCCGCTCAAGCTGCACCTCGAACCGGGCCTGGCTCTCCACGGTCTCCACCCTGGCGACCAGGTCCCTGTCCTCGAATGTGGCCAGGGTCCGGTAGACCGTATCCAGCGACAGGGTGGGCATCTGGCGCTGCAGGCGCCTGTACAGGGTTTCCGCCGACGGATGATCCGTGGACAGGATCAACTCCCGGTAGATTTCAAGCCGCTGGTGTGTCAGTTTCAGTCCGGCATCACGGCAGGCCTCCTCGAAAGCGGAGAGCTTTGCCTCTATCTGTTTCTTGGTCCTGGTCATACTGATGCTCTGGCTCAAGGGCGCCGGCCATGCCGGAGGCCGCCCGAAGAAAATATTAATGATAATCTATATCCATTAAGGGATATTGTCAACGCCTATTTTCACATCCCTGGCCATCATGGACCGCTGCTACCGCACCGGCCCGGGGACAGGCCCATCGCTGCCGGCAGGCGCGGAAACGGAGGAGCAGGGAAAACAGAACAGAAAACGTTTTACCAGTCAGGGATCCGTGGTAATATGGCCGTGATCGCTGCAACGGGTGTGCCACAGCGAGGTATGGCCAGGCACCTGCTGCCGGCAAGAGCCCCGGGAACTCCCCGGTCCGACCGGGTCCGGGTGAAACTTTGCGCAAGGAGCACGATATGCA
Organism: Desulfobulbus sp.; assembly: GCA_011051875.1. Taxonomy (GTDB): domain Bacteria; phylum Desulfobacterota; class Desulfobulbia; order Desulfobulbales; family Desulfobulbaceae; genus DRKI01. The sequence continues at coordinate 7,283 of DRKI01000106.1, read as the reverse complement.
CCGGTTCAAAAAGATCCTGCTGGTATATGACGACACACCATCGGGGGTAACAACCCTGGCCAAGGCGGTTGACCTGGTGGAGCGGAACAGGGCCCACCTGACCGTGGTGGCGGTAATCGACGAGATTCCCAGGGACTACCGCATGCTGCTCACCGCCATGACCCCGGACGAGATCATGAACCTGGCCCGCAAGGACACCTCGACCCGGCTGGAGGAGTACATCGCCCCCTTTTCCGAGACCGGCCGGATCAGTACCAAGGTGCTTGTCGGCCAGGAATCCATCGCCATCATCCGGGAAGTGCTGCGCAGCGGCCATGACCTGGTGATGAAGACCGCCCGCGGCATGGGCGGCAAGCTGGGAATGCTGTTCGGCAGCACGGCCATGCACCTGCTCCGCAAGTGTCCCTGCCCGGTCTGGATCCTGAAACCCGAGGAGAACCGGCGATTCTATCGCCGCATCATGGCAGCCCTTGACATCCTTCCCGCCGAGGCCGAAGAGAGCGGCCTGAACCAAAAAATCATGGAGCTGACCATCTCCATGGCAGAAATCGAGGGCAGCGAGGTCCACATCGTGCACGTGGCCGAGACCCCCGACGATCACCTCCTGCTGGGCAAGCTGGATATCCCGCCCGAGGAAATCGGCAAGTGGTCCCGGGAAACCCGCAACATGCGTATCGGCAAGCTCGACGAATTCCTGGGGCGCTTCGACCTGGGCGACCTCCAGCACCAGGAGCACGTCCTCCAGGGCTGGGCCGACGAGGAGATCCCGCAGTTCGCTGACCAGTACAGGATCGACCTCATTGTCATGGGTACCCTGGCCCGGGCCGGGATACCGGGCCTGTTGATCGGCAACACGGCCGAAAAGATCCTGCACCGGGTGAACTGCTCTGTCCTGGCGGTCAAGCCGGACGGTTTCATCAGTCCCGTCACCCTCGATGAAGATTAGCGGCAGCACCCTCGTCAAGATCTTTCTGCTCTTCTGCATGATCTCGGGTATCAGCCTGCTCCATTTCGGGGCCGGGCGACACTGGCTCCGCTACCATGTCTTTTTCGGGGAGCTCTACTTCCTGCCCATCGTCCTGGCCGGCCTGTGGTTCAGGCTGGAAGGTGCCCTGGTCACCTCTATCGTCATTACCCTCTGCTACATTCCCTTCATGGCCTGGAACTGGCAGGGATTCTCTCCGGCCGACATCGACCGGCTGGTCACGATCATGCTGTATAACGGCCTGGCGGTCCTGGTGGGCATGCTCAAGCGGCGGGAGGCGGCCGTGCAGGAGCAGCTGGTCCAGGCAGAAGGACTGGTAGCCGTGGGCCGCTCCCTGGCCGCGGTGGCCCACGACCTCAAGGCGCCGCTGGTGGTCATCGGGGGCCTTACCCGCCGGGTGCTGCAAAAGCTGACCGATGACGATCCTGCCCGGGAAAAACTCGCCATTGTCATGCGCGAGACCAGGCGCATGGAAAACATGACCCGGGACATGCTCGATTTCTCCCGGCCGCTGGTTCTGCACCGCACCGAAGTCAACCTGGACACCACCCTCCGCAACAGCCTGGCCCTGGCCGGCGAGGCTGCCAGGAAGAGACAAGTCGCCCTGGACTATGAACCGGACCGGGACCTGGCCGATATCTCCATGGACGGCGCCCGCGTCGAGCAGGCCATGGCCAACCTGCTACTCAACGCCATCCAGGCCTCACCCGCCGGCGCCACCGTGATCCTGCGCGCCCGCCGCTCGGCCGGGGCGGTCATCGTGGACATCATCGACTCCGGCCCCGGCATCCCGGCCGACCATCGCCGCAAGATCTTTGATCCCTTTTTCACCACCAAGAAGGAAGGAACCGGCCTCGGCCTGCCCATTGTCAGGAAGATCATCGAGGCCCATGGCTGGTCCATGGACATCCTGGACCGACCGGAGCGGGGAACCATCTTCCGCATCGTCATCTCCTGACCGGCCCCTTCCGTCACCGCCCGGCCAGGAAACATATCCCTTGCGGCTGCACGGCAAGGGCCACCTCGTCGCCGATGCCGGGCCGCAGGGTCCGGTAACGGGCAGGGTCGATAAACAGGGTGATGCGGATCCCGGCATCGACCACCATCCGCACCTGTTCCCCCTCGGCTGTCAGCAGAACCACCCTTCCCCGCAATCCCTGCTCCGCCTCTGTCTCCCGGGCCGGCGGCGCCAGCTGCACGGCCCGCGGGTCGATGCTCAGCCGGCAGATCCCGGGGGCCGGCGCCAGGCCACGCGGCAGGAGCAGGCGCCGGCCGCCCGGCAGCAGGCAGCGGTCATGGCGCTCATCGTGTCCCTCCACGGTGCAGGAAAAGACATTCTCCCAGCCGGTGGCCACCAGGCGGCCGTGATCGAGATAGAGGATGCGGTCGGCCAGGCCGGCGGCCAGCTGCCGGTCATGGGTGGTGAAGATTATGGAGATGCCCCGCTCCCGGTTGATCCGGCGCAGGATATCGACAATGGCGGCCTGGTTTTCCACGTCAACACTGGAGGTCGGCTCGTCGCAGAGCAGCACCTTCGGGGTGACGGCCAGGGCCCGGGCCATGGCCAGCCGCTGAGTCTCGCCGCCGGACAGCCCCCGGGCCGATGCATTCCTGAACCCCTCCAGCCCGACCAGGGCCAGGACCTCGTCGATGATCCGCACCCGCTGCCTGCGGCCGATCCTGCGGATCTTCAACCCGAACTCGATATTCCCTGCCACCGTGGTGGAAAAGGCCACCGGATGCTGGTCCACCAGCACCACCTGGCGGCGCAACCGGCGCAAGTGACTGCCGGAAAACCGCACCGGCCGACCGTCGAACCCGAGATGCCCGGCGGTGGGAACATCGAGAAAGGCGAGGATGTTGAGCAGCGTGGTCTTGCCGGCGCCGTTGGCCCCGAGCAGACCATGGATACGGCCGGACTCGATATCCAGGGAGTCGATGGCAAGTACGGTACGCCGGCCATGGATCCGGGTCAGGTCCCGGGCGTAATAGAGGCTCACATCCGTGCCCTGCCCTGAAAGAAGTTGAGCAGCACGTTCATGACCAGGCTGATGGTCATCAGGACGATACCGAGGGCCACGGCCAGGGTAAACGAGCCCTTGTCGTACTCCAGGGCCATGGCCGTGGTCATGGTTCGGGTGAACCCCCGGATGTTACCGCCCAGCATCATCGAGATTCCCACCTCGGAGATGACCCGGCCAAAGGCGGCGATCACCGCGGCCACGATGCCGAACCTGGCCTCGCGGAAGATCACCAGCCCGGTCCGGAGGCGTCCGGCGCCAAGGGTCATGGCCGTCTTGCGGTAGCGGTCGTCGATGCGGCTGATGGCGGCGATGGTAAGTGCGGTCACCACCGGCACGATCAGGATCACCTGGCCGATGACCATGGCCTTCCAGGTATAGAGCAGATCCAGGCTCCCCAGCAGGCCGTGCCTGGACAGGAACCCGTAGACCAGAAGGCCGATGACCACCGTGGGCAGGGCAAGCAGGGTGTTGAGCAGGGTGATGGCCAGCCGCCGGCCGCGAAACTCGGTAAAGGCAATGAAAAAACCGAGCGGCACACCGGCCAGGGCGGCAAGCAGGGTGGAGAGACAGCTCACCTTGAGGGAGAGGCCGACAATCTCCAGCATCTCCGGGTCCCGGGAGAGAACCAGCAGGAGGGCGGAGCGCAGGCTGTCAGTCAGAAAATTCATGGCATCCCGGTGACCTGGTTCCGGGCATCAGGATAAAAGAGCTGCCGGCCGAGCAGGCGATAGCCCCTGATCAGGGCCTGGCCGCGCTCCGAGGTCAGCCAGCGGACAAACTGCATGGCCAGGTCATACCGGGTGCCGGGATGTTTTTCCGGGTTGACCGGGATGATCCCGTAGGCATTGAGCAGGCGGGGATCGCCCTGGCAGAGCACCTCCAGGTCGACGGGTACCCTGCGGCCGAACCTGTACTTGATATAGGTGCCGCGGTCGGACAGGGTATAGGCCCGTTTCTCGTCAGCCATGGTCAGGGTCCGGCCCATGCCCTGGCCGATGGAGAGGTACCAGGCCCCGGATCCAGCGGGGCAGACGGACTCCACCTCCCGCTTCCCCCCCTTCCTGACAACGGTATGCCGCATGGTGGCAAGCGGCAGGCCGGTGGCCTTCCAGAGCTGCTGTTCCCTGGTGTGGGTGCCGGAATCGTCGCCCCGCGAGACAAAGAGCGCCTTTTTGGCCGCGATCCTGCGCAGGGCCCCGGCCGCATCGTCCAGGCCCCGGATACCCGCCGGGTCGGATGCCGGTCCCAGGATGACAAAATCGTTGTGCATGACCGGGTAGCGCCTGGTGCCGAAACCGTCGCGGACAAACTTCTCCTCCCGGGCCCTGGCATGGACAAAGATGACATCAACGTTGCCGTCCATGCCGTCCCTGATGGCGGCGCCGGTACCCTTGGCGATCACCTTGACCCGGACGCCGCTGTCCTTTGTAAAGGCCGGCAGCAGGACATCGAGCAGGCCGGATGCCTGGGTGCTGGTGGTGGTGGCCATGCGGAGCACTTTTTCCCCGCCGGCCCGGGCCGGGCCAGCGCCCGGACAACAGGCAAGCAGCACGAGCAGCAGCAGGGCAGCGAATCGCTTCATTTTTTCCCCCTTGGCAGCAAAAGGAAACCTGAAACTCCAGAACCTGAAGCCAGAGCCGTTCCAGATCCGGCGTTGCGGCCCCGTCCCCGGCACGTGACAGCCCGGTATCATGCAGGGACCAGCAACTCTTACCACCTGCATCCATTTTGTCAACCTGGCAGCGATACATGCCATTCTGGCAGAAACAACCGGCCCTGTCCAGCAACATCTCTTGAAATCATTGAACTTTTTAAACTGGCACGGGAATCGCTCAAGAAAGGACAAACACAAATAAAAAAACATCACATCCAGGAGGAACGACCATGACCGCAACCACCACCAAGACCCGCGTCCAGACCAGAACCAACACCCAGGCAGAGATCTCCAGGGGAGCTGTTGTCTCTCTGGCCACCGCAGGCGCCCTGGTCAGCACCTGGGCATTCGCCAGCCTGGCCATGGCCATGGTCATGACCGGCGGCCCCATCTCCCTGGTCCGGGCCTGGGCCGGCGCTGTCATGGGGATCTGAGCAACTTCGGGAACCCTTCTCATCCTCTCTCTGCCTGAAAGGTTCCTTCGGCCCCGGATGCCCCCCGCATCCGGGGCATTTTTTTATCCTCTCTCCCCTTTCCGCTGCAACAGGCACCACCCCTTCCCCCTGGCAGTGCTCTCCTTGAACTGATGGTTTTTCTGACACAGATTCCTGTTAATTTGCACATTGAAATTTTTTATTTTTCTTTCTACCAGAATATTGGATTACTCCGTGGGCCGGACAAGATTTTCAGGCCCGGACACGACAGACCAGGAACGTAGGAGACAGAGAGACTGAGCCACCGCCGCAGAGGCGGAAACTGCACTCTTCCCTGACTTCGCGGTGTCACAGACAAAGCCAAACCTGTTGCAAGACAGGGACGGAAAGTCACGGATCTTCCAGAGATGGCCGGACTGCCTTGGTGACAAGGCAGTCCGGCTTTTTTTCAGCACGAGAAAAAGGAGAACGAGGAAACAGAAACAACCAGGGGGGAAACGCCATGACTGCATGGGGAAAAAGATCATCTGCACCCTGTTGTGCCTGCTTGCCCTGCCGCTGGGTGCGGGCACTACCCAGGGGGCCGACATCTACGTCGCCCCCGCCGGCAGCGGAGACGGTACGATAATCGATCCCACCGACCTGCAGACAGCTCTTGCCACTGCCGCCGGCAACGGAGACGAGGAGAACATCCTTTTCCTGCGCACGGGCACCAATGCGGGCAACTTTGTCTACCAACCGGCAAGCGGCGACAGCGACCTCGAGATCCGGGGCGGATACAGCAGTGATTACGGGAGCCGGACCCTTGATCCTGCCAACACGATCCTGACCGGAGCCGGAACCGGCAGTGTCCTCAAAATCAATGACTGGGGGACCACGGTGAGCGGCTCCATCCTCATCGAGGGGATCACGGTCCGCAACGGCGACAGTGATCTCGGCGGCGGCATCTATGCCGTCACCCGGCCGCCGGGCATGGTCACGCTTCGCCATGTGATCATCGAGGACAACAGGGCCAAAGGAAAGGGAGGCGGCTGTTTCCTGGCAAGTGCCGCCCCATCCCTTCATAGCGGCGGCCAGGTCGTGCTTGCGGACACCATCATCCGCCGCAACCATGTCACCGGCTACACGGAGAGCGGCAGTGCAGAGGCCGGGGAAGGGGACGGCTGCCTCATCATCGCCGCCGACCACACCATGCTGACCAACAACCTCGTCTATGGCAACACCGGCGGCACCGCGAACAGTTACGATGGCTACGGCGGCGGCCTGCTCGTTCTCGTCTCCAACGGCGAGGTCATCCTCGCCAACAACACCATCACCGCCAACCGGGTATACAGCGGCCAAGGTGGCGGTGGCAGCGGCAGCGGAGGCCTCTTTCTCGAAACCGCGGAGAAATCCTGGGGTCCGGGCGACATCCGGATCTCCAATACGATCATCCACGGCAACCATGCGCCCGCATCTGCTGGGACAGACATTGTCAACAATATCAGTGATTCAGGCCCGGCAGCGGACAGCACGGTCTATCTCGGCTATTCCGATTACGGCCACATGGTCAACATTGGCGGGGTCACGCCGTCGCTGGAGAAGACCATCCAGGCCAACCCGCTTTTTTCCCATGCTCCGAAGACGCTCTATTATCTCCGCGCCGGCTCCCGCTGTGTCGACAGCGGAGACAAGGATGACCCGAACATGCCATCCACGGACCTGGCCGGCATCCACCGGCCCCTGGACGGTGACGGTGACGGGATCCCCGTACCCAACATGGGCTGTTACGAGAAGGTCGTCCACTTTCCCTGGGCGATGTATATCCCGGTATTCACATCCGGAAGAAACAGGTAGCCGACAGAGGAAAGACATGCCCCCGGGTTCTTCCGGCCATAGGGTGGCATAACATTTCAATCCAGACCCCGCTAAAACGCAGGAACCGAACGTCGACCCGGGCACATCTACAACGTCGGCATCACCGTTTCCGTGCGTGCCGCACAAAAATCGCCCACCCTGTTTGAGAATCGCTCAACCGGCTGTATAATAGAGGCAGCACTTCATGCCCCCAGGGAAAGCACAACCAATGATACAAACCGGCAGCACCTGTGCGTGACACCGCAGAGCGGTGCCACAGGGGCGAAGGAAAATCACGATATCGAGACGGTGCCGGAAGGCAAGACTCCGGTCATCTCCGCCGGGAGCGC
>DRKI01000105.1 GCA_011051875.1 Desulfobulbus sp. | reverse complement strand
GGTCCATGGTCAGCAGCCGCCGGTCCCGGACCACGATGCGGCCATCGACGATCACGGTGCGGACGTCGCCGCCCGTGGCCGCGTAGACCAGCAGGTCCGGGCCGTGGAAGGGCTGGAGATGGGGCTGCTCGATATCGACCAGGAGCAGGTCGGCCGGGCAGCCGGGGGCTAGGCGGCCGATGCCCGCCGGCAGGCCGGGCAGGCCGTGTTCCCGGGTGGCCATGGCCAGCACCTCCCGGGCCGGCAGGGCGACCGGGTCCATGGTCCGGACCTTCTGCACCTTGGCGCAGGTGTCCATTTCCCCGAACAGGTCCAGGCCGTTGTTGCTGGCCGCGCCGTCCGTGCCCAGGCCCACCGGTATCCCCAGCCGGCGCATGGAGGTGATATCGGCGATGCCCGAGGCCAGCTTGAGATTGCTCCGGGGACAGGTGATGACCCGGGCGGAGCTGCGGGCCAGGATATCGAGATCCCGCTCGTCGGTCCACACGCAGTGGACGCAGACCGTGGTCTCGTCCAGGATGCCCAGCGCACCCAGGTGGCGGACGGGCGAGTCGGCCAGTGGCTCCTTGATCATGGCCGCCTCGTCCCTGGTCTCGGCCACGTGGATGAAGAGCGGTACGCCGCGTTCGCGGGCCAGTTCCTTGGCCCGGCGCAGGGTCGCGGCGGAACAGGTATAGGGCGCGTGGGCAAACAGGGCAGGCTGGACGAGGGGATCGCGGCCGGTCCAGGCGTCGAGGAAGGAGGCGGCCGCCTCCAGGTTGCCGGCCGGGTCCGGTACGCCCGGGGCCGGGAAATCGACGATGCCCTGGGCGGCGACGGCACGCATGCCGGCTTGGGCAAAGGCACGGGCCGCTTCGGTCTCGTGGAAATAGCCGTCCGCAACGCTCGTGGTCCCGGAGAGCAGCATCTCGGCCGCGGCCAGCAGGGAACAGTGAAAGACCATCTTCGGGTTCACGTGCGCGGCCTCGGCCGGAAAGATGTGCTCACGCAGCCACTCGGCCAGGGCCAGGTCGTCGGCCAGCCCCCTGAACAGGGTCATGGCCCCGTGGCAGTGGCCGTTGACCAGGCCCGGCATGGCCAGCATGCCCCGGCCGGAGATGGTGGTCCGGGCCCGGATCCCGCCCATTTCCCGCATGGGACCTGTGGCGAGGATCCTGCCGTCGCCGATGGCAATGAAGGCGTCCGGAGACGGGGCGCTCGTGCCCGGTTCGGCGAGCAGGAGCGTATCGGTGATCAGGATGTCGGGGTTCATAATGTCCATAACAGCTTGCCTCGGTCTGGCGGATGGTGTAGAGAGGTGGCACCTACGGTTTATGGAATCCCGGATTGAGCGTTTCACGTACCTGCAACACTGTAAAGAGAAGACCGTTTATAATCATTAGTTTTTTCGATCCAGACGGTTGAAACGCTCAATCCGGGGGAATATATCCATTGAACGGGATGGGGCCGAAAGCACCCGCCCTGTTTTGTTTTCGCTTACGAGGAGTCTATGGGATTTCGTTGTGGAATCGTGGGCCTGCCCAACGTGGGCAAGTCCACCATATTCAATGCCCTGACCGCGGCCGCCATCGATGCCGAGAATTACCCCTTTTGCACCATCGAGCCCAACGTCGGCGTGGTGCCGGTGCCTGATCGCCGCCTGGACGTGCTGGCGGAACTGGTCAGGACAAGGAACAAGGTACCCACTCAGATGGAGTTTGTCGATATTGCAGGCTTGGTCAAGGGCGCCAGCCAGGGCGAGGGACTGGGCAACCAGTTCCTTGGCCATATCCGCCAGGTGGATGCCATCCTGCACGTGGTACGCTGTTTCGAGGACAGCAATATAGTGCACGTGGACGGGTCCATCGATCCGCTCCGCGACGTGGAAGTGATCGCTACCGAGCTTATCCTGGCCGACCTGGAGACCGTGGAAAGGCGGCTGGCCAGGAGCCGCAACCAGGCCAAGAGCGGGGACAGGAAGTTCCTGGCCGAGGTACGTTTTCTCGAGGGTGTGCGGGAACTGCTGGATTCGGGCCGGCCGGCTCGGCTGGCCGAACCGGAGACCGGGCAGGAGGGGGCGCTCCTGCGCGAGCTCTGCCTGCTCACCACCAAGCCGGTCCTCTACGTGGCCAATGTCAGTGAAGACGACCTGGCCGGCGGCAACCGGCACGTGCAGGCGCTCAGGCAGGCGGCCGCGGCCGAGAATGCCTCGGTGGTTACCATTGCCGGCGCCATCGAGCAGGAACTGAGCCTGCTCGATGCCGACGAACAGCAGGAGTTCCTGGCCGAGATGGGCCTGGAGGAGCCGGGTCTCAACCGGCTGATCCATGCCGGCTACGACCTGCTCGGCCTGATCACCTTCTTCACCGTGGGCGAGAAGGAGACAAAGGCCTGGACCATCCGCAGGGGAACCCTTGCCCCGGCCGCGGCCGGCAGGATCCATTCCGATTTCGAGCGGGGCTTCATCCGGGCCGAGGTCATCGCCTATGACGATTATGTCACCTGCGGCTCCGAGGCCGCGGCCCGCGACAGGGGGCTGCTCCGTTCAGAGGGCAGGGACTACGTGGTCCGCGACGGGGACTGCATCCTTTTTCGTTTCAACGTGTGAGTGTCATGGCCGACAAGACGATCTTCATTGAACAGTTGCACGAGGGCCGGCAGGTGGATGACCTGTTCCTGGTCTCCCGCAAGACCCTGGCCGAGACCAAGGCCGGCAAGCCTTACCTGGCGCTGTCCCTCATGGACCGCACCGGCGAGATCGAGGCCCGGCTGTGGGATAACGCCGAAGAGTACGATGCCATGGCCGAGGCCGGCAACTTCGTCCGGGTCCGGGGTACGGCCCGTTCCTACCGGGAGCAGTTGCAGCTGGTGGTGAACTCGCTTGCGCAGGTGGACGAGGATGACGTCCGCCTGGAGGATTTCATGCCGGCCAGCCCGCGCAACCGGGATGTGATGGTGGCCGAGCTGGAGTCGGTGATCGCCCGCATCGAGGACAGGCCCCTGCACCGGCTGCTGCGGGTCATCTTCGCCGGCGAGACCCTGGTGCAGTTTTCCAGGGCGCCTGCGGCCAAGAAGATGCACCACGCCTACCTGGGCGGTCTGCTGGAGCATACCCTGTCGGTCACCGGCATGGCTGCCCGGACCGCGGACCACTACCAGGCCCTGGATCGGGATCTGCTGCTCACCGGCGCCCTGGTCCACGATATCGCCAAGATCCGCGAGTTCTCCTTTGCGCGCCTGCCCTTTGACTACACCAGCAGCGGCCGGCTGATCGGCCACCTGGTCCTGGGCGCCGAGATGGTGCGGGAGGCGGCCTCCGGGGTGCCGGACCTGCCCCCTGACCGCCTGGACCAGCTGGTCCACCTGGTGCTCAGCCACCACGGCCGCCACGACTTCGGCGCCCCGGTCCTGCCCATGACACCCGAGGCCCTGGTCCTGCATCACCTGGACGACATGGACGCCAAAATGAACTACATCGGGCGGCTGCGGGAAAAGATCACCGAGCCGGGCAGCCACTGGACCGACTTTCAGCGTCCCCTGGAGCGTTTTCTCTACCTGCGCCGGCCGGAAGAGGACGAGGACGTGCCCGGGGCGGCGGGCCTGCTGCAGCCGGGGGGACGGGGAAAGGCATCGTCCGGGCCGACCCGGTACCGCGGCAGCCGGGGGAAGAACGAGCTTGAAAAACGCCAGCAGACGCTGTTCTGAGGCCTGCTGGCCTTGCGCCGCAAGGACGGGTCTGTTGTGACCACCTACGATTTTTCCGAGATCCTCGGCCAGCCCAAGGCGATCAACCTCCTGGGCAGGGCCCTTGCCTCGGGCCGGCTGGCCCATGCCTATCTCTTTACCGGCCCGGACGGGGTGGGCAAGACCCGCACCGCCATGGCCGTGGCCGCCATCCTGCTCTGCACCGACCCGGACCGTCGCCCCTGCGGCCGCTGTCCCGGCTGTCGCAAGTTCGCCTCGG
>DRKI01000104.1 GCA_011051875.1 Desulfobulbus sp. | reverse complement strand
TGATGAGCCTGACCCCATCCCGCGGTGCCTCCCTGGTCCTGGCCAAGTTCGGGTTCATGGTCCTGGAGACCCATACGGTCATCCTGCCGTTTCTCCTGTCTCCGGGCGGTGGCCGTGGCGTGCGGCTGGTCACGGAGCCGGAGAGGATCAGGGGCCTGCTTTCCGGGCAGGAGCGGATAGTGTTCCGGGATCATGACCTGCCCGGATGTGGTCAACTCCTGCTTCAGGCGGAAGGAGACGAGAACCGTACCTGTTACCTGGTCTTCAACACGGTGCGGAAAAAGGGGATCCGTTTCACCCAGCTCTATCACGTCGGCGATCCGGAACTCTTCCGGCAGGGACTTTCCAGGCTGCAGCGGTACTTTCTCCTGCACAACCGCACCCTCTTCACCTTGGTCGACAGGCGGCTTCTGGGCGGGATGCGGCCCGGGCCCTGCCGCGAACACGTGCTGCGCTATCCCCGTCTCTACCGGCCGGCGGGCCTGGAACCCGCCCAGGTGGACAACCTCTACTCGGAATTGCTGCTGATGCGGCTGTGAGCAGACCATGAACAACCGGTTACCGACCAGGCTCCGCCTGCTGACAGCCTTCTTCCGGGTCACCCGCCTGCACAGGCTGCTCTGCCCGTTTTTCCGGGGCATGGGCCTGATCCTGGTCCTGCACCGCGTCCTGCCGCCGACAGCAGGTCCCAGGGTCATGGCCAATGCCAGGATCGAGATCAGCCCGGCCTTTCTCGATCAGCTCATTCTCTTCTTCCGCGACCGGGGATACGAGATCGTCTCCCTGGATACGGTCCATGAGCGGATCTGCCGGGGCAGCAAGGGCGCAGCACCCTTTGTCTGCTTTACCTTTGACGACGGGTATGCCGATGCCCTGGAGGTGGTCCAGCCGATCTTCAGCCGGCACCGGGCACCTTTTGCGGTCTACCTGGTCACCGGTTTTCCGGACCGGGTCCTCATCCCCTGGTGGTACATGCTGGAGGACCTGGTGCTGCGCCATGACCAGGTATGTTTCACCTGGCAGGAGCGCCAACACCGCTATCCGACCTCCACCATGGAGGAGCGGGAGCATGCCTATACCACGATACGGCAACTGCTCCTCGCCGCCCCGGCCGAGGAACTCGGTGCCTGCCTGGAGGCGATCTTTTCCGGAACCCCCATCCGGGCAGCCGCCTACGAGGAGCTGATGCTGAGCTGGCAGCAGGTGGCTGCACTGGCCGCTGATCCACTGGTCACCATCGGCGCGCATACAGTGCACCACTGCAACCTGAGGGAGCTGGCCCCGGACATGGTGCGCCGGGAGATCCTGGCCTCGCGGGAGGCCATCGAGCAGCATACCGGCAGCCAGGTCCGTCACTTCGCCTATCCCTTCGGCTCGCCCGCCGAGGTCGGACGCCGGGAGGTGGCCATCGCCGGCCGGTGCGGCTTTGCCACCTGCACCATGGTCAACGAGGGCACCATTGTCGCCGCCCACCGCAACCATCTTTTTTCTCTGCCGCGGGTCGAGGTGACCGGCAGGTACCAGGATCTCACCCTGGTCGACATGCGGCGCTGCGGGGCACTGTCTCTTCTGCGCAACGGCCTGCAACGGGTTGTTACCTTGTAGGAATTCCGAAGAACAGCCTGCCGGGACCCGGGAAAAAAGATGGGGTTTTCCGGCTTTACTTTGCCACGGGATCTTTGATACACTTCATGTAGCGAAAACCGTCTGCCCTGCAAAGGGTTCCAGGCAGGCCGGCACAACGGGCGCTGCAGGAAGAAATTTCCGGTGCCAGGGAATAAACAGCCGCCGGCCGTATCAACAGTTGGGAACACTCGAAACCTGAAATGAGCGATTTTCGTTTTGCGCCAGGACTCCCGTCCTGGGGGCGGAATGGAAATCGCGAAAGGTTTCAGTCATCTGCAATACGTGAACTTCTTGGGCTTCTGTTCCGGGCCGGCACGGCATGGTAACCGGAGCCAAGCATTCTCCAATTGAGGATATACCGGGTAATGCCGCCGTTTCGCCGCCATCTTCTCATCAACAGTCTCAAGCTGTTTGACATCTTCCTCCTGATCTTTTCCTTCGGGGTTGCCACCATAATCTCGCACAACCTCCTGAGATCGATTTCGCTTGAGCAGTTCCTGGCTATCCGGATCAGCGTCCAGAACTTTTTTCTCTTTCTCGGCCTGATACTGACCTGGCACACGATCTTTGCCGCCAGCGGGCTCTATCATTCCAGGCGACTCTCCTCGCGCTGGGAAGAGGCGGGGGATGTCCTCAAGGCCACCACCCTGGGCACCCTGACCCTGTCCATGGCCGGCATCATCTTCAACATGGTCATGGTCTCGCCCCTGTTCCTGGTTATATTCTGGCTGGTGAGCAGCGTCGCCGGTGTCCTGGGCCGCCGGATCCTGCGCTACGGTCTCGAACATCTCCGGCTCCGCGGCCGGAATCTGCGCAATCTGCTCATCGCCGGCACCAACGTCCGGGCCACGGAGTTCGCCCGCACCATCCTCCAGAAACCGGAGCTGGGCTACGAGTTGCTCGGCTTTGCCGACGATACGTGGTATGATGACAAGTCCGAGATGATGCGGCTTACCTTTCCGCTGATTCCGCTGGAGGAGCTGGAGTCCTATCTCACCGAGCAGGTGGTGGATGAGGTGGTGATCTTCCTGCCTGTGAAATCGTTTTACGAGCAGTATTCCAGGATCATCTCCCTGTGCGAGGAACAGGGCATCATCGTCAGGCTGCAGGCAGACCTCTTCTTCACCCGGATCGCCAAGTCGCGGGTGGAGCATTTTGAAGACTCCCTGCTGATCACCATGTATACCGGCACCCAGGATGGTCTGCCCCTGGTGATGAAACGGGTGATGGATGTCGTCCTGTCGCTGATTCTGCTGGTTGTCCTGTCGCCGCTCTTCCTGGCGGCCGCCCTGGCCATCCGGCTGACCTCGCCGGGACCGGTGTTCTTTGTCCAGGAACGGCTGGGCCTCAACAAGCGCAGGTTCCGGCTGTACAAGTTCAGGACCATGGTGGTGGACGCCGAGGCGCGGCAGGCCGAACTGGAACCGTTCAACGAGGCGAGCGGGCCGGTGTTCAAGATCAAAAACGATCCCCGGGTCACCCCCATCGGCAGGATCCTGCGCAAGACCAGTATCGACGAGCTGCCGCAGCTGTTCAATGTCCTCAAGGGTGATATGAGCCTGGTGGGGCCGAGACCCCTGCCGATCAGGGACTATCGTGAATTTGACCAGTACTGGTACAACCGGCGTTTCAGTGTCCGGCCCGGTGTCACCTGCCTCTGGCAGATCACCGGCCGCAGTGGTATCCCCTTTGAGCGCTGGATCGAGCTGGACCTGCACTATATCGATCACTGGTCCCTGTGGCTCGATTTCAGGATCCTGCTCAAGACCATTCCTGCCGTGATCCGGGGAGTCGGGGCGGCATAGGAGAGGCCGGGGCCGAGGCCGGCCTCCGTGTCCGTGACCGTTCACCGGGGTGCTGCCACGCCGGCATTATCTCCATGGTGCAAGTGGTTGCCGGTGCTCCATATCCGTCCAGGCAGGACGACGAGTCCATAGCCCGCCATGTGAGGAGGCCTGGTCGGACGAAGATGGGTGCTGGTGAACGCGGACCCGCGGCCAGGCCCCCGGTTCCTGAAAATCCGGGAACGGATTTCTTTACAGGTAGTTGAAATTATGAAAATAATGATCGCCTACCCCGCCCTGCGGGGTAAGGGCAGCCCCATGCTCACCCAGAACCGGCAGTTCCAGTGGATGAGTCTTGGTTCCTGCATCTACCCGCTGGTACCGGCCTCGGCCGCCACCCTCCTGCAGGCGGATGGCCACGAGGTGCTCTGGTATGACGGTATCGCGGCGCGCCACTCCTATGAGCATTTCCTCGAGACCGTGGAGGGGGAACGGCCCGACCTGGTCGTTTTCGAGACCAAGACACCGGTGGTCAAGCTGCACTGGGACATTGTCGCTGACGTCAAGAAGGTCTCGCCGGCAACGCGGACCGTGCTCATGGGAGATCATGTCACCGCCCTGCCCGGAGAATCCATGCAGCGGTCGGTCACCGATTTCGTGCTGACCGGCGGTGATTACGATTTTTCCCTGCAGGGGCTGGCCCGTGCCCTTGCCGGCCGGGGTGACATGCCCGGCGGCATTTTCTTCCGGAAAGACGACGCTGTCGCCAACACCGGACCTTTTTCCCTGAACCATGATCTCAACGCCCTGCCCTTTATCGACCGTGAGCTCACCCAGGCCCATCTCTATGGCGAGAAATGGAAAAAATACGAGCCGTTCCGGTACACCATGGCCGGGCGGGACTGCCAGTGGGGCAAGTGCACCTTCTGCTCCTGGACCACGACCTATCCCACCTTCCGCACCCGCACCGTGGAGAGCCTGCTCGACGAGATCGAGATGCTTGTTTCCCGTTACGGCGTCCGCGAGATCTTTGACGACACGGGCAATTTCCCGGCCGGCCGCTGGCTGCGGCGTTTCTGCGAGGGCATGATCGAGCGGGGCCTGAACCGGGAGATCCTCTTCTCCTGCAATATGCGTTTTGATTTCCTGGTCCAGGACCCCGGCATCCCGGCACTCATGAAAAAGGCCGGGTTCCGCAAGCTCAAGTCCGGCCTCGAGTCGGCCAACCAGGCCACCCTGGACCGGATCAGGAAAAACGTGCGGGTCGAGGATATCGTCGAGGGGTGCCGCCTGGCCAGCGAGGCCGGCATCGACATCCAGCTCACGGTCATGGTCGGCTATCCCTGGGAGACCAGGCAGGATGCTCTCAACACCCTCAACCTGGCGCGTGGCCTGATGGCGCGGGGACATGCGGAGATGCTCCAGTCCACGGTGGTGATTCCCTATCCGGGTACACCACTCTTTGCCGAGGCAGAGGAGAAGGACTGGATCCGGTTTACGCCCGTCGATGCCTGGGAGCGATACGACATGACCGAGCCGGTCCTGAAGCTGCCGGACATGGAGCCGGAGGAGATCATGAAGATGTGCAGCGCCATCTACCGCTCATTCCTGTCGCCCATGTTCGTGATGCGCCAGCTTCTCAGGATCCGCTCCCTCTCGGACCTGGGATATGTCCTGCGCGGCGGCAGGGCCGTGCTCGGCCACATCCTGGATTTTGCAAAGATCCGTTCCTAGGAACCCCATGGCCAGGGCGGAACAGGAGGTGTCATGAAGCGGGATGCCGCGGACACTACGTTCCCTGCCGCTGCCGGAGCAGAGCCGGCCGTGTGCCGGCAGACCATCGACTTCCTCGGCATCCGGGTCGATGTCCTGGATACCGGCGGCCTGTGTGACAGGGTCCTGGCCCTGGCCCGGCAGGAGGGACCGCACCGGGTCATGTATGTCAATGCGGATTGCATGTTGATCGCAAGGCACAACCGGGCCTACCGGCAGGCGCTCAACCGGGCGGATCTTGTCTATGCCGACGGCATCGGCGTGGTCTGGGGGGCGAGGCTCTGGGGGCATGATCTGCCGGGCCGTTCCACCGGGGCCGACTTCATGCCCGCCTTCTGCCGGGTCTTTGCCGGCCACGGCATCCGGCTCTTCCTGCTGGGCGCCAGGGAGGGAGTGGCGGATGCGGCCGCCCGCCGTCTCGTAGCACAGGCGCCGGGGTTACAGGTGGTGGGCACCCATCATGGCTACTTTCGGCCTGATGAGAGTGAAAAGATCGTGGAGCAGGTCAACCGGTTACGGCCGCACATCCTCCTGGTCGGCATGGGTGCGCCCTGCCAGGAGCTGTGGATCGAACGTTACAGCGAATCGCTCCGGGTTCCCGTGCTCTGGGGCGTGGGCGGACTGTTCGATTTCCTGTCCGGCAGGACCCGGCGGGGACCGCAGTGGCTCCTGGATCACGGATTCGAGTGGCTGTGCAGGCTGCTGGTGGAGCCCAGGCGGTTGTGGCGCAGGTATCTCATCGGCAATATGCAGTTTGTTTACTATATCCTCCGGCAGCGGTATCTGGCCAGGGACAGGGACGGATGATGTTCGATATCTTGGTTGTCACCCTCGGGATCATCTTCCTGCTGGTCATGCTCTATCTCGTGGTTCTTGCCGCAGCCAGTTTCTGGCCGGCGGGAAAACCGCAGCCCTGTGCGCCGCGGACACGGTTTGCCATCCTCATTCCGGCCCATAACGAGGAGCGTCAGATCGGCGCGACCCTGGACTGCCTGCTGGCCGTGGACTACCCGGCCGGGCTGTACGAGGTCATCGTGGTCGCCGACAGCTGCCGGGACCGGACCGTGGACGAGGTTCGCTCCCGGGGAATCACCTGCTGGCAGTATGAGCGCGGGGAGCACCGCGGCAAGGGATACGTGCTCCAGTGGGCTTTCCCCCGTCTTCTTGCCGGCGGCGATCACGATGCCTTTGTCGTGCTTGATGCGGACTCCCACGTGGATGCGGGGTTCCTCAAGGCGGTCAATGCCCGTTTCCGCCAGGGCGCCCGGGTGGTGCAGGGGTATACCCAGGTACGGCATCCCGAGCGCTCCGTGCTCGAAAGCCTGGCATTCCTCGGTTTTGCCCTCAACCGCAACCTGCGCTACCGGGGCAGGAGCCGGCTGGGGCTGTCGGCCAACCTGATGGGGACCGGCATGTGCTTCAGCCGGGAGATCATAGAGCGTTTCGGCTGGCCGGCCACCTCCATGGTGGAGGATATCGAGTACCAGATGTTTCTGCTCCTGCATGGTGTCCGGGTCGTCTTTGCCAGTGATGCGAAGATCAGCGTCGAGCTGCACCAAAGCCGGCAGGCGTCGGCCCGGCAGAGGGCGCGCTGGGACATGGGCAAGGTCAATGTCCGCAACAGGTTTCTCGGCAAGTTGCTCCGGCGGGGGCTCGGCAGGGGAGATATCCGCTGCCTGGATGGTGCCATGGAATTGCTCCTGCCGCCGTTTGCGATCCTTTTTTTCCTGGGCATCATGGGCTTTGTCTTTTTTTCATGTCGGTGGTGTCACTGCCATCCCTGCATGCGGTATGCATGGCTTGCGGGTATCCTGCTTCTTTTCGGCTATACCGGCCTCGGCCTGGTCTCCGCCAGGGCCGGGACACGGGTTTACCGGGCCCTGCTCTCCGCACCCCTGTTTGTCCTCTGGCGCCTCAAGGTCGTGCTCCTCGAGATCCGGCGGGGCCGGCCCGGCAGTCGCTGGTAGGAATCGTATTCCCGGGCAGACGACCGGGCGCTTTGACTATCCCGCCTTGCCGCCGGCCGGGAATGAGCGATCGGCCGATCGGGTTGCCGGTCAGGACCGGGCCCGGCCCGGCCGCAGGCGGAGGAAGAAACAGTTTTTCTCCCTGATGTGCGCGTGGTACCCATCTGCAAATGGAAAAGGTAAAATGATTGCCAATGATTTTCTTTTTTCCCTCGTTCCCACGCTCCAGCGTGGGAACCAGAATGATTTCTTTGTTCAGTGGTGCCGGTGGATGAAACGCTCCGTGCAGGTCCTCCTGTTTTCTGTTCCACGATAATCGAAGATGGAATCTGTGCACATACTTGGTATTTCCGCATATTATCATGACAGCGCCGCCTGCTTGCTCCGGGATGGCGAGATCATCGCCGCAGCCCAGGAAGAGCGGTTCACGAGGAAAAAGCACGATTTTTCCTTTCCCGTCCACGCGGTGGACTACTGCCTGCGACAGGGTGGCATCCATGCCGGGGAACTGGCGGCGATCGCCTTCTATGATAAGCCGTTCATCAAGTTTGAAAGGATTCTGAAGAGCCATCTTGCCGAGGCCCCGGCCGGGCTTCGTTCCTTTCTCAAGGCCGTGCCCCTCTGGATGAAGCAGAAGCTCTGGATCAAGGATGACATCGCCCGCCAGGTGGGATTCGCCGGCAGGATCATCTTCCCGGAACACCACCAGTCCCATGCCGCCTCGGCCTTCTATCCCTCGCCGTTCCGCGAGGCGGCGTTTCTGACCATCGACGGGGTCGGGGAGTGGGCGACGACCAGCTTCGGGACCGGCCGGGACAACCGGCTCGATATCCGGGCCGAGATCTTCTTTCCCCATTCTCTCGGCCTTCTCTATTCCGCCTTTACCTATTACACCGGGTTCAAGGTCAACTCCGGTGAATACAAGCTGATGGGACTTGCACCCTACGGTGAACCAGAGTACAGAGACCTGATCCTGGACAAACTGATGGATCTGAAGGAGGATGGTTCGTTCCGGCTGAACATGGACTACTTCGACTTCTGCACCGGCCTGACCATGACCGGGCCCAAGTTTCACCGTCTCTTCGGCGGTCCGCCCCGGGAACCGGAATCGGAGATCGACCAGCGGATCATGAACCTGGCCCGTTCCATCCAGGACGTCACCGAGACCGTGATCCTGAAGATGGTGGACCATGTACACCGGGAAACCGGCCACCGGTACCTGTGCCTGGCCGGTGGCGTTGCCCTGAACTGTGTTGCCAACGGCCGGATCCTGCGGGAATCCGCGTTTGAAGATATCTGGATCCAGCCGGCGGCCGGTGATGCGGGAGGGGCCCTGGGCGCCGCCCTCTTTGCCTGGCACTCCTGGCTGGGCAAGCCCCGGGTCGTTGACGGTTCAGGTGACCGGCAGAAGGGTTCCTACCTGGGGCCGGAGTTCAGCGACAGCGAGATCCGCGAGTTCCTGCAGGGCAAGGGGTGCAGTTTTGTCGAGCTTCCCGAGGAGCGGCTGCTCGAGACCGTGGCCGACCAGCTCGACGCCGGCCGGGTGATCGGCTGGTTCCAGGGACGGATGGAGTATGGCCCCCGGGCGCTCGGCAACCGTTCCATCATCGGTGACGCCCGTTCTCCCGCCATGCAGGAGACCATCAACCTGAAAATCAAGTTCCGGGAGAGTTTCAGGCCGTTTGCCCCGTCCGTGCTGAAGGAACGGGCGACAGACTACTTCGAGCTCGATCACGAGAGCCCCTACATGCTGCTGGTGACGCCGGTGCGGGAGGAGATCCGGCACCAGCCCACGGAAGAGGAGCTGCGGCTGCAAGGCCTGGCGCGTCTGAAGGTGCCGCGGTCGACGATTCCGGCCGTGACCCATGTCGATTATTCCGCCCGGGTGCAGACCGTGGCCAGGGAGGACAATCCCCGCTACCATCGGCTGCTCAGGACTTTTGACGAGCGCCACGGCTGTGCTGTGATCGTCAACACCTCCTTCAATGTGCGGGGCGAACCCATCGTCTGTACACCGGAGGATGCCTTCCGGTGTTTCATGCGCACGGAAATGGATACCCTGGTCCTGGGCTGTTTTCTCCTGGAAAAGAACACGATGACACGGACCGGGCACAGGGAGGCATCATGAAGAAGACAGACACCGCCCGGAGCACGGCCGGGGACCTCAGGAAGTTCGGTCTGCTTGTCGGTCTGGTTTTCCTTGCGCTCGGGGTGATTTTTTTCCGGCAGGGAAAATCCGTGCAGAGCCTGCTCGCGCTTCCCGGCCTGCTCCTGGTGGTCCTGGCCATGGTGCGGCCGCTTCTTCTCCGCCGGGTCCACAGGGTCTGGATGGCGGGCAGTACCAGGATGGGCTCGGTCATGACCGCGGTTCTCCTGACCCTGGTCTATCTCCTGGTTATCACCCCGCTTGCCCTGGCTGCCCGGCTCATGGGCATGGACCTGCTCCATCGCCGGCCGGACCCGGCCCGGCAGAGCTACTGGCGCCCCCGCGAACCGGGAAGCCAGGAGCCTGCAGATTGCGAACATCAATACTGAACCGAAATCATTTGCCGAGGACCAAGATCAATGTCCAAGATGTCCACCATCCTGGAGATATGGAGTTTTATCAGGAAACGGAAACAGTGGTGGCTGCTCCCCATTCTCCTGTTTCTTGTCTCCCTCGGTGCCCTGCTGGTCCTGACCGAAGGATCTGCCCTGGCGCCGTTCATCTATACCCTTTTCTAGGCCGCCACCGTGAGACGAGACAGCCGCGGGAGCGGCCACCCGCGCGTCATGCGATATGTGAAAAGACTCCTCTTTCCGGTGTATGTCCTGCTCGCCGCCGCTGTTCTTCTGGAGATCGCTGTCCGGTTGTGGGGATACTCGGACCACTACATCTATGACCCCATCTACAGGCCCTGTGAACAGTCTGCCGATATTCCCTACGTGCACAGGCCGAACCTGCACAATGCCCGTGCGCGGGGATCGGCCGTCATCAACACCGACAGCCTCGGCCTGCGGGCCCTGGAGAGCGGCGCCACCTATGGCAGGAAGAAAGACGACGAGTTCCGTATCGCCATAACCGGCGACTCGGTGACCTTTGGCGAGGGGGTGGCCGATACCGGCAATGTCTACCCCATGGTCCTGGCGAAGATCCTGAACCGGAAAAAAGGGGGACCCCGGGTGACGGTCTTCAACTACGCGGTCTCGGCCTACAGTGTGCGCCAGATGGCGGCCACACTTCGCAGCCGCATGCTGGCGATCGAACCGGACCTGGTGATCATGGCGATCATTCCCGCGGATTTCGACCTGTCGCGGACCGGGACCGTGGACCGGTGGGGCTACACGGCACACAGCGATGGATCCTCCGGCCTGTTCGGAAACGACAGCCTGGCCAAAAGGCTGCTGCGCAGGGTACATCTCACCTATGTCCTGCGCGATATCCTCCACAGGAGCAGGGCTGGGGGAACAGGGGAAGCCGGGACCGGGGCGGCGCTATCCGCCTCCTACCGGTACGTGACGGATTTTGTCCGTTTCGCCGCCGACCGCCGCCTGCCGTCCCTGGTGCTCCTGCTGCCGTCCCTGCACCAGGCGTTCTCCCCGGCATTTCTTGCCCGGCTCAGGCGGGACCAGGTACCTTTTCTCGATCTCGGTTCCGTTGTCAGCGAGTTTCCGGTGGACCGGTTCATGGCCTCGCGGTTTGATGCCCATCCCTCGGCCGTTGTTCATGCGCGGATCGCCGCTCTGCTGGCGGATTATCTCCTCAAGTCCGGCCTGGTGCCCGGGGAAACGGGCAATGGTACAGGCGGAAAATGACAGCAGGGCCGCCCGGTTGCCCGGGCCGGTCCCGCCACCGGCTGCGGCCGCCGTACAGATGCCGGCAGGGGGTATGACGTGAAACGGGCCGCAGAGAGAGGGGGGGGCGGGGAGAACACGCTGGGACCGGGAGGGTCGGGAAAGGGCCTGCGGGGCCTGGCCAGGTCGCTGTCCGGCGCCGCCACCCGGGGCGGTATGGTCTCCCTGGCTGACCAGATGGTGGCCAGCGCCACCAATTTCCTGACCGGCATGATTATCGGCCGGGTCTGCGCCCGGGACGAGTTCGGACTCTACATGCTCTGCATGAGCGTGGTCCTCTTTGTCCTTGACCTCCAGACCTCCATCATCTCCTCGCCGTTCATGATCTACAGCCAGCGCCTCTCCGGCCGCCGGCATGCCCTCTACCTCGGCAGCACCCTGGTGCACCAGTGGGCCCTGGCCCTGCTGCTGATACTCCTGCTTGCCGGCGGACACCTCCTGCTGGGCCTCGGTATCGGGCCGGCGCAACTGGACCCGGTGGTCAGGTCCCTGGCCGGGGTCATCGCCTTTATCATGTTTCGCGAGTATGTGCGGCGGGTCTGTTTTGCCGGGCTGCAGATGGTCCATGCCCTGCTGGTGGACTGCTGCGTGGCCCTGGTCCAGGTCGGCGGTCTGCTGCTCCTCGCCTGGCAGGGGATCCTGTCCACCAGGATGGCTTTTCTGGTCATCGGCCTTGCCTGCGGCATGGCATCCACGGGATGGCTCATCCTCAACCGCCGTGCCTGGGTCATCCGTCTGCAGTCGGTGGCGGCCGATTTCAGGAAAAACTGGGAATTCGGGCGATGGGTGTTTGCCAGTGGCCTGCTCTGGGCCCTGAGCATGAACCTCTACCCCTGGTTCCTGGCCCACTATCACGGTGTTGCCGCCGCCGGTGCCTGGGCGGCCGCGTATGGGGTCGTCGCCATTGCCAATCCCCTGCTTTTCGGCATCCAGAATTTTCTGGGCCCGAAGATCGTGCAGGCCTATACACGGGGAGGAATGACGGGCCTGCGGCGGTTCGTGGTGCGCGTGACCGTTGTATTCTTTCTCCTCGTGCTTCCCCTGGCCATGATCCTCTTTGCCTTCGGAGGCAATATCGTGGTCCTGGTATACGGGGCCAAGTATGGAGGCAACGGGGGGGTGGTCGCCATCCTGGCCGTGAACATGCTGGTCACCGCCGCCGCCTTTATCCTTTCCAGGGCAATTCTGGCCGTGGAGCAGAGCAGGATTTACTTTGTCGCCAACCTCGTGCCATTGATTATATTATTTGCCTTTGGTATTCTCCTGGTGAAAAAATTCGGCACCATCGGGGTGGCTTGGGGCAACCTGGCCAGTACCGTTGCAACGGCAGCGGTGCTGCTGTTCTTTTTTTCAGGCCTGAAACGACGGACAGGTGAAGGAAAAGACACGGCATGAACAGTACGGCAGTTGATACATTTCGATGGCAGGACCTGCCCTGGGGACTGATTCTGTTCATCTTCGGCGTCTTTTTCTTTGCCACGCCCCTTGATTTTTTCTGGCCGGTCAAGGTACTGGAGTCGTTCAATATCACCGATGCTGCCGATGCCGCCGTCTCCATGGCCCGGGGCAACATGGGGCGCCAGATCGCCCTGGGGATCCTGGCGGTTTTTTCCATCTGGAGCCTGGCCTGGAACAGGAACCGGTTCCGGATAAACGGCCTGCTTGGCTGGCTGATCATGTTTTTCCTCGCCTGGGCCATTTTCAGTATCTGCTGGTCAGTGAACCCGGTCTTCACCATCAAGCGGGTGGCCACCCTCTGTATCCTCTCCCTGGGCGCCCTTGCCGTCGCCGACCGGCTGAGCCTGCGGGAACTCATGGCCTTTGGCGTCGTCATTCTCTTTGTCACCATGTGGGTGGGATTCTTTGCCGAGGTCCATGCCGGAACCTTTGCCCCCAGGAGTGAAGAGTGGCGTTTTGCCGGCCTCATGCACACCGTGGCCATGGGCTGGAACTGCGGGCTGCTGATCCTCCTCGCCGCCGCCCTGGCCAGGGACCGGGGCAGGGGCGATGTCCTGGGCCTGGTTCTGGTGATCGCCATGGCCCTCTTCTTCCTGATCATCACCAAGAGCCGGATGGCGGTTTTTTCCGCCTTCCTGGGCGTGGGGCTCTACTGGACCCTGGTTTCCCCGGGAACCAGGAGGGTCACCCTTGTTCTGCTGCTCCTCATCGGCAGCTCCCTGCTGTTTCTTGCCCTCCAGGACCGGTTTCTCCCGTTCATGGCCGATGTGGCCACCCTGGGACGCGGCGAGGCGGCAAAGGAGTCGGTGGGCACCCTGACCGGACGCCTTCCCCTGTGGAGCGAGGCGCTTCGTTACGTCCTGGACCGGCCCATCCTGGGGTATGGGTACAACACCTTTATCAACCCCGGCAGCATCATCAACATTTCCAAGGTGGTGGGCTGGATCCCGAGTTCCGTCCACTCTGCCTACCTGGATGCCCTGACCGGAACGGGCCTGGTGGGCATCATCACCCTGCTGGCCATTCTTGCCCTGGCCTTCAAGAGAGCCCTGGAGCTGAGCCGGTTCAACCCGGCCTATGCCTTTGCAGCCGGCCTTATCGTCTGGCTGTGCTACAATTTCTTTCTTGAGGCCCACCTGCTGACCAGGCCGTTTTTCATGACGTTCTACGCCATGATCGTGTTTGTCAAACTGGCCTTCCTGCCGGCCGAGGCCCCGGGTTCCTGAACCATGGAGAGGCCCTTGGTCAGTGTCGCGGTACCGACCTACAACCGGTCGGCCATGCTCAAGAACACCCTGGATGGACTGCTTGCCCAGGAGACGGACGGGATCTTTGCCTACGAGGTGCTGGTTCTGGATGACGCCTCCACCGATGACACCCCGGACGTGGTGGCCGCGCTGTCACGGGAGGCCACGGTCCCGGTCCGCTACATCCTTGCCGAAGGGAAGGGGTATACCCATGTCCTGAACCGTGCTGTTACCGAGTTTACCGGTCAGTGGCTGGCCTTTTTCGACGATGACCAGCTTGCGGGACCGGGCTGGCTGAAGGCCCTGTTCACCGTTGCCCGGGAACAGGAGGCCGGGATGGTGGGCGGTCCGGTGGTCCTCGATATCCCTGAGGCCGTGCTTGCAGGCCTGGGACCGGTCTGCCGGGATCTGTACGGGGAAAGCCCCGATGTCCGGGAGCCGGAGCGATACCGTACCACTCCGCCCCTGCCCTCGGGTGGCAACCGGCTGGTCCATCGCCGGGTGTTCGAGCAGGTCGGCACCTTCGACGAGACCATGCTCACCGGCGGCTGTGACCGGGATTTTCTTCTCAGGGCCTGCGCGGCCGGAGTGGTCATGGGCTGGGCGCCGGAGGCCGTGGCCCGGCACGTGATCTCGGCCGACCGCTTCAGCGCTGCCCACATGCGATCCTACAGCCTGCAGTGGGGCTGTTCCTTTGCCCATATCGACCGCAAGCGGTGGGGAATGACCAGGACCACCCTCGCCTGTATCGCCCGCATCGGCCAGGCCGTGCTGGTCAACCTTCCCTGCGCGCTGGCGGCCAGGATCAGGGGTGACCGGCGTGCGCTGCGGGACCGGGAAGTCCTGCTCTGGCGGGCGCAGGGATATGTACGCAAGACCATGCAGATGCTCCTTCCTTCCCTCTTTGCCCAGGAAAAATTCTTTGCCGGCGTCGAGTTCCGGCGTGTGCGGCCGGAGGTCCCCTGAGTGTGCCCGTCCGGGTGATCAACAAGACAATGGACCGGGCGGACCTTGCCACGGCCGAGGCGCGGGCCATCATCCGTGAGCTGGATGACCTGATCCGCGAGCTCCGGCACAGGGGGCTGCGGACCAGCTCCTGGTATGGCTGTTTTGACCTGTCCGGCGACCGCCACGAGCGGATCAACCGGGGCTACGGGTACCAGCCCCTTGAGGGAGCGGCAGATGATGCTCTTTTTCCCTGGTTCCTTTACTGGCAGATCGTCTGGGTTGTCCTCCACGGCGGCTTCACGAGGGAGCAGAAGATCCTCGACCTGGGCGGCAGTTCCTCCCTGTTTTCCTATTACCTGGCTGCCAGGGGGTATGACGTCACCACTGTGGACCTGCAGGAGGAGCTGGTGGCGAATGCGGACCTGGTGGCCGGACGGATGGGCTGGAATCTCAAGAATCACCGGATGGATATCAGGAACCTCTGCTTCTCGACCCGGTTTGATCATATCACCTCGATCTGCGTGTTCGAACATATCCCTCTCTGTGAACGGGTCGAGGTGAACAGGAATATCGGGCTTCTGCTCAATGACCGCGGCAGGTTCACCATCACCTTTGATTACCGCAATCCCTGCCGGTTCTCCAGGATCGACAGCCCGGAGGACGTGCGGACACAGTTTATTGTTGCCTCCGGCATGAGAGTCCGGGGCAATGAGCAATTCGTCGATACGGGCAAGAATTATCTGCTCGATCCCTTTTATTCTGCTCCTGCCTGTTATATGTATAAATTGAGGTCCATCCTCAAGGGTCACCATCATCCCCGGGAACTGTTCCGGACCAGGGACGCAAACGATTACACCTTTGGCGCCCTGTTCCTGGAGAAATAGCGTTACAGCAAGGAGGGCCGGATCGCTTGTGATCCGGAATTCCGTCCCCTGCATACCTGGAGGCATCTGTCCATGCCCGTGGGGGCGGATTGCGGGGTCCGTATCGCTCCCTGCCTGAATCCGCACGACCATGGACTGCCGGAGCCACGGCGTTATTGGAAGGAGATGCGCGGGGAGTGTGTGTGCTGGATCATGGCTGGCTTCTGTTGTGCCGCCGACCGTCACAGAACATAAGAACGAGGTGCGCTGCATTGAATAAATCGGAAAGAATCCATCATTTTGACTCCCTGGCCCCGGAGCGGGGGAAGTGGCGGCGCAGGGCTGCCTACTACCACCGGGAGATAGAACGCTACCTTCGTTTCCTGGTCCCGGCTGGATCGTCGGTCCTGGAGATCGGCTGCGGCACCGGCGAACTGCTGGCGGCCCTGGAGCCCGGCCGGGGGGTGGGGGTGGATATCAGCCCGCGCATGGTGGAACGGGCCCGGCGGAATTTTCCATCCCTGGAGTTCCGGGTCGATGACATGGAGAACCTGCAGATCAGTGAAAAGTTCGACTATGTTCTTGTGGTCGATACCATCGGACACGTGGATGATATCCAACTCGCCTTTTCCCAGTTGCACAAGGTCTGCAGGCCCGAGACCAGGGTCATCGTGGTCTATTACAACTATCTCTGGGCGCCGGTCCTGAAATTTGCCGAGTTCACCGGCCTGCGGATGCGGCAGGCCCTGCAGCACTGGCTGCCGCTCGACGATATCGCCAACCTGCTCTATCTCAACGACTTTGACGTGATCCGCAAGGGATACAAGGTCCTGCTGCCCATCCGCATCCCGTTACTCTCCGCCTTCTGCAACCGCTTCCTGGCCAACATGCCCATCTTCTGGAAGCTGTCGCTCAACGAGGTCCTGGTGGCCAAGCCCGTGGCCGTGCGCAGGGATCCGGGCGAGGTGAGCTGTTCCATCGTCATTCCCTGTCGCAACGAGGAGGGCAACATCGAAAACGCCATCCGCCGGACCCCGGACATGGGCCGGGCCACGGAGATCATCTTTGTCGAGGGCCATTCCAGTGACGGTACCCTGGCGGAATGCTACCGGGTCCAGGAGGCCTACCCGGACCGGGATATCACCGTCCTGGTCCAGGACGGCAAGGGCAAGGGAGATGCGGTCCGCAAGGGGTTTGCCGCTGCCAGGCATGACGTGCTCATGATCCTTGATGCGGACCTGACCGTGCCGCCCGAGGATCTGCCCAAGTTCTTCCACGCCATCGCCACCGGCAAGGGCGAGTTCATCAATGGCTCGCGCCTGGTCTATCGCATGGAAAAGCAGGCCATGCGCTTTCTCAACATCCTGGGCAACAAGTTCTTCAGCCGTGCCTTCACCTACCTCTTCGAGCAGCGGATCCGCGATACCCTTTGCGGCACCAAGGTGCTCTGGAAGACCGATTACGAGAAGATCATCGCCGGTCGCTCCTATTTCGGCGAGTTTGATCCCTTTGGCGATTTCGACCTGCTCTTCGGCGCGGTCAAGCTCAATCTCAAGATCGTCGAGATCCCCATCCGCTACCGGGAACGTGCCTACGGCACCACCCAGATCAGCCGCTTCCGGCACGGCCTGCTGCTGCTGAAGATGGTCTTCTTCGCCCTGGGCAAGATCAAGTTCATCTGACTTCCGGTAAACCGCCAACCGCCCACCCGTGAGATCCCTGTCATGAAGATCGTCTGCGTCTATTCGCTTTCAACCTTTTCCCTGAAAAGAGAACTGTACAGCCCCGGTGACATCCCGTTTGGTATCTCGTTCATCGCCACCATCCTGAAAAAAGCCGGGCATGATGTTCACCTGGTGGTGGTGAACCCGCGAACAAAACTGCGCCGGAAATTCAGGGAGCTGATCGAGGAACAGAGGCCTGCGCTTTTCTGCCTCACCGCTGTCTCGAGCCAGATCGCCCTGATCAGGCGGGTCGGCGAGACGATCAGGGCGCTCGACCCGGAGGCCTACATCATCATGGGAGGGGCCCATCCCTCCCTGAACCCGGAGGACGTGATCGGCTATCCCTTTGTGGACGCCGTGTGCAGGGGCGAGGGGGAAGACGCGGTCGTTGCGCTTGCCCGGCAGCTGGAAAGGGGAGAGGAGCCGGCCGGCATCGCCAACCTGTGGATCAAGAACCGGCGCACGGGCGGGATCGAGAAAAACCCTGTCCGGTCCTTTCGCGAGGACCTCGATGACCTGCCCTTCATCGACCGCGAGATGTGGGAGCCGTTCATCTCCCACAAGAAGGGCAAGGTCTATACCATCCTGGCCGGCCGCGGCTGCCCCAACCGCTGCACCTACTGCTCGAACCATGCCCTGGCGCAGGTGGCCACGGGCCGCTACGTGCGCTTTCGTTCCCCGGACAACATCATCGCCGAGATCAGGGAACTCCTGGCCCGGGATGACAACGTGGAGATCGTCTTCCTGGAGACCGAGACCCTGGGGGCCAACCTGAGGTATACCTATGCC
The DNA here is from genome assembly GCA_011051875.1 of Desulfobulbus sp. GTDB lineage: Bacteria > Desulfobacterota > Desulfobulbia > Desulfobulbales > Desulfobulbaceae > DRKI01. The sequence continues at coordinate 4,446 of DRKI01000104.1, read as the reverse complement.
CTGCTGGAGAAACTGGCCGAGTTCAACCGGGGGCTGGAAAAACCCCTCGAGTTCGGGACCAACCTGGCCCTGACCACCCAGATCAAGAACAACCGGGAGCTGCTGGAGGCATTCCGGAAGGCCAACCTCACTTTTTTCCGGGTGGGCCTGGAGTCGGGATCCGAGAGGATCCGGCGCGAGGTCCTGTCCCGGCCAAGGTATTACAACAGGGACCTGATCGATTTCTGCGCCATGTGCCGGGAGTATGACATCCGGTATACCATCAATATCCTCATCGGCCTTCCCGGCGAGACCCCGGCCGATTTCCAGGAGACCATCGATGTCACCCGGGCCTGCCAGCCCACATTCGGCGTCTCGGTCAGTATCTTTTTTCCCTATCCCGGCACCAGGCTCTTTGCCCTGTGCAAGGAACAGAACCTGCTCAGCGACAAGGCGACAACCACCCTGTTTGAACGGACCGGTACGGTCCTGAATCTGCCCGATTTTCCTTCCTGGCGGATCAAGAAAGAGTTCATCCTCTTTCATTACAAGGTCTACCGCGGCCGCGAGCCGTGGCCGCGCCTTGCCTGGAAGACGGTCCGCTACACCGTTGACGCCTTTCCGGCCAGCAAGCGCTTCATCTCCGGCATCGTGCATGGCCTCCGTTCCCTCCTGCCGCTGTCGCTATCCTGAAATCGTACCCCGGCTGTTGCCGCAGCCGGGCGGATTTTTTTCCGTTCTACCACTCTGCCAGGGCGGCCATTGCGGCACGAAAGCCCAGGTCGATGATCTCCTGTCCCCGGTTGAAGTCCTGGTAGCTGATATGGGCAACATCAGGACAAACCAGGAGGTCCGGCGGATCGGATGCCAGCCTGGTACGGGTGAGACTGGCCTCGATGATCTGGGCCGAGGCCCCGAGGATCTCCAGCATGTTCGGCTGCTCTCCCCGCAGCAGGAGCCGGCCGTTCCTTCTGATCACGGGGTTCAGGTCAACGGCGATGACCCGCCCGGCGCCCATGGCGCGGACAGTGCTCACGGGAACGGGATTGACCAGGCCGCCGTCCACCAGCAGGGCCCCTTTCCGGTCCAGGGGCGTAAAGATCCCGGGCACGGCAATGCTGGCCCGCACCGCCTCGACGATGTCGCCACTGTCCAGGGTGATCTCCCGGCCGGTGCGCAGGTCAGTGGCCACGGTGGCCAGGGGAATGGCGCACTGCTCAAGGGTGGTTTCGCCCAGGTGCTGCTTGAGAAACGAGGTGATGTGGTGGCCCTTGAGCAGGCCGGTCCGGGAGGGAAGGGAGGCCACGTAGGCCAGGACATCTTTCCTGGTTAGCCGCAGGACACTGGCCATGAGGATGTCCAGGCGGTTTGCCGCGAAAAAGGCGCCGACAAAGGCGCCGATGCTGGTGCCGGCAACGTGGGAGATGCGGATGTCGTGCTCGGCCAGGGCGCGGATGACCCCGATATGGGCCCAGCCGCGGGCAGCTCCTCCACCCAGGGCCAGGCCGGCGGAACGGGTTTCAGGGGGTTCTGTCACATCGTCTCCTCCTGACCAGGATATAGCCTGCCACCAGGACCACGGCGAAGAGGGCCAGACCGAGCACGACCTGGTGCAGGTAGCGGCTGACCAGTTCCTGGTTGTTGCCGATGAAGTAGCCGACCAGGGCCAGGATGATCACCCATATCCCTGCGCCCAGGCCGGTGAACAGGGCAAAGAGCGGCAGGTCCATGCGGGCGATTCCCGCCGGCAGGCTGATATACTGCCTGATGCCGGGCAGCAGCCTGCCGATGAATGTGGAGATGTGGCCGTGCTCGGCGAAAAAACAGTCCGCCCGGTCCAGGTTTTTCCTGCTGACCAGCAGGTAGCGGCCATATTTCTCAAAAAAGGGCCGGCCCCACATGCTGGCCAGCCAGTAGTTGAAAAGCGCCCCGAGCAGGCTGCCGCCGATGCCGGCCAGGATGACGAGAGAAAGAGACATTTCTCCCTGCGCGGCCAGGTAACCGGCGGGCGGGATCACCACCTCGCTGGGAAAGGGGAAAAACGAGGACTCGAGAAACATCATGACAATGACGCCGGGATAGCCCCACTGTCCGACCGTGTCGACGATCCAGCCGACAAGGGAATGCAGTATTTCCATGGTGTTGTTTACCTGTCTCTGGTTGTTGTTGCCTGTACCCGGTGTTGCGGGTTTGTTCCCGGCGGCCGTGGCCGGGGATCGGACGGCCGCGCCAATTATTTCCCATTTCGCGGTCAATGTCACCTGAATTGAGCGCTGCATTGTCACAATACCCCGGTCTCTGCATGGTCGCACCGTCCGCAGAGGGGGCCTGTCGCGGACCGGCACGCCCCTACGGGTACGGCGCGGTATGTCAACATGCGGTTTTGGAGATGTGAAAACGACGAGTTATCAACCCTGTAATCGGTTCCATTGCGCGATTTTCATTCTGTCCCGAGATGCGGGGCCCTGCGGTGTTTCACTGTACCATGGCCTGCATGGAACACCCCAGGGCGATGCAGGTCGGGGGCACAATGGAAGTCCCGGCGGGTTGCCTCCTGAATTTGGCCCGGGTTCATCGGTTTTCCTTCTTCTTCCCGGGCGATATGCTCTTCTGTCTTCCGGCCGGTTGTGACGCTTCGTCCCGTTGCAGGTATTTCTTGACCGTCCGCCGGTCAAGGCCGGTGCGGCGGGCCACCTCCTGGTAGCTGCCGTGCAGCCGGTAGAGCTGGCGGCAGTAGCGGGCGGTCAGTTCGGCCACGCTCAGGTCGCCATCTGCTATCCGCACCGCCAGGGGCAGATCTTCCCTGTCTGTCCTGTCGTCGGGACTGCAGGAGCCGTGGAGCAGGATCCTGCGGATGCACTGTTCCAGCTCCCGCACGTTGCCCGGCCAGTCATGGTCCGGCGGCAGGTCCCGGTGCAGGGCCTCCAGCACACGTTCCTCCAGCTCCCCCGAGTCCCCGGCAATCTTTTTGAGCAGATGGGTGGCCAGCAGGTCCAGTTCCTGCGGACACTCCCTGATCCGCCGGCGCAGGGGGGCGATGGTGATGACGTCGGAGCAGAGGCGGTAGTAGAAGTCCTCCCGGAACCGCCCCTGGCGGCGCAGCCGGGCCAGGTCGCGGTTGGTGGCGGCAATGATCCGGCCGGCGAACCGTTCCTGACGGTAACTGCCAACGGGTGTGAAGGTCCGTTCCTGGAGCACCCGCAGCAGTTTGACCTGGACCGGGATCGGGACCTCGCCGATCTCGTCGAGAAAAACTGCGCCGAAGGGGCTGGAGCGGGAAAAGATACCACGGTGCGGCTGCACAGCGCCGGTGAAGGCACCGCGGGCATGGCCGAAGAGTTCGGATTCGATGAGCTGCTCCGGGTACTGGGAGAGGTTGATGGCCAGGAAGGCCTCGGTGAAGCTGGCCCGGAATTTTTTTGTCCTCCGGTCATAGGGAATGAAGCCCGACCTGCCGGTGGCCGCGGCCACCAGCCCCTTGCCGGTCCCGGTCTCGCCCAGGAGCAGGGTGGAGAAATCCTCGAGCCGGTCCCAGAGCAGTCCGGCATAGACGCGGATATCATGACCGAAGATGTTGTTCCAGAGCCGGGCCCGCAGCTCGTGCATGGAGGGACTGACACCGATCAGGGACGTGCTGATGAAGAAAAAGGCCCGGCGCATCTGGAAAAAGAGGGCCAGGTAGCGCTCGGCCGCGGCCTCGGTGAAACCGAAGCCGGCCAGCTCCCGGAGGATGTCGTCGCCGCAGGTCAGGGGGCAGGGAGAGGTGGTCTGGTTTTGTTCCCGGATGTGGCGGTCCAGCCGCTCCAGGTGGCGGTGAAAGACATGAAAGACAAAGAGGTCGGCGACCAGTTGGCGCTCCCTGCCCTGAAAACCGGTCACCGTGGCGCGGCCCTGGCGGGCAAACCGTTGCACCTGGCGCTGGACCTTGTCGGTCACCGCGGCAAGCAGGGCCTGGCTGCCGGTATCCGGGGCAAGGCCGGTGATCCTGCTGTCAGCCTCCCTGCGCTGGCGGGTAAAGGGGTTGGCGGAGATCGCGTCCGATACCCGCTGCAGAAGAGTATGTTCCCGGCTGGTGAGAGATCGGTGTGCGGACGCCGGCATGGTGGGACTCCCGGGTAGAGAAGGAATTTTTTGGGCAAAAATGTACATCACGTGTACACAAAATACCAGGATGATGTGCTCCATTTGGGCGTCCGGTTGTATGCCGAGGCTAAAAGGAACAAGATTTCAGGATGTTGTTTTGTTTGTTTTTCCTGGCATGGCTTTTGGTATACCATGGGATATGACAGCCGGCCGGATTGGCCGGGCCGGAGATTCTGCTGCGAGGACGATCATGAGGGACATGGAAGCTATCCGCCGGGCACGGGCAAAGTTCATTGCCATGGCCGTGACCTATTTCCTGGGCGTGTTCAATGACAACTTCTTCAAGCAGGCCGTGCTGCTCCTTGCCGTGGCCGCGGGCATGAG
>DRKI01000103.1 GCA_011051875.1 Desulfobulbus sp. | reverse complement strand
TGGTCGGCCTCGGCGATGTGGTCCAGGTTGTCCACGCAGCAGTCGGCGCCCATGGCCCAGATCGATTCATATTCAAAGCCCGAGGTCTTGTACCTGCCCTCCCTGTCGTTGAAGATCTGCGAGCACTGGATCACGCAGCCGGGATGGCAGTTGTGCTTGGGCTTGCCGCCCCGCTCGACGATCATGTCGTGCATGGTCTCGCCGGAGATCGCCTCGTGGCCGTCGAACTGGCCGCTGGTAAAGTTGCGCGTGGGCAGGGCGCCGGCCTCGTTGATGATATTGACCAGCACGTTGGTGCCATAGGTGCCCAGGGCCTGGGAGATGGGGTTGTCCACCAGGGCCTTGGTGAAGACCCGGTTGGCCTCCTTGAATTTCTCGGGATCCGTGATCTCCACCTTGGCGTCGGTGGGCTCGATGGCGATGAACTTGACCCGCTTGGAGCCCATGACCGCGCCCAGTCCGCCGCGGCCGCAGGAGCGCAGCTTGCCGTCAGGATCCTTGATGGAGATGTTGGCGGCCAGCATCTTCATCTCTCCGGCCGGCCCGATGGTGATGATGCCGTGTTTCTCACCCATCCGGTCCCGCACCGCGTCCACCACGGCAAAGTTCCCCTTGCCCACCAGGTCGGTCTCCTCGCTGATGGTGATGTCGCTGCCCACGGTGATCGAGTACCACCTGTCCTCGCGGGGCTGGCCCTCGATGATGATGGCCTTGCAGCCGAGCCGGGCCAGCATCTGGGCGGCGGTGCCGCCGGCGTTGGCCTCTTTGATGGTTCCGGTGAGGGGGCTCTTGGCGCCGCAGGAGATTCGGCCCGAGTTGGCGGCCACGGTTCCGGACAGCAGGCCGGGCGCTATGACCAGTTTGTTCCTGGCGCCCAGGGGATGGCAGGTGGGCTCGACCTCTGCCGCGATGATGGTCGAGGTCAGGCCGCGTCCGCCATGGCCCATCCAGTCGGCGGGGACATCCTCGATGCTGGTGGTCAACTCGGTCATGTTGATACGGAAAATCTTGTCTGCCATCTGCGGTTCTCCATGATTGAGGTTGATGCTGCGATGGTAACTGATCGCGACCGTGCAGAGACGGGATGCTTGTGACAACGTCCCGCGATGTTCCGTGCGCCCGCGGCCGGATCAGTTGTCCGGTCCCTGGCCGGCGGTTCCCAGGACCTTGGCGACGATCATCTGCTTGACATCGTCGTCCGGTTCGGGATCCTTCCAGCTGATGAACTGCTCCGTGACCCGCATGAAGTCGCCGTTATCCTCCCTGCACCGGGCACAGACAGACTCGGCCTGGTCCCGGTACATGATGATCTTGCTCGCCGGCTCGCCGTTCTTGTCCACTGCAGCCATCTTGCGGCAGCCGCAGTCGAGGCGGATCACGGCGACACCGATGCCGTCCGGGCTGCCTTCGAGGATCCCCTCGACCATGGCCCGTTCACTCTTCACCGGATCTCTCTGCGTCTTTTTCTTTCGTTTTTTTGCACACATGTGGTACGGATCCTCCGGGGTGGCTGAGTATCAACGGTCAATCTATTCTGTTCCCCCTTTCATGGTCAATACAAATTTTCCTCTCCCTGGCCCGCTCCCATGGTTTTGCTTGTCTTTTCTTTTTGTTTTTCAGGGCATTGTATGGTTGATGCAGGGGAAACACCGTGTCTATCTTTTATCTTGACAAACTTTCGGTGGTCCGGTAGAGGGGAAGTCACCTTATCTGTGCTTTTTCACTGAAGGAGAAAGTTTGAAGCAAGGTTGGAATCCATTCTTTTCTTTAATCCATTGTTCGGAGGATGTATCATGTGGGAGATCGTTGTTGACAAAGACAAATGTGCCGGCGATGAGGAATGTGTAAACGCTTGTCCCGCGCAGGTATACGAGATGGTGGACGGCAAGGCCGAGCCGGTCGAGCCCGACGAGTGCCTGGGCTGCGAGACCTGTGTTGAGGTCTGCCCCGAGGGCGCCATCACTGTTACCGAAGTCTGATCTGTTTCAGACAGAACAGTCCAATGTAAGCCCATCCCCGGACGGGGGTGGGCTTACGTCGTTTATGGCTGTGGCGCGGGACGGTATCCGCACGCAGCCACGGCGCTGCTCATGAGCCTGAACATCGCACGTTTCAAACCCGGCGTGAGCCGGTCGGTGCATCTCTTTGCCGCCGCCTTTCTCTGGACCGCCATCGGTTCCATGCTGATCGTCCGCGGCTGGCGCTGGATAGGCCCGGGAAATGCGCGCTGGCTTGTGCTTCTGGCCCTGATCCTGGGCACGGTCAAGTCGGTCCTTGTCCTGGACAAGGCGGCCCGCCGGACCAGCAGGCGGATCCTCCGCTTCAGCGATTCCACCTGTATCGGTGCGGTCTACTCCTGGAAGACGTGGCTGCTGGTCGGCCTGATGATGGGGTTCGGCATCACCATGCGCCGGCTGACCGATCCGGGCATGGTGATCGGCACCCTGTACGTGGCCATCGGCTGGGCTCTGCTCTTTTCCAGCCGCCATGGCTGGCTGCAGTGGCTGGAGTGGATCCGGCAGGAGCATGGTTGAGTCGTTCAACAGGGTGGAGATAAGCCGTTCCGCCCTGCGGCATAACCTGGCGGTCTGCCGGGCACTGGCCGGTCCGGACTGCGCGATCGTGGCCATGGTCAAGGCGGATGCCTACGGCCATGGCATGGTGGAGTGCGCCAGGATCCTGGCGGAAGAGGGCGTTGTGCGTTTCGGGGTTGCCGAGGCCGTGGAGGGCGTGCGGCTGCGGCAGGCCGGGATCCGCGGGGAGATCCTGGTCCTGGCCGGCACCCTGCCCGAGACCGTCGGGGCCATGGCCGAGCACGACCTGACACCGGTGGTCACCGATTCCTCCATGCTGGCGGCTATCTCGCGTCAGGCCGAAGAGACCGGTCGCGAGATCGGTGTCCAGCTCAAGGTCGATGCCGGCATGGGCCGGCTCGGCTGCCTGGCCGGCGAGATGGAGGAGGCCGTCCGCACGATATCGGAGCTGCCGGGTATCGCTCTGCGCGGCATCCTGGCCCACTTTCCCATGGCCGATGACCCGGAGTCGGAGAATTCGGCCCGGGTGCGGGAGCGGTTCGATGCCATGGTGTGGCGGGTGCGACATCTTCTGCCACCGGACCTGTGTCTGCACATTGCCAATTCCGGGGGGCTGTTTTATGGTGCCGGCACCGGCCTTGACTGTGTGCGGCCGGGAATCGCACTCTACGGCTGTCCGCCCGACGGCGGCCTCCATGCGGCCGGCCGGGAGCCGACCGGTCTGCGGCCCGTGATGCGGTTCGTCAGCCGGGTGATCCAGGTCCGCCGGGTACCGGCCGGGACCGGGCTCGGTTACGGCCACATCTTCACCACCAGGCGTCCCACCACCATCGCCATCCTGCCGGTGGGATACGAGGACGGTTACCTGCGTTCCCTGTCCAACCGGTCCTGCGTGCTGATCAGGGGGCAACGGGTTCCGGTCATCGGCCGGATCTCCATGAATCTCACCATGATCGACGTGACCGGGATCGATGGGGTGCGGCCGGGCGAGGAGGCTGTCCTGCTCGGCCGCCAGGGGGACGGGGAGATCACCGCCGACGAGTTGGCCGCCTGGATGGGGACCATCAGTTACGAGGTCCTCTGCCTGCTGGGCAACCTGAACCGGCGTGTCTTCGTGGAGTGATTGCGGTTTTTTTCCGGCTGATCCGGCATGGCCGCGGATGCGGGCGGAACCGGTGCGTGCTGTTTCCTCCCTGCCACCGCGGACCGGTGGCAGGGATGGACGGGAACCGGCCACGGCATTGTTGTCTCGTTGTTTTCACATTCCCGAAACATGCGAGGGAAGAGTGGCGGCGCACAGGGATGCAATAGGGGGCCGGGAAGACAGGGCAGGGACACGAGAGGAAAGATCAACGATTTCCGGATGCAATGATACGATCACAACTCAAGCAACTTGTTGACCAGGGATTTGCCCGTGGTGTCCGCAAGGGATACTGGACAGACGGGGCAGCGGGAACATACACCGTGGAGGTGCCGAAACACGAGGGGCAGGGGGATTTTTCCACCAACCTGGCCCTGGTGGTGGCCGGGCGGGAAAAACGCAATCCCCGCGAGGTGGCCTCCCGCCTGGTGGAGATTCTCGAGGGAGAGGACAGGATCATCGAGCGGCTGGAGATCGCCGGTCCCGGTTTTGTCAACTTTTTCCTGCGTCCCTCGGTGTGGGCCACTGTCCTGGCACCGATCCGCGAACAAGGCGAGCGGTTCGGCAGGGCAGATTTCGGGGCCGGGAAAAAGGTGCTGGTCGAATTCGTCAGCGCCAACCCGACAGGTCCCCTGAGCGTCGGCCACGGCCGCAACGCCGTCCTGGGCGACACCATCGCCCGGCTGCTCGAGGCCGTGGGCTACGATGTGCAGCGCGAGTACTATTTCAACGACGCCGGCCGCCAGATGCGGGTCCTGGGCGAATCGGCCCGGGCCCGCTACCTGGAGCTGCTCGGCCTGGAGTCCGAGTTCCCCGAGGACGGCTACCAGGGTGACTATATCTACGATATCGCCAGGTCACTCAAGGAGCAGTTCGGCGATGAGCTCGCGGATGCGGACATCGATATCTTCAGGCAGCGGGCCCAGGAGGCCATCTTCGCCGATATCGACGCCACCTTGAAGCGGATTGGCATCCGGTTTGACTCCTATTTCAACGAGCACACCCTGTACGAGGAGGGGCTCATTGACGACGTGGTTGCAAAACTGCGCCAAAAGGACCTGGTCTACGAGCAGGAAGGCGCGACCTGGTTCAGGACCTCGGCCCTGGGCCTGGAAAAGGACCGGGTGATTATCAAGTCCACCGGCGAGCCCACCTACCGCCTGCCGGACATCGCCTACCACCGGGAGAAATTCCGCCGCGGCTTCGACTGGATGGTCAATGTCTTCGGTTCCGACCACATCGCCACGGTTCCCGACGTCCTGGCCGGTGTCCGGGCCCTGGGCTATGACGATACCCGGGTCTCGGTGGTGCTCTACCAGTTTGTGACGCTTTTGCGCGGCGGCCGCCAGGTCAAGATGTCCACCCGCAAGGCCACCTTTGTCACCGTGGATGAGCTGGTGGACGAGGTGGGTGTCGATGCACTGCGCTTTTTCTTCCTCATGCGCAAGGCCGACAGCCAGCTCGAGTTCGACCTGGACCTGGCCAAGCAGCAGAGCCAGGAGAACCCGGTCTATTACGTCCAGTACGCCCATGCCCGTCTCTGTTCCATCGAACGGCAGGCCGAGGAAAAAGGGTTGTCGGCGGTGGATTATGACCATGCGCCCCTGCACCGTCTGCAGGAGCCGGAGGAGTTTGACCTGCTCAAGCTCATGGCCGAATATCCTGCCCAGGTGGCGGGCGCGGCCCGTGACCTGGCGCCGCACCGGATCATCTTCTACCTCATGGAACTGGCCGGCCGTTTTCACAGCTATTACAACCGGCACAAGGTCCTCACCGATGACGTGGAGTTGAGCCAGGCCCGCCGCACGCTCTGCAACGGTCTGAAGATCGTGCTCCGCAACGGCCTGGTCCTGGTCGGCATGAACGCGCCGACACGAATGTAACAGGTTTTGGGTACCCTCCCGGGAAGCAGCCATGGCCACGGCCAGGAAAAAGAAAAAGACACGGCCGAAGAAGAAAAAGGGGGCCAAACGGTTCCGGTTCCAGATCGGCCTGGCCGGGGTGGCCGGGATCGGTGTCGTGCTCTTCTGTCTCTTTCTCTGGATGTTCCTGCTCGGCATCTGGGCCGGGCAGACCATCCTCCTGCCCACTGCCGTTCCGGACAGGTCAGTGGCCGGCAGGGGTGGCGGCACGGCAGAACGGCCGGCGGCCGCACCGCTGATCAGGCCGGAGGGAAAAAAGAAGGCCGTGGACAAAAGTGGCGGTTCTTGACCTCCGGGGTCGGGGCGGGTAAACTGAATAATTTATGATAACTGCACAGCAAAGCAACAGCAGCGGCCGGATCCGTCCGGCCCGCATGAGCGATGTCAGGGAGATTCATGCCCTTCTGCAGCAGTTTGCCGACCGCGGCCTCCTGCTCGGCCGATCCATCAGTTCCCTCTACGATGATCTGCGTGATTTCATAATCCTCGAGGACGACGGTATCCAGGGCGTGTGCGCCCTGCACATCTGCTGGGACAATCTTGCCGAGATCCGTTCCCTTGCCGTGGCGCCGGCGGTCCAGGGCAGGGGAATCGGCCGCAGGCTCGTGGGTTCGTGCCTGGACGAGGCCAGGAGCCTGGAAATAGGACAGGTTTTTGTCCTGACCTATCAGGCTGATTTTTTCAGGAAACTTGGATTTGCCGACTGTGACAAGCGGGATCTTCCCCACAAGATATGGAGCGATTGCCTGCACTGCCCCAAGTTTCCGGACTGCGATGAAGAAGCGCTGATCTGGACGGCGGAGGACGCATGATCCCTTTCCGGCCCGTGCTGGAATGAATATCGACAGGGCCCCGGGCCCTGTCTCTGGAGATAATGATGTTAGGAAAGGCACTGACAAAGGTTTTTGGCAGCAAGAACGATCGTATTATCAAGCAGTTACGCGGTGTTGTCGCCCGGATCAACGACCTGGAGCCGTCGGTCGAGCCCCTCAGCGACGAGGAACTGGCAGCCAAGACCGTGGAGTTCCGGCAGCGGATCGAGAAGGGTGAATCCCTGGACGATCTCCTGCCCGAGGCCTTTGCCGTGGTGCGCGAGGCGGCTAAACGGGTGCTGGGCGAGCGCCACTACGATGTGCAGCTCATCGGCGGTATCGTGCTCCACCAGGGCAAGATCGCCGAAATGAAGACCGGTGAGGGCAAGACCCTGACCTCCACCGCGCCGGTCTATCTCAATGCGCTCACCGGCAAGGGTGTGCACGTGGTCACGGTCAACGACTACCTGGCCAGCCGCGACGTGGAGTGGATGGGGCAGGTATACCGGTTCCTCGGCATGAGCACCGCCTGCATTGTCCATGACATGGACGACGCCGCCCGCAGCGAGGCCTATGCCGCGGACATCACCTACGGCACCAACAACGAGTTCGGCTTCGACTACCTGCGTGACAACATGAAGTTCGATATCCGGGACTTCTGCCAGCGCGGCTTCAACTACGCCATTGTCGACGAGGTGGACTCCATCCTTATCGACGAGGCGCGCACGCCGCTGATCATATCCGGCCCGGCCGACATGTCCACGGACATGTACCTGAAGGTGGACCGGATCATGCGCCACTTCAAGGAGGACGTCCACTATACCAAGGAGGAGAAGGACCGCCAGGTCATGCTCACCGACGAAGGGGTGCAGCTGGCCGAAGAACTCCTCAAGGTGGACAATCTCTACGATCCCCGAAACATCAACTACCTGCACCATGTCAACCAGGCGCTCAAGGCCCACGTCCTCTTTCAGCGCGACGTGGACTACATCGTGCGCAACGGCGAGGTGATCATTGTCGACGAGTTCACCGGCCGGACCATGGAGGGCCGCCGTTACTCCGACGGCCTGCACCAGGCCCTGGAGGCCAAGGAAGGGGTCAAGATCGAAAAGGAGAACCAGACCCTGGCCTCGATCACCTTCCAGAACTACTTCCGGATGTACGACAAGCTCGCTGGCATGACCGGTACCGCAGACACCGAGGCGGCCGAGTTCAAGAAGATCTACGATCTGGACGTGGTGGTGATCCCCACCCACCGCGACATGATCCGCATCGACTACCCCGATGTGATCTACAAGAACCAGGCTGCCAAGTACCGGAATATTGTCCGCGAGATCAAGGAGCTGCACGAGAAGGGCCAGCCGGTCCTGGTGGGCACCATCTCCATCGATGTCTCGGAAAAGCTATCCAAGATGCTCAAGAAGGAGAGGATTCCGCACGAGGTCCTCAATGCCAAGCACCATGAGCGCGAGGCAGAGATCGTGGCCCAGGCGGGCCAGAAGGGCAGGGTGACCATTGCCACCAACATGGCCGGCCGCGGTACTGACATCAAGCTGGGAGAGGGGGTGCGCGAACTGGGCGGGCTCCATATCCTGGGCACCTCCCGCCACGAGAGCCGGCGCATCGACAACCAGTTGCGGGGCCGTTCCGGCCGCCAGGGCGATCCGGGCTCGTCCCGGTTCTTCCTTTCCCTGGAAGACGACCTGCTGCGCATCTTCGGCTCTGACCGCCTCAGCGGCATCATGGACAAGCTGGGCATGGAGGATGACGAGCCCATCGAACATTCCATGATCTCCAAGGCCATCGAGAACGCCCAGCGCAAGGTGGAGGGACACCATTTCGACATCCGCAAGCATCTGCTCGAGTATGACGATGTCATGAACAAGCAGCGCGAGGTGATATACAGTCAACGGCGCGAAGTTCTCGAGAGCGAGGACGTCCGGCCCATCATCAATGACATGATCGCGGACCTGGTGGAGGGCATTGTCGACGAGTTCGCCAACGACAAGGTGCCGTCCGAGGACTGGGAGTGGGACGGGTTCTTCGACCGGGTGGTCGAGGTCTTCAACCTGCAGCTTGACTGGAACAGGAGCGAACGGGTCGACCTGGACCGGGATGCCCTGCAGGAACGGCTGAACGCGGCCGTTGAGGAGGCCTACCGCCGGCAGGAGGAGCGTAACGGCGTCGAGCAGATGCGGCAGCTCGAGCGGATGATCCTGCTGCAGATGGTGGATACCCTCTGGAAGGAGCACCTGCTCAACATGGACCATCTCAAGGAGGGGATCGGCCTGCGCGGCTATGGTCAGAAAAACCCGCTTGATGAGTACAAGAAGGAGGGCTTCAACCTCTTCATGTCCATGATCGAGTCGGTGAAGCACCAGACGGTGTCCACCCTCATGCGGGTGCAGATCGTCCAGGACGACGAGCTGGAGCGGATGGAAGAGGAGCGGCGTCTGCAGCGGGAGCGGGAGCTGGAGCTGGCCCGGCAGCAGGCGGCCAGGGAAGAAGAGGGAAGGAAACCCGTGCGCCGCAAGGAGGAGAAGGTCGGCCGCAACGCGCCCTGTCCCTGCGGTTCGGGCAAGAAATACAAGAAGTGCTGCGGCAGGATCACCTGATGTTCGGCACGCCGGACAGGCAAACCGTTTCTGCACGGCCGCGCCGGCCCGCGCAGGGGGATTATCCTCCGGGAACACGAGACAGGGAAGACACCCATGCCCGCACCTGGTGAGGAACCGGTCACCGGCGCCCTGACCCGGTGCCAGGAGATTCGGCGGCAAGACCGGGCAGGACGGCCCGGGGGCTGTGGACGACGGGCAGGATGACGGGTTGAAAAGAGAAGACAGACTGTCGGTCCGGCCGGACGGTCATCTCGACCCAGCTTGTCTCCCTGCCGCCAAAAGTGACCACGCGGGTGAAGTTGGACGTGATGGCGCCGTCCCTGTTGAACATGGCCTTGTCCAGCTTGAAGTAGTGCGAATCGCCGCTGATCAGTGCGACCTGGCCGGCAAACCGGTGGGTCTCCCGAACCAGCGTGTGGAAGAATCCGGTAAAGCCGTTGCTGTCATCAAGGTTCTGCAGGAATTTCCTCCGGTCGGCGTGGTCGCCCAGCTCGTAGGGAAAATAGATGTCCGCCTGGATGACCACCGCGATGCCCGCGAGTCCCTCCTGCCGGGCCCTGGCAAAGGCCTGGCTGAGCCATTGCCGGTTCCTGGCGCTCCGTTCCCTGAACTCGGCGCTGGCCGCGTTGCAGTCGGCCCTGGTCCGCTTTGAATATTTGCGGCACTGCTCGGGCGTGGCGACCAGGTTGTTGTTGCTGCCCACCACGTTCAGGGCCACGAACAGGACATTGTTATAGATGAACCGGGAGTTCTCGCTGTACTTTGCCCCCGGTTCTCCCTGCCGCTCGACCCGGATGGGGCCGGGGCCCTGGGTGGTATTCCGGCTGAAAAAAAATTTTCGCAGAAAGGCCAGTCGTTCCAGTGGATCATAGCCCCCATTGCTTGTCCGGTGGCAGTCGGTCCACTCGTTGTCACCCAGGGCGTAGAGGGTCGGGACCCTGAGCCTCATGAAGTACTCCCGCAGGCCCCTGCCGATGACGGCATCGTCGCACCTGCTGCTGCCATCCTTGCTGTCACCGGTGAAGATGGCAAACTGCACGTCATGACTGTTGACCGATTCGGCGGTGCGCGTCTTTTCGATGCCCTTCTCAAAAAGTTCGTTGGGCAGGATCGCCACCCGGAACTCCTGTGCTCCTGCCATGAGCGGCCCGCAGGCCAGGCAGAGCCCGGCAAGGGCAAGGAATTTCTGCATCGCCTTCAACCCCATCTCCTGGCCCGCATTTTTCTCAAGCGATCTGCTGCAAGGCCCGAAAACACCATGCCTGCTGCGTCACGGCGCAAAAAGGATTCCCCGGAATATTTCATTGTGCCTCCGGATCGTTTTGCTCTGTTTCGTGCATTCACGGCATTTTCAGACCTTTCGCGACGACCTTTGTGCAATATGCCGGCTAGCCCCGAAGCTCGTCCGGATGGAAGAGATGTTTTTCCATGTGTTTTATCTCGTCGATTCCGGAGATAACGATTTCCGGGTCTGGCGTCAGTTCCTTGGCCGGGAGTTTTTCCTCGTACTCCACGTTGCTGAGAATGTGCTTGATGCAGTTGATGCGCGCCTTTTTCTTCACATCAGAGCGGATAATGGTCCAGGGGCTCAGGGTGCGGTTGGATTCGTTGAGCATCTGGAATTTTTTCACACTGTACTTGTCCCAGTACTTCTGGGCCAGGTTATCCACCGGCGAGAGCTTGTACTGCTTGAGAGGATCGGTCTTGCGGGCCTCGAACCGCCGCGCCTGTTCCTCCTTGGAGACCGAGAAATAGAACTTGAACAGCTTGATGCCGTCCTTGACCAGCATCTCTTCGAAGAGGGGTACGTCCTTGAGGAACCGTTTGTGCTGTTCATCGGTACAGAATCCCATGACCGGTTCCACCATGGCCCGGTTGTACCAGGAACGGTCAAAGAGAACCAGCTCGCCGGCAGCGGGCAGGTGGGGTGTGTAGCGCTGAAAGTACCACTGGGTCCGCTCGGTGTCGCTTGGCGCCGAGAGGGCAACGACCCTCGTGTTCCTGGGATTGAGAAAGGCGGTGATCCGCTTGATGGTGCCGCCCTTGCCGGCAGCGTCCCTGCCCTCGAAAATGGCCAGGATCCGCATGCCGGTGGCTTTCATGTGTTTTTGCAGCTTCATGAGCTCGATTTGCAGTTTCTTGAGCTCGATCTCATACTCCAGGTGCGAGGTCTTGATCCAGACCGCGCACCGTTTGCTTGATTCCTTCTTGTCCTTGTTCTTCAGGGCAGTGCCTTCCAGGAGCTTGATCTTGATGGGGCAGGAGTTCCCTTTTTCCTTGTCCTTTTTTTTCTTCTTTTCTGCCATTTGAATATCCTGTTGTGTGGATTCGCCGGTAAGGATGAGGATCCGTGCCGGCAGGGGCCATGTTCGCGCACGCCGAAGGTTGCCCGGCATGGATCTTTCCCTCCCGGGCACCTTTGCGCCGGCCTGGTGGAACCGCTTCCGGCCAGGAGATAATGCCGGGGTGATACTGCGCCGGTGAACGGTTGTGTGCCAGGCAGCGCCCCGATGGCGCATGGGCGGGGTCCGGCCTGTCGGGCCTGGTTTCCGCGGGTAAAACCCCCGGCATTGCCGGAGGATACTTTCTTATACCATGATCATCGTTGCCGGGAGTAAAAAAAACCGGTTTCCATGCCCTCTGTACCGTTTCCCGGCCGGACAGGGATGACCGGAATCCGTTGTGCGGTATACCACTGTGTGTGCAATGAAAAAACGTGGTGAGACCGGCGAAACGGCTTGGGGCACAAGGAGTTTCGCGGATCGTCCTGGTCAGAAAAACGTTGAACAAGGCGGAACCTGTTTGCATTCAGGTCCGGCAGCGAAGTATACTTTGTAGGAGTCAGAAAACAGCATCAGGATGCAGGCCGGTCGCAGCGATTCGGTGGGATCGGTTGGTTATAACCCACTGTGACGGTGCCGGGGAAACCGGCCCGGCCATGGTTGATCTATTCCGGGAGGAAACAGGATGAAACGATGGATTGCGGTTATTGTCATGGGAATTGTACTGTGGGGCGCGGCATCGGTCGGTGCGGCCGGGCTTCGCTATGTCGACGCCGGACAGTTCAAGCAGTGGCTGTCGGAGAAACGACCGTTGATCCTTGCGGATATCCAGAAGCTGAACGATTACCGGAAGCACCATTTTTATGGTGCCATAAGCACCACCGCCTATCCGGTCAAGTCCGATGCCGACCGGGCCAAGCTCGCGGCCGTGGTCGAGATGTTCCGGAAGACGGGCAACATGATCGTCATCATTGGTCCCCGGGGCAAGGCCAGCGCCAGGCGGGCCTTTGTCTACCTGGCCGGGCAGGGTGTTCCGCCGGACAAGATCGTCATTCTCTCCGGCGGCATCCACGACTGGCCGGACCGCGAGATGCTGCTTGATATCGCCGGCGGCTGCGCCTGAGCAGGCCGGGAGGCGGCAGGTTTACGGTACCTGAATCCTGGGCCGCGGGTGGTAGTAATCGGCCCGGATAAAGAGACGGACCAGCAGCAGGCCGGCCAGAAACCCCCCGATATGGGCCCAGAATGCCACCCCGCCGCCGGCGGCGGCCAGGGCCGGCAGGCCGCCGAGGAGCTGGAGCAGAAACCAGTAGCCGAGCATGAAGATGGCCGGCACCTCGATGGTGGTGACAAAGAACCCCAGGAAGATCAGGGTGTGGACCCGGGTCCGCGGGTAGAGCCGGGCATAGCCGCCCATGACGCCGCCGATGGCTCCGGAAGCGCCCACCATGGGCAGCACGGATGAGGGTGCGGTAAGGGTCTGGGCCGCGGCCGCGGCCAGTCCGCAGAGCAGGTAAAAGGCCAGGAAGCGCAACGGCCCCATGGCATCTTCCACGTTGTCACCAAAGACCCAGAGAAACCACATGTTGCCGATCAGGTGGAACCAGCCGCCGTGCATGAACATGTGGGTCAGGATGGTATAGAAACCTCCCTGGCCGTGAATGACGCAGTAGAGGCCCTGCCCCACCCGGACCTCGGTACCTGGCGGGGCCAGGCCCAGGATCTTGCCCGGAATCAGGCCGAAGAAGCAGAGAGAGCGTGCCAGGGCCTGCGGACTGCCCAGTCCCTGCAGGAAGAGCCACGAGGCAACGCAGAGGACGATGATGCCGACCGTGGCAACCGGTGGCCTGATGGTGGGGTTTTCATCGTGCAGGGGAAACATGGATCGCGACCTTTCAGCACTGGTGGATGGTTGGGACGTATCGCCCCGCTCTGCGGACACTCATGAACAACGTCCAGCGGGTTGCGATCGATGAACGGGTACGATAGCATACCTGGCCGCTCTTGTCGACAGGTCGGTCTCACCTGGCCGGCCGGGTGATCAGGGCGATGTCCGAAGCATGGAGCCAGCCGCTGCGGCCGGTTTCGTCGGTGACCAGGACGAAGCCGCCAAAGGTCCTGCCGGGACGGACCAGCCGGCCGGCCCGGATGGAACCGCTCGAGGCGGCCCCGGTAAAGGGCGAGATGAGGAGCCTGGCCCTGTCAGTAATCACCACCCCGTCGTTCCAGTCGCGGTAGGTGTAGAGGGCCGCGGCCAGGGAGATGGTCAGGCCGGCCAGGCAGACAAGGGCGATGCCGCGGATCACCGGGCGCGGGATCCTGCCCGGGAGCAGGGGCAGCAACATGCTGATGGCGAGGAGGACCAGGCAGATGCCGCAGGTCAATGCCCACTGGTCCGCCTGGAGCAGGCCGGCCGCCCGCCGGTAAAGGGGCTGATCCTCCAGGTAGAGGCCGTCGTTCCGGCGGACATGATACAGGTTGCTGCGGATGTCCTGGTCACCGGGCGCAAGGCGCAGGGCACGTTCATAGTTGAGCACGGCCCTGCCCGTATCGCCGGAGACAGCCAGGGCGTTGCCCAGGTTGTAGAGCAGTGCCGCCGAGACACCATACCGGTGCACGATCCGCCGGTAGTCCCGGATGGCCCCGTCAAAGTCTCCCCGGCTGTAGGAGGCATTGGCCCTGGCAAACAGCTCCTGCGCACCTGCCTCCTCACCTGCCCGGGTCGCCGTGATTGCTGCCGGGCAGAGCGGCAGGAGCGCCAGTATGATCAGGAGAAGACGTGTTCTCTTCATGCGAGTTCTTCCAGTTCGTTCCTGAGGTTGTTCAGCAGGTCACGCAGTTCCTTTCCGTCCGGCACGGCGCCGCCGTATCCGGCGTGCTCCGCCATGGTACAGACCCTGACCATGGTGGAATCGGCCGGCAGGCGCCGGCGCAGGTCGGCCGAGGTGATGGAGCGCGGCGCCCTGTGCCAGGCCAGACCGGCCTGGTCCTGGATGGCCAGGCGGGCGGCTACCAGGAAGCGGGCGCCGTTGCCCTGTTTTACCGTCTCTTCCATGGCCTTCAGGTGCCGGGAAAGGTGTTTCTGTGCCTGCCGCCGGAGCAGGATCTGCGGATTGCGGCGAAGATGGCGGCGGCGGCCGGCGAGGGCCAGGGCGGTCAGCAGCAGGAGCAGCGCCAGTCCGCACATGGCCTGGAACCAGGGCTTCCGGTACAGGGGGATGATGGCCGGCTGCAGGGTGCCCAGGCGGGTATGGATCGGGGCCAGTCCCGACACGGCGGCCGGCGTGCTTTTTTCAGGGCCGGAGGGCGGAGCGGTCTGCACGCTCGTTTTCGGCTGCGGCACTGTGGCGTCTCCTTCCACCTGCACGGCAATGGGATCACTCTTCAGGGTCGTGTACCGGCCCGTATCGGGGTCAAAGTAGGAAAAGCTGACCCCCGGGATCTCCTTGACCGCCGCTGTTGCGGGCACAATGGCCATGGTGAATTCCTTTTTTCCCTTTCCCCTGCCCAGGTCGGTGAACTTCTCTGACGGCGGATAGGTCTTCCATTCGGGGCCGCCGGAGAATACCGGGGCCTGGACCATGCCGAAGTTGCCGGTGCCGCTGATCTGCATCTTCAGGGTTACCGGGTCCCCGACCCTTGTCCTGGCCGGAGCGGCGGAGACCGCCAGGGAGAAGGCGCCGATGGCGCCGCGAAAATCCGCGGGCCGTCCCCTGGCCGGCAGATCGCGGATGGTGAGCGAACGGCGGGGACTGACCAGCTTGATCTCTTTCCGGGTCAGGGTGCCGAAAAAATCGTCAAAAAACGGGTCATCGAAAAAGGGTACCCCGAACAGCGATGACGGGTGCTGTCGCCGGCTGCGCACCAGCAGCGAGGTGTCGATCTCCACCTCCAGCGGGAAGGTGCCGGCCTTGATGCCGGACAGGGTGCCATGCCAGGTCAGGACCGTGTAGGGGATGGAGTTGACCACCTCCCGGTCCTGCTCCGGCCGCTCGCCGTCGAGCTGGAGAACAAAGGCGTCGCCGATAACCCTGGGCTGCGCCTTCAGGGTGACACTGAGTCCCTGCCGGAAGTAGGCCTTGATGGTAAACGGTACCAGCTCGCCGGAATAGCTGGTGCTCTTCTCCGGGATGATCCGCATGAAACCGATCCGGTCGGCCTCGCCGGAGCGGAGCCGGGTGGAGCCGGTGGCCGGGGCCGTGGAGCCGCCTGGGCCGGGCGTGGCCCCGGCCGCTCCCTGGGAGGCGGGCAGAACGGTCAGGCGGATCGGCTCGCTCTCGCGGACCTGGCCGTTCACCCGGACCCTGATCGGGCCGATGAGGTAGGAGCCCGGTTTCTCCGCTGTGACCTGGTAGAGAAAGCTCAGCGATGACGAGGACCGGCCGTTGATCCACTGCATGCGGCTGCTCTGTCCCCGGTACAGGAACCTGAGCCCCTCCACCTGCGGCAGTTCCGGCCGGGAGGCCGTATCGGCGGCGACTGTGACCGTGAGCATGGTGCCCTGGTCCACGGAAAACCGTTTTGCGGCAAGTGTCGCTCTCACCGGCCCTGCCGCCGCGGCCATGACCAGGCCCGACACGGCGAGGATGGCCGCCGCCAGGCCGATGATGCCCATGAGTTTCCGATGTCCCTGATTCTGACCAGTCATCACCAGTCCCTCCCCGGTTCGCTGTCCTGTCCTGTGCCGGAACGGGGAACAAAGTTCAGTGTTCCCTCCTCACCCTTGAGGGCGTTGAGGAGATTGATCGCCTCTTCGCGGGTCATCTTGCCTTCTGCCCGCCGTTTCCTGTCCATGCTGCGCTGCTGCATCGCCCCTGCCCGGGCCTGCTGCCCGGCCCTGCTGTTGCCGGAATGGTGTGGCTTGATGGAGCCGGTACCTTTTTTCTGCCTGTCGTCATCGGCTGCCCGTCGCTGCTGTCCGGCCTGCCGGCTTTGCTGTTGCTGCTGTTTCCGGCCCTGTGCCGGTGTCTGTTCACCGCTGTCTTCTTTCTTCTTGTTCTGTCCGCTGTTGCCGCTGTTGTTCTCCCGGCCCTTGTCCTGTTGCCGGCCGCTGTTTTTTCTGTTCTCTTTCTTTTTCCCCTGCTCTTCCTTGTTCTGTTCTTTCCGCTTCTGTTTTTTTCGCAGCTCGGCAAGGCGCTTCTCCACCAGGTTCCGGTTGTGGCGGGCATCGTCGTCATCCGCCCTGAGCTTCAGGCTGGCGGTATAGGAGTCGATCGCCTCCTGCCACAGCTCCATGGCCTGCCGGGGATCGGTTCTGAGAGCTGTCTCGCCGAGCCGGTACTGGGCGTTGCCGCGATTGTAATAGGCCCTGGCCTGCAGGTCCAGGTCCCGGCTGGCCAGGGCCTGGTTGAAAAAGGTGACAGCCTCGCGGTACTTTTTTTCCCTGTAGGCCACGTCACCCCGGTTGAAGAGCAGGACCGGGTCCTTGCTCCTTTCCAGGCGCCGGTCGTAGAAAGCGGCCGCCCTGTCGTAGTGGCCGGACCGGTATGCCTCCTCTCCCCGGGAACTCCGTGCTGCGGCCGGTTGCCGCGAAAGGAGGAGCAGGGCCAGCAGGAGTGTTGCCGCGGCATCTCTGCGTGAGGGCCGGCCCGCGGTCCGGACCAGGGGCAGCCGCAGCCGCCAGGACGGTTTCCCGGCCGGGATCAGGAACTCGGCTGTCAGCAGGAGCAGGGCCAGGGCGACCGGCCAGCCGAACCGTTCCACCGGCACCCGGTGCATCCGCCGGCCATGTTCTTCCTTGGGCACCAAGCCCAGCTTGCGCTGGTAGATGGTATCGAATCCCTGGCCCATGGAGCCCATGGGCACGTAGAGGCCGCCGGTGGTCCCGGCGATCCTGGTCAGCATCTTTTCGTCGAGCCGGGAGGTGACGAATTTTCCCGAGCTGTCCTGAAGGAACCCATCCTGGCCGTCCGGCAGGGGGATCAGCTCCCCGGCCGGGGTCCCCACGCCCACCGCGTAGATGGTCATCTTTTTCTTTTTTGCCTCCCTGGCCGCGGCCAGGGCATCACCCTGCAGGTTCTCACCGTCTGTGACCAGGACCAGGATCTTGTGGTTGGCCTCGTTGGCAAGCACCTCCTCCGCCTTGCGGATGGCCTGGGCGATATTGGTGCCGCCGCGGGGAATGATACTGGTGTCCAGGCTGTCAAGAGAGCTGTTGAAGGCCTCGTAATCCGTGGTCAGGGGGCACATGAGAAAGGCCGAGCCGGCAAAGGGCAGCAGGCCGACCCGGTCGCCCCGGAGACGGCCGACAAAGTCGCGGATGGCGAGCTTGGCCCGTTCCAGTCGGTTGGGCCGGATATCCCTGGCAAGCATGGAACGGGAGGTATCGACCGCGATCAGGATATCGATGCCCTTGCGCCACACCTCCACCCACCTGGTGCCATACTGGGGGCGGGCCAGGGCGATGAAGACACAGGCCACGGCCAGGACGACCAGGGTGTCCTTGAGCCGCCGGCGCAGGCCAGAGACATTGGCGGTCAGCCGGGGCAGGAGATGGGGCGCGGCAAAGCGCTGCAGGGCCTGTTGCCGCCTGCGGGCGGAGGCGCGGAGAAAGAGGAGGGTGGCCACGCAGGCGGCCAGGCCAACAAAGAACCAGAGGGGCTGGGCAAAGTGGAGATGCATGAGCATTGTTTTCTGCCTGGGGAACGCTCAGGGCAACCGCCGGCGGGAGACAGCCAGCTCCAGGCCGAGCAGGAGCAGGGCCGCCAGCAGCGGCCAGGCGAACAGTTCCCGGTAGTTGCTGAAATGTTGGCGGGTCCTGGTTGTGGTCTCCATTTTGTTGATCTCGCTATAGATCTTTTCAAGGGACCTGGTGTCGGTGGCCCTGAAGTAGCGGGCCCCGGTCATTTCGGCCACCCGCGACAGGGTCTTCTCGTCGATATCCACCTGCATGCGGACCAGGCGTCTGCGACCGAACCGGTCCGTGACCGGCATGGGGGCTTCGCCGCGGGTGCCGGCGCCGATGGTGTAGATCCTGATTCCCAGGGTCTCCGCGGTCTCGGCCGCGGTTACCGGGGCGATTTTGCCTCCATTGTTCATGCCGTCGGTGAGCAGGATCATGACGCGTGATTTCGCCCTGCTCTTGTGCAGCCGGTTGGCCCCGGCGGCAATGGCCGAGCCGATGGCGGTGCCGTCCTCGATCATGCCGGTCTGCAAAGAATCGAGCCGCTGCCGCAGCCAGTCGTGATCCAGGGTGAGGGGGCAGACCATGTAGGGCCGGCCGGCAAAAGCCAGCAGGCCGATGCGGTCGTTGGGCCGTTGTTCGATGAAACGGGCGACCACCGACTTGACCACGTCCAGCCTGCTGGCCGGTTCACCGTCCAGGGTGAAGTCCAGCGCCTCCATGGAGCCGGACACGTCCACGGCCAGGAGGATGTCGATACCGGATGCCTTGACCTCGCTGGTCGTGTTGCCGAGCTGCGGCCCGGCCAGGGCCAGGATCAGCAGGGCCAGGGTGGCCAGGCGGAGCAGGCCGGACAGCCTGCCCGGCCTGACCCTGCGCGCGCCGGCAATGGTCCGGACCACGGAGGTGGTGGAAAAGAGCAGGGCCGGTGCCGGGCCGCTCCTGCCACGGAGCAGGGTGAGCAGGGGCAGCAGGGCCAGCAGCCAGAGCAGGTCCGGGTGGGCGAAGCGAAGGATCATGACTGCCCCTCGCTGCGGTCGTTTTCGGGCGGTTTTCCGGTTGCCGTCGTGTCGGCGGCCGGCGGCTCAACATCCGTTGCAACGACGAAGTCCTGCACCGCATCCAGCATGGCTTCCATCTGTTGGCGGCTCAAAGGGGAGCGGGCGAACTTGGCCATGTCGCAGAGGTGGAGCCACTGCCGGAGCCGGTCAAGGTGGTCCTGCAACAGGGGCGGCGCCCCCGGCCCGTCAGCCAGGGACCGGACAAACTCACTGCTGGTCCTGTTCCTGGCCGGGAGATGGAAGCGGCTCTCGAGGTAGAAGCGCAGGATATCGGCCAGGCCGGCGGCGAACTCGTCGGGCCGGTCATCCGCCATGAGCGTTTGTATCTGCGCGAGCCGGGCCAGGGCCTGCCGGCCCGCGGATGGCGCTGCTGCGGAAGCGGTGCGTCGGCGCCGGCGGAGAATAAAGAAGAGCATGCCCCCGCCGGCCAGGATCAGCCCGGTACAAACGGCCAGGACCGGGAGATCCGAACCGGACTCCAGGGGCCCCTTGATGTCCCGTATGTCCTGGACCGCGGCCCTGTCCGTGCCAGGGGCCGGTGCCGGGGCGTGACCACCGGTTCCGGCTGTCTTGGCCGCCGGAGCCGGGGCAGCCGCCAGCAGCA
The DNA here is from genome assembly GCA_011051875.1 of Desulfobulbus sp. GTDB lineage: Bacteria > Desulfobacterota > Desulfobulbia > Desulfobulbales > Desulfobulbaceae > DRKI01. The sequence goes on along the minus strand of DRKI01000103.1, from coordinate 15,256 downwards.
GGAAGAGAACGGCCGCCGGGCCGGCGCCACGGAGAGAGCGCAGCAGTCTCATCCTCTCGTCCTCCTTCGGCGGTTCCCGAAGAAATTCAGCAGGGGCGGGACATAGGGCTGATCGGTGGAGAGTTCCAGCAGGTCGATACCCGCGCCGCGCACCGTGTGTCGCAACTGGTGTTCCTGTTCCCTGGTCCGTTCCGCATAGGCGTTCCGGATGGCCGGGTCCGAGGTGTTGACCGCCACCTGTTCACCGGTTTCCGCATCTTCCAGGGTGATCCGGCCCACGTCGGGCAGCCGGCGCTCACGGGGATCGGTGACCGAGACCGCGATCAGGTCATGCCGCCGGCCGGTGATACGCAACTTGGGGCGTATCGCCTCCAGGGCGGTGCTGAAATCACCCGGCAGCCGGAAGTCGGAGATGAGGAAGACCACGCATTTTCTTTTTGCCACCCGATTGATGAAGTCCAGTGAGCCGCTGATATCCGTTCCCAGCCTGCGGGGCTGGAAAAAGAGGATCTCGCGGATCACCCGCAGGATGTGGGAATGTCCCTTGCCGGGAGGGATATACAATTCGACAAAGTCGGTGAACAGGACCAGGCCGACCTTGTCGTCGTTGCGCACCGCAGAGAAGGCGAGCACCGATCCCAGCTCGGCGATCATCTCCCGCTTGGAGCAGCGACCGGACCCGAACCGGCCGGACCCGCTGATGTCGATGGCCAGCAGGATGGTCAGTTCACGCTCCTCGGTGAATTTCTTGACATGGGGCGTCCCGGTCCGGGCGGTCACGTTCCAGTCGATGGTGCGGATCCCGTCGCCGGGTACATACTCGCGTACCTCGTCAAAGTTCATGCCCCGGCCCTTGAAGACCGAATGGTACCTGCCGGCAAGACTGTCGTCCACCAGCCGCCGCGTCCGAACCTCGACCTGGCGCACCTTGCTGAGGATCTCCCGGGTGACCTTCTCTTCCATCCGGTTCCCGTCGGCCCGGGTCGTCACTCGGCTCATGGCACTGGTACCGTGTCCAGGATCTTGCGGACGATGTCCTCGCTGTTCACGCCCTCGGCCTCGGCCTCGTAACTGATCCTGATCCGGTGACGCATGATATCCAGGGCGCACGACTTGATGTCATCGGGGATGACGTAGCCCCGGCCGGACAGAAAGGCCATGGCCCGTGCCGCCATCTTCATATTGATGGTGGCCCGGGGCGAGGCACCGGTCTCGATATAGTCGTCCAGGTCCAGGTTGAAACGGCCCGGTTCGCGGGTGGCATAGACCAGGGAGACGATATAGTCCCTGATCCGGTCGTCGATGTAGATGGTCGTGGCCACCCGGCGGGCCGACAGGATGTCGGCGGGTGACAGGACAGGCCGCACATCCGGAAAGGCGTCAACATGGTCCACGCTGTCCAGGATCATCCGTTCCTCCTCCATGGTGGGATAGTCCACCACTACCTTGAGCATGAACCGGTCCACCTGGGCCTCGGGCAGGGGATAGGTCCCCTCCTGCTCTATGGGGTTCTGGGTGGCGAGCACCAGGAAAAGCTCGGGCAGGGCGAAGCTGGCCTCGCCGATGGTGACCTGCTTCTCCTGCATGGCCTCCAGCAGGGCGGACTGGACCTTGGAGGGGGCGCGGTTGATCTCGTCGGCCAGGATCATGGAGGCGAAGATCGGCCCCTGCTTGACCTCGAAGCTGGTGTCGCGGGGATTGTAGATCTCGGTGCCGATGATATCGGCAGGCAGCATGTCCGGGGTGAACTGGATGCGCCGGAAATCGGTGGCGATGGCCGCGGCCAGGGTCTTGACCGCCATGGTCTTCGCCAGGCCGGGCAGTCCCTCGAGCAGGATGTGGCCGCCGCAGAGCAGGCCGACCAGGAGGCGGTCCACCAGGTACTGCTGGCCGATGATGACCCGGCCGATCTCGTTCTTCAGCAGCGGTACCCAGGCAGACGCCCGCTGTACCGCCTCGTTGACGGCCCGGACGGATTCCGGGCCGGTGGTCGTGCCACCCGGCTCCGTCGCCGCCGCCGGCGCAGGGGGCGGGATGGTGATGTCACGTTCTCTGCTGATCATGTTGTCTCCTCTTGCTGGGGTGCTTTCAGGCGGTGGCCGGCACCTATCCGCCCGCGGACGGACGGGGACAGTGCCTGTCCACCGGGTTGCCGACATTATAGGACAGGAACCTTTCAGGAATCTTGCAGGAACATTACAGGTGTGTAATGTTTGACCCGGCCGGAACGACCCGGTATCCAGGGCAGGGAAGCAGTGGCCGCAGGCCGTGGGACCCGGTCAATATGCCTTGGAGGCGTTGTTTTCAGTTGCGGTTCCCGTGGTTTCCATTTATCTAGTGTGTGCTACGATGTGGTGATCTGCGGCAGCGGGACCGGCAGCCGGCCCGGGTCCGCCGGAACACCCCTGTGAACCGGGGAGAGGCGGCCGCAAGGTTCCATGTACCCGTGATGAAAGACCATTGACCGTCAGAAGGAGAAAAAAGAATATGTCTGCACACCGTTTCGAGACCCTGGCCCTGCACGCGGGCCAGACCGTGGACCGGGAGACCCTGTCCCGCGGCGTTCCCATCTACCGGACCACCTCCTACCTGTTCCGGGATGCGGAGCATGCCGCCAACCTGTTCAGCCTCAGGGAACTCGGCAATATCTATACCCGGCTGATGAACCCGACCCAGGACGTGCTTGAACAGCGGGTGGCGGCCCTGGAGGGCGGCGCCGCATCCCTGGCCCTTGCCTCGGGCACCTCGGCCATCTTCTACACCGTGATCAATATCTGTGACCATGGCGACGAGGTGGTGGCAGCCAACAACCTCTATGGCGGCACCTACACCCAGTTCGACACCATCCTGCCGAAACTGGGCATCCGGGTCAACCTGGTGGATCCCCGTGATCCGGCCAACTTCGAACAGGCGATCACGGAGCGGACCAGGGTGCTCTACTGCGAGACCATCGGCAATCCCGGCCTGGAGATGACCGATATCGAGGCGGTGGCCGCCATTGCCCGCAAACACCACCTGCCACTGGTCGTGGATTCCACCTTCACCCCGCCCTGCCTGTTCCGGCCCCTGGAACATGGCGCCGATATCGTGGTTCATTCCCTGACCAAGTGGATGGGCGGCCATGGCGTCGCCCTGGGCGGCATTGTCGTCGATTCGGGCCGCTTCGACTGGACCGATCCGAAGTTCAGCCTCTACAACGAGCCCGATCCCAGCTATCACGGCCTGCGCTACGCCCACGACCTGGGCGATCTCAACCCGGTTGCCTTTGCCCTGCGCATGCGGCTGGTGCCCCTGCGCAACCTCGGCGCCTGCATCTCGCCGGACAACTGCTGGTTCTTCCTCCAAGGGCTGGAGACCCTGGCCCTGCGCATGGAGCGCCACTGCGCCAATGCCATGGCCGTGGCCAGGTACCTGGCAGACCATGAGCGGGTGGAGTGGGTCTCTTACCCCGGGCTGGCTGCCGAGGATTCGCCGGCCAGGCGGTACCTGAAAAACGGGTTCGGCGGCATGGTGGCCTTTGGCATTCGGGGCGGCCGGGAAGCAGGGCAGAAGTTCATCGAGTCGCTTGCGCTCTTTTCCCACCTGGCCAACGTGGGCGATGCCAAGTCCCTGGCCATCCATCCCGCTTCCACCACCCATTCCCAGCTCAGCGGCGAGCAGCTTGCCGAAGCCGGGCTGTCCGGGTCCATGATCAGGCTCTCCATCGGGATCGAGCATATCGACGATATCATCGGCGACCTGGAGCAGGCCCTGGCCCGGACGGGCAGGTGATGGTTGCATGGAGGGAGATCAGGCACCGGCGTCTGCCGCGGTTCCGGTAACGGCCTGGTCGCCTGCGCAGGGTATGCTGGCACAGCCAACCCGTCGCCGCACGGCCGAGCCTGCCCTTACCCGGTGGTGTCCGCCGGCTTTTGGATATGGATCAGGCGGAAGACCAGGCCCAGGGCCAGGATGCAGAGAGCAAGGGCGGCCAGGTTGCCGGCGCCGATGGTCTTGACATCCATGATGATGAATTTGCGGGCCAGGGCAAGCAGGGCGATGAGCAGGACGGTCCGCACCTGGACGATGTGGTTCCTGCGCTCCAGCACCTTGATGATGGAGTGCTTGAACTCCATGGCGATGAGCAGGGTCATGATCATGCCGAAGATCTTCTTGAAGACCTTGTGGTCCAGCGGATCGAGCATGCCGGAGATGACGAGTATGTAGACCTCGGCGGCGAGGCGGATGAAGGCGATCAGGATGATGAGCGCGATCAGGCCGGTGAGGCCCAGCGAGATGAGCTGTTCGTAGCCATCGTAAATCCTGGTGAGTTGTTTGGTCTTACCTGTCTCCTGCATGGTCCTCTCTCCTGCTGTTTTCCGGATCGTTCCCTGTTTCTTTGCGCCGTTGCCGCGTCAGCCGCTGTTCCCGCTGTACCTGGCTGATGATCAGGTCGGCCTTGTCCCGGTTGATGCCCAGCTCCTGGCGGTCCTGTTCGAGGTGGCTGATGTCCTCGCGGCTCAAGACACCGTCTTCCCGGATCAGTTGCTCCACCTCGGACTGGAACCGTTCCCGCCGCATCCGGAGCTGCTCGGTAAACCCCGAGGCGATGATACCGGCAGGAAGCGATACCAGGCCCACCCCCACCACCGTGATCAGGGTGGCGAAGATCCTGCCCTGCACCGTGATCGGGGTTACATCGCCGTAGCCCACCGTGGTCAGCGTGACAATGGCCCACCACATGGCCATGGGAATGGAACCGAAGGCCCGGGGCTGCATGTCATGCTCAAATATGTAGATTCCCACCGAGGCAAAGATGAAGATGACAAACATCAGCATCACCGAAACCAGCAGGGATTCCATCTCATCGCGCAGGACATCGGCCAGCAGGACGAATGCGGGCGAGTAGCGGGTCAGCTTGAACAGGCGCGTGAGCTGGAGCAGCATCAGGCCCGGTGATTCGGCGAACCCGGACAGGACGAGCAGAAACGGTAGAAAGGAGAGCAGGTCCACCAGGCCCATGAATGAGCGCAGGTAACGGATCCGGCAGCGCCAGGCGGAAGCCGCAGCAGGCCGTTCCGGGCAGCTCCACAGCCGCAGAAGATATTCGGCCATGAAGATCAGGCTGGCCGCGGTCTCGATGGCGAAGAGCACCGGCCCGTAGCGGCGCATGATCCCGGGCTCGGTGGTCAGGACCAGGGCCATGGCACTGGTGAAGATGATGGCGACCATGAAGATCCGGCATGCCTGGCCGCAGCCGGAAGCCGCAGGGCCCCGGTTCAGTAGTGCAAAGACATACCTGCGCATGCTCTCTACCCTGGATTGAGCGTTGCCGGTCACGGGATCTCCTGGTACCCCGAACCAGTATGGGACTTGTAAGCGGCAGCAGGGTGCCACAGCGGGGCGTGATCGAACTTCACAGTAATATCCCCCGGATATTGCGAGGTTCGGGTGCGTGCGGCTGGAGTGGCCTGTGACCGCTTGCGGTGAACGTGTACATCTGGGTCTATGTCTCTTCGGTATAGATGAGGACCGCCTTGAGGTTATGTTCCTCCTCCAGGTTGCCGCCCAGGGAGGAGGCCAGAATGCCGAACGTCGCCATCAGCTTGGAGAAATGGACCATGGGCAGGGGCTGGCCGCCCAGTCCGGCCCAGCCCGCCAAGACGTTTTCGGGCAGTACGAAGATGATTCCCAGGGAGATGAGAAACAGGTTGATCCAGAAGGAGGCCATGCCCACGAACAGGGTGCCGAAAAGAACGATCCGGGACCGGGCAGCCTGTTCCGCCATCCGGTCGGCGCGGCCCACCTCCTGGAGGTTCTGGCCGAAATAGATGGACAGGGTGGCCATGAGCAGGACCGCGGCCAGGATGAGGTCGAGCCACGAGGAGCGGATGGCCGCGCCAAGCTCCCATGCCTCGGCGCTGAGAAAGAGAAAGATGATCGAGACCGCTGTGGCGGCGGTGAACCGACCCAGGTGAAGGACCATCCGCCAGGAGCGGAACAGGAGGATGTCCCTGGCCAGGGACAGCCCCTCCCGCCGCAGGAGCTGGCCGTAGAAACGCCAGGCAGTGGAGGCGGCCTGGCCGGTCTCCTCCAGCCGCGGATCCGCGATATCCTTCAGGTAGGTGCGTACCTGTTCCTTTTCTTCCGGGCTCCAGTCCAGTGGACCGTCACCGGTCCAGGACTCCCGCGGTCGCATGACCGAATGTTCGTCGTGGTCCAGCCCCCACAGGTGGCCCAGCAGATGGCGGCAGAGGGCCAGAATGGCCCTGTCCACCCGCTCGGGATCCAGGTTTTCCAGCGGCCTGGCCAGGGAGACCACCCCGGTCTCCAGCATGTTGGAGGGCACGCCGTTCACCGTCTGGTCGAACCGCGCCATGAGGGGCATGGAGGTCAGGACCAGGAGAAAGTCCAGCCGGTACTCGATCTTGAGTTCGGATCCGAACTCGAGCAGGACCAGGGGATCCAGGGGCCGGTCCCGGGGGAAATCCCTCCGCTGGATCAGGCGAAAAGACCAGGTGAATTCCGGAAAGTCCTGTTCCAGGTCCCGGCAGATGGTATCCTGCAGCCGTTGCAGGTGGCGCCGGATCTCCCTGCTCTCCTCTGCGTCGATCAGAAAGCCGATGGCCACCTGGGGCCGGTTGTCGATCTTCCTGCTGCCGCTGTTTGCCGTCACGTAATACTTTCCCCCCATTTCCCGGCATAACGCGACAGCCCCTCCTAGAGCAGGATGCGGTAGATCTCCTCCACCTGTTCCCACTCGCGCGTGCCGGGATTCTTCATCTCCGGGTTGATGACCTTGAAGACCTTGGCCAGGCTCACTGTGATTCCACCGGCCAGCTCGGGCAGTTTCTGCTCCAGCATGTCGGAGACCCCCATGCGCAGCGGTGGCAGGGCCGCCAGCTGTTCCAGGATCGCCGACAGGGACAGTTCCTCGTCCAGTTCCCTGAATTCCCGGATGGAAAGCTGGAGCCCGGCCGTGATGGGAACATCATGGTAATCGATGATGTCGCGGCCATTGACACTGGCGCTCACCTGTCCCAGGACCAGCAGGTCGCGCAGGCGGGTGCCTATGAAATCGCCGAGCCGCTTGATGTCGCTCCTGTCGATTTCCAGTCCCGATGCCTTGCAGAACAGTTTCTGCAAATGTTTCGTGCCCATTACCATAGCCAACCTCCATAGGTTTTTAAAGATCAAACTCCGGACCCTCATCCGGCAGTATCTCCGGCCGTCTGCCGGCCTCCCCCGACCGGACGCCGGTTCAGGCAGATCCCGACTGCCTGGCCAGCCTGCGGGCGGCAATGGCGGTGAAGGTCAGGATCCAGCCGTTCATCAGCATCTCGATGCTGACAAAGAGGCCGATGACCCAGAGACCGGAAACCGGCCAGCTGAAGGCGATGACCAGGGCGAAGATGATATCGATCAGGCCGACGACCACCGGGCTGATCCATTTCCAGCCCTTTTTCCGGCAGCGGAAGCCATAGGTCATCCGCAGCACACCCATGGCCATGAAGAGCGCGGCCAGCAGCAGGGTGAGGGCGGCGGATGCCGCCACCGGGTTGACCAGGATCAAGGTGCCGGTCAGCAGGTAGAGCAGGGCCAGCAGGACATGGCCCAGCCGGCCGTGCCACTTTTCCTCCCTGACCCGGAGGGACTGGAGCAGGGTCAGGATGCCGCCGGCCATGATCAGGCCGCCGTAGAAAAGGACCGTGACCAGGGTGACGGCAACGGTCATGTAGAGGCCGATGCAGCCGGCCACCAGCATCAGGATGCCCAGGGCCAGCAGCCAGCCCCACCTGCGGGGCAGCTCTTCCAGGTCCACCACCATGACGTTGGCCCTGATTTCGGTGTTGTCGTCTCTTGTCTTCTGTTCGCTCATACGGATCTCTCCTCGTTGTCTTGGGCGGAACGGGGCAGAGCGGCTGCCGGGTCCGGGTCCGCCGGCCGGGGCACGACGGACGTGGCCGTCCACCGGGGTGCCATCATCCTGGCATAATCTCCAGATCGTAAACGGTTCCCGACGGAGAACGATTCCGGCAGCCTCCGGGGTCTGCGCCTATTTCTTTTTGCCGGTGCGGTTGAAGATCTTCTCCTTGAAGTCATGCAGGGATTTCTTCAGTTCGTCGATGAAGCCCTTGCCGAACCCGCCGCCGCTGGTCTTCTTCTTGATTTCCTTGATTTGGCGATAGAATTTCTTGTATTCCTTTTTGTCGCCATAGCCCAGGGCCTCGGCCATCCGGATCTGGTCCCGGGCGCCGTCCAGCAGGGATGCCAGCTCCTTGTTCTGCTTGTCGGTCCGGCCACCGGTCTCGGCCAGCTTGTCCGCCTTTTTCAGCAGCTCCTCGGCCCGCAGGATGGGCAGGGGGATGATGTTTCTGGTGACGACCAGGGTGGAGAGCAGTTCATGGAGGGCGTCCGATGCCTCCTGGAATTTTTCATCGTCCACCAATTTGGCCACCGCCTTGATGCCGTGGGCATAGCTGGCAAGGGGCAGGGAGGTGACCACGATGTCGATCTCCGAGGCCAACCCGGACAGGAGCATCCGGGCCTGCTGCACTTCACCATCCCCGAGCAGGTCTTTGACCTGTTTGACTGCTTTTTTGATCGCATCCACCGTGGCATAGAGGTCATACTGTTCCACCCGTACATCGATGGGGGCATTGGCCAGGGCCGGTTCCCGGGCCAGGACGATCTCCAGCTTGCCCGTGACCAGGGCCAGGGCGTCCAGGGCCTCCTGTTTTTTCTTTTTCTCGATGGCGTCCAGCGCCTTCCTGGTCTGCTCAAGAGCCGCCACCGCCTCCTTGATGATGGCCTCACGTTTTTTGCTGACCTGTTTGTTGCCGCTGCTCCTGACTTCTTTTTCAACCGGCGTCCTGGCCGTGCCGGCTGTGGCGTCCTTTTTCTGTTCCGCAGCCATGGCCGGTCCGGCCAGCAGCAGGGCAAGACCCGTTACCAGGCAGATCAGGGCCCTATGCAATGATGTCAGTCTCTTCATGGCATTCCTCCTTGGTTTGATTTGCGGTGAGAAGCTCCATCTGACCGCGAGATAAGCAAGAAGGATGCCTGTGTCTAACTGTGTGGAAAAACGGAAAAATGCAGGAATGAGCTGGTGGGGGGCACGCCTGGTGCGGTCAGAATGGCCGCCTCGGATCCGGCCGGGTCGGCCAGAATGGCCGCCTTGCCGCCGGCGGGTGGCAGGAAACTAACGCTCGTTGAGTTTGCGGCGCAGGGTTCTCTCGCCGATTCCCAGTTGCCTGGCCGCGGCCCTGCGGTTGAAGCCGGTGCGCTGGAGGGCGGCGTCGATGAGGATCTGTTCCGCCTCGGCCAGGGTCACGCCGGCCGGGATCCATGTCCCGTTCTCCGGGAGCTGTTTTCCCCCGCCGCCCCGGGGAAGAAAGCGTTGCAGGAATTCAGCCGGGATCTCCTGCATTGCGTCGGGCACATGGACCGCCAGCCGGGTCATGGCGTTGCGCAGTTCCCTGACATTGCCCTGCCAGGAACAGGACCGGAGCAGTTCCCCGGCATCGGGCGAGAAGACGCAGCGCTGCTCACGTCCCATTTCCTCCAGGGCGCGGAGCAGGAAGTGGCAGGCCAGGGGGACGATATCCTGCCGTCGTTTCCTGAGCGGCGGAAGCCGCACCTGGAGCACGTCGAGGCGGTAGAAGAGATCCCGGCGGAAGAGCCCGGCCTCCACCTCCTCGTGCAGGTCGCGGTGGGTGGCGGCGACGATGCGCACATCCACACCGATGGGGCGCTCGCCGCCGATACGCTGGATGGTGCCCTCTTCCAGGACCCGCAGCAGCCGGACCTGGAACTGGAGCGGCATCTCGCCGATCTCGTCCAGGAAGAGGGTGCCGCCGGAGGCCTGCTCGAAACGGCCGCGGTGCAGACTGGCGGCGCCGGTGAAGGCGCCGCGTTCGTGTCCGAACAGCTCACTCTCCAGCATGGTTTCGGGAATGGCGCCGCAGTTGACGGCAATGAAGGGGCCATCGGCCCTGGGACTGAGCTGGTGGACCGCCATGGCCACCAGTTCCTTGCCGGTTCCGGTTTCACCCTGGATAAGGACCGGCTCGTCCAGGGCGGCGAACCTGGGCACGTCGGCCAGGGCCTCGGTCATCACCGGGTCGCGGAAAAACAGGTAGCGGGACAGCCGGGTCTCCAGGACCGACCGGCCTGCCGGTGTGGCGTCCCGTTGCAGGCGGCGGGCCAGGTCGATGGGATCCACCGGCTTCTGCAGATAGTCGAGCACGCCGTGGCGCAGGGCCTTGACCGCATTGTCCACGGATCCGTGCCCCGTGATCAGGTAGAAGGTGCCGCCGGGATGCAGTTCCTGGTAGCGCGGCAGCAGGTCCAGGCCGGTACCGTCGCGCAGCTTGAGGTCCGCCAGGACCACGTCGGGATTATCCGCAAGCCTGAGCCTGGCCTCGCGCAGGCTGGCAGCAGTGGTCACCTCGGCGCCGAGACCGCGCAGGGCGCGGCCCAGGCTGCGCAGGATGGCCTGGTCGTCATCGAGGATGAGCAGGCGCAGGCCGGAAAGATCGGGTAACGGGTTGTTTCCTTTCACTGGGATACTCCGGCGGGAGGCTGGGGCAGGAGAATGGTGAAGGTGGCGCCGCCGCCCTCCCGGTTTTCGGCCCGGATGGTGCCGCCATGGGCTTCAACGGTGCGGCGGTTGATGGCCAGGCCGAGTCCGTGTCCAGTCTCCTTGGTGGTTACGAACGGGGCAAAGACATCGGTGTTTTCCGGCAGGCCGCAGCCCCGGTCGCTGACCGTGAAGAATACCCGGCTCTCCTCCTGCCATGCCTCCACCACTATCTCGCCTTCCTGCTGACCGCTTTCCGCACTGTTGATGATCAGGTTGAGGAGAACGTCGCGCATGGCGTCGGCCATGACCGCTATGGGGTTGTCGAGCCGGCACAGGATGCGCAGGCGCAGGTTCTGTTCGGCAAGGCGGGGGCCGGCGAGCCTGGCCACATCCTCCAGCAGACGGCAGCCGTCCACCTCCTGCACCGGCTCGTCCCGTTTCCGGGTCAGGTCGAGCATGGCGCACAGCTTGGCGTCCAACCGCACCAGGTCCTTGTCCATATCGGCGAGGATCTCTTCTTTTTCCTCCGGCGTGATGCGCAGAGAGGCCAGGTTGGCCCGGAAACTGGCCAGGGGATTGCGCAGGTCATGGACCAGGCCGGCCATCAGTTCGGCGGCCGAGGCGTGGCGGTACAGTTCCTGCACTTGGGCCTCCAGGGTCCTGACCCGGACCGCGGCCCAGAGGGTGAGACCGAATGCGAGCACCAGGGCCAGCGATGAGATGGCGACGAAGAAGGTGATGGCCTGGAGCAGGGTGGCCATGGCCCGGCTCACCGCATCGCGCAGGGCGGTGCGGTTGAAGCCGAACTCCAGGCGGACCGGCTGCCGGCCCGTCCCCCTGACCAGGAATTCAATGCGCAGCAGGGGCGCGGTTTCGGAATAGAGCCGCCGGGCGGCGGTGGAAGAGCGCATGTCCCCGTGGACCGTCCCGTTCCAGGCAGCCATGTTTTCGGTCACCAGGGTACGGTCCCGGCCGAGGAACTTGCGGAAGCCTCCCTGTCCGGTGCGGACACTGACGTTTTCCAGGTCCGGCATGCGCTGAAAGATCCTTTCCAGGTCATGGTGCAGCCACGATTGCCTGTCCTGGAGCAGGCCGGAGGTATCGGATCCGGCCAGCCGTTCCAGCAGCGGGGAGACGGTCCTGACCAGGCCGTGGATGAGAAGCTGCGACTGGGCCTCGCGGGATTTGAAGTAGAGCCAGGCCGAGCCGGCGCCGGTGACGGCGACGAACAGGAGCAGCAGGAGCAGGTAGGGAACCAGGATGATACGGACAAACGGCAGCCGGGAGCGGATCATGCCGCAGACCTCCGGAGAGGGGTCGGAAACCGCTTTCCTGCCGGCGCCAGGTCCGGTCGTCCGGGGCAGGGTGCGTTGTCAGACCGCAGGGTATATTGGAATTGCCGTGCATGGCTGTCCATGGATTGCCGGGCCCCCTGGACCATGGTGCTCATTTCCTGTCCAGGATCTGGTGGACCATTGCCGAGAGCTCGGTGGTGCCGTATGGTTTCTGGATAAAGCCGTCGGCTCCCCGTTCCAGGATCGCGGCGGCATGGCCCTCGATGCTGTAGCCGCTGGAAAGAAGGATCCTGGCACGGGGATTCATCTCCCGGATCCGGTCAAAAACCGCGCCGCCGTGCAGGTCCGGCATGATCAGGTCCAGGATCACGAGATCGATGGAATCGCCCTGTTTCCGGTAGAGGTCAATGGCCTCCCCGCCCGATTCGGCTTGCAGCACCCTGTAGCCGGCCAGCTTGAGGATCGTTGCGCCGACATCAAGGATCATCACTTCGTCGTCAACCAGCAGGATTGTCCCGGTTCCCTGCACGATACCACTGGCGGGCGTTTTCTCCTCCAGGGGTTCAGGCGCGGCGGACGAGGCGGGAATGTAGACATGAAAAGTGGAGCCGCGGCCGGGCTGGCTCTCCACATGGATGGCGCCGCCATGATTCCTGATGATCCCGTAGGCTGATGCCAGGCCGAGACCGCTGCCGCCATCCGATTTTCTGGTGGTGAAAAAGGGCTCGAAGATCCGTTTGAGCACCTCCGGCTTCATCCCTGTCCCGGTGTCGGACACCGATGTCCTGACAAACCTGCCCGCCTTGATGCCAAGGGGCTCGGCCGAGTCCGGGTCGAGTTTCATGGTGCGTGTTTCCAGGTAGAGTTCACCGCCCAGGGGCATGGCCTGCCAGGCATTAAGGAGGATGTTGACCAGAACCTGTTCGATCTGGCCGCGGTCCACTTCAATGGCAGGGAGATGGGGATCGTAGCGCCGGTGGATCCGGATACCTTGGCCCGTCCGGGCAAGCATGCAGGCGCTTTTCTCAACGATGGTGTTGAGGTCCGTGGGCAGGACCTCATACTTGCCGCCCCTGGCAAAACCCAGGAGCTGGCTGGTAAGTTCGGCTCCCCGCCTGACCGCGTCCTGGATTCCCTCGATCCGGTCCTGATGATCGGCGTCCGGGCCCGGGCTGAGCATCATCAGCGAGGCATGTCCCTGGATCAGCATGAGGAGGTTGTTGAAATCGTGGGCAATTCCTCCCGCCAGCGTACCGATGGCCTCCATCTTCTGGGCCTGGAAGAGCTGCTCCTCCAGGCTTTTTCTTTCCCGCTCCGACCGTTGCCGTTCCACGGCACTGGCAATGAGTTCGCCCACAAGCTGCAGAAGAGCGATGTTCGCATCGGACCAGCTCCGTTCGCAGCGCACCGAGTCGAATCCGAGAAAGCCGAGCAGTGAGCCACCGTAGCGGACCGGAACAGTGACCAGTGACCGGATCTGCTGCGCCAGGAGAATCTTTTTTTCAGACTCGGCCTCGGGCGGCATGTCGGCCACCTGCGGGATGTGGATGTACTCGGCGTTATGAAGCATGTCCCGCCACCAGGGTGACTTGTCAAGTGGCAGGTTCTGAAGCAATTCTTTCTGCGGCTCGATGCCCGCGGCACACCATTCGTGGGTGTTGTCCATTATGCAGCCCTGATCGCGCAGCAGGAAAAGATAGCTGCGATCCACGTCGAAAAAGGAGCCCAGGGTCTGCAGGGCCAGGTCGATCCCCTCGTCGATCCGGTCCGGCGGGGAGTTGATCAGCCTGGAGGAGATGGAGGCAACCAACCGTTCCAGCCTGAGCTGGGACTGGAGGGTCTTCTCGGCCTGCTCTTCCCTGGAGATTTCCTTCACCATCTCGACGATGCGAAGGACCCTGCCGTCCCGGTCCTTGACCGGATACCCACTGATTTGCAGAGTGCGCCCGTCCGGTGTCCGAACCGTTTCCCGGGCTGTCTCCCCGGTTCGCAGGGCCGTACGGGCGGCACAGAGAGAGCATGGTGTTTTTCGCTGGAGCCAGACCCGGTAACAGTACTGGCCGATCAGTTCCTCGGCCGGAACGGCAACCGCCTCTGCGGCGGCCCGGTTGGCCCAGATGATCCGCATTTCCGTATCCAGGTACAGGACCGGCTCCGATATGGTCTGCAGGATACTGGTCTTGTCCCGCTCGGAACGGCGCAGGGCCTCCTCTGTCTCCCTGCGTCGGCGGATCTCCTCCTCCAGCCGGCACTGATCAGTGATGTCCCTAGCAAATTCCAGGACATTGATCACGTTGCCATTGTCGTCCCGGATCGGTATGGCACAGATCTCCAGGGTCCTGTCGCCGATGAACCGTTTTTCCGCGTCCGTGGACCTGCGGCAGACCGCTTCCCCTGTCCGGTATGCTTCGGGGACTGCGCACCGTTCGCAGGGCTTCTCCAGACCTTTCATGGCCTGGTAGCACTTGAGGCCGATTACTGCTTCCCGGTCTTCCAGGTTGAAACTCCGCAGAAGCGGCCTGTTGACCTCGGTGATATTGAATTCCCTGTCCAGGACCACGATATTGCCCTGGGCGGCGTCAAGGTAGGATCGCAATGTCTGGTATTTTTTGCGGAGGGTCTCCTCGGATTTCCGATAATAGTCGAGAAGCTCCTGCAGCTCCGCGATCTTGTTTTCCAGATCCGGTTGACCGGTTTCTTGAGGCATACGCTGTCTCCAAGGTCTCCTGTGTACGAAAAATCGGGGTGTACGTGCCACCGGGTCACCTGTCCCAAGGTTGGCAATCTCCCGGTCGCGGGCAGCAAGGGTGATATTTCAGGTTCTGCGACCGCACGATACCAGATCAGATAATTTGGTTTCAGGAATTTGGCAATTTTTTTCGGCACCGGCCGGATTTTCTGCCTCCTCGGAAGTTGCAGAAAGAATGATACACTAACGCGCGTAGCGGTCCGAGCTACAGGCGGTGACAGTTCCGGCATTTGCTTTTCCGTGGGTTTGGCATAGTCTGAACTCTCCTCAGATCTCTGCATGCCCACAAACGCAGGTGGCAAGAAAAAAACAGGGGGGAGAAAAGGCAGGAAGAAAAGAGGGTAAAGAAAGGTAACTTATTGGGCCGTATCCTGCCGGCATCGTGCCCGAAATGTGGTAATCGAATTTACCATTATTTTACCATTCCCCGTCGTGATTTCCCCATAATTCCTCAATATTAATGAGAAGCAGGGGAGGGGCAGTACGAAAAAAAAAGCCTGTAATTGCAATCGTAACGGATTGAAATTACAGGCTTTAAGTCTGGTGACCCCAAGGGGAATCGAACCCCTGTTTTCGGCGTGAGAGGCCGACGTCCTAGACCGCTAGACGATGGGGCCTTTGTGGTGCAGGCTTTTGTAAAATAAATGG
>DRKI01000102.1 GCA_011051875.1 Desulfobulbus sp. | reverse complement strand
TCTTTTCAGCATGCTGTACTTACAGTATGGCGAGAACTCCGAGGAACTCAAACCAACACCGGCTACCATGGAATACAAGGACTATTACCAGATTCTCGGCGTCAGCCGCAATGCGACCCAGGATGAGATCAAGCAGGCGTACCGCCGCCTGGCCAGGAAATATCATCCCGACGTCAGCAAGGAGGCGGATGCCGACAAGAAATTCAAGGAACTGGGCGAGGCCTACGAGGTGCTCAAGGACCCGGAGAAACGGGCCGCATACGACAAGTTCGGCAGCAACTGGCAGAACGGCCAGGACTTCGAGCCTCCGCCCAACTGGGATGCCGGGTTCGAGTTTTCCGGCACCGGCTATACCGGCGCTGACGCGGAGGGCTACAGCGACTTCTTCGAGAGCCTCTTCGGCCGCTCCGGCTTTTCACGCAGCAGCGGCCGGAGGACCACCTTCCGCATGAAGGGCGAGGATCATCATGCCAAGATCGTCATCCGCCTCGCCGACGCCTACCACGGCACCAGGCAGGCCATCACCCTGAACAGGGCCGAGGTGGACGAGCAGGGCCGTGTCGTCACCCGGCCGCACACCCTGCACGTGACCATCCCCAAGGGCGTCATCGAGGGCCAGCGGATCCGGCTCGAGGGTCAGGGCATGCCCGGAATCGGCGGCGGTCCGCCCGGCGACCTCTACCTGGAAATCGCCTTTGCCGAGGACCCGGTGTTCCGGGCCGAGAAGCGCGACATCTACATGGAACTGCCCGTCACGCCCTGGGAGGCGGCCCTGGGCGCCACGGTCACCGTGCCCACCCTGGGCGGCAACGTGCAGATGAGGATCCCGCCCGGCTCCCAGGGAGGCAACAAGCTCCGCCTCAAGGGCAAGGGATTGTGCAGCAAGACGAAAAAGGGCGACCAGATCGTCATCCTCCGCATCGTGGTGCCGGTTCCCAAGACCGATGAACAGAAAAGACTGTACAGGAAGATGGCAGAACTGATGCCGATCAACCCTCGTGCAGAGCTGGGGGTGTGAGATGACCGAGAAGATAACCTTTTTGTGCGGAACCGTGCTCGACGAGGACACCTCCTGCAGCCTGGCTGAACTCTGCCGGATCTGCGGCGTCCATGCCGAGATGATCCTGGACATGATCGACGAGGGGCTTATCATGCCCATGCGGGGCCGGTCGCCCCTGGAGTACCGTTTCACGGCCACGGATATCCGGCGGGTGCAGGTCGCCCTTCGGCTGCAGCGGGACCTGCGGATCAACCTGCCGGGCTGCGCCCTGGTTCTCGACCTGCTCGAAGAGCTCGAGGAACTGCGCCGGCTGCGTCGCTGAGACCTTGCATCCACCTGAAGCAGGCAGCCATTGCATTCCCTGAGCCAGCTCATTGCCCGGTTGCAGCCCGAATCCCTGGCCCTGGGCGCCATCACGGCCCTGGCGGTGGCGGTGGTCGCCGGGCTTCTGCTCGCCGGCCGGCTGCAGCGCCGCCGGCTCCTGCTCTCCCTGCGGCTGGAGCAGATGACCAGGAACCAGCGGCGCCTGGAGGACGAAAACAACCGTCTCCGCGACCACTGCCAGTCCCTGGAAGACCAGTGCCGGCGCCTGGCCGGACGTAATGCCGGCCTGGAAGAGGCCCTGGCCCTGGCAAAACAGCAGGCGCGGGAACAGATGGAATTCTTCCGCCAGTCCAGGCGCCAGCTTGAACAGGATTTCCGCCTCCTGGCCCAGGAGGTGCTGAGCGAAAAGGGAGAGCGGCTGGCCGCCGAGCACGAGGCCGGGATCAGGGGCCTGCTCGAACCGGTGCGGGAGCAGCTCCGGGACTTCCGGAAAAAGGTGGAGGACGTCTATGACCGGGAGTCGCGCGACCGGGTGGCCATGATCAGGGAGATCGAGCACCTCAAGCGGCTCAACGAACGGATATCGGCCGACGCCATCCGCCTGACCGACGCCCTGCGCGGCAGCAGCAAGGTACAGGGCCAGTGGGGCGAGATGCTGCTGGAGAAGCTGCTCGAGGACTCGGGCCTGCGACGGGGCAGCGAGTTCGACACCCAGGTCGCCATGCAGAACGGCGACGGTGAAAGACAGCAGCCCGATGTCATTGTCCACCTGCCCGGCGGGCGTGAGATCATCATCGACGCCAAGGTATCGCTGACCGCCTATGTCCGGGCACACCAGGCAACGGACCGCAAGCAGCAGGAGCAGCTCCTGGCCCGTCACGTGGAGTCGGTGAAAAAACACGTGGCCGGCCTGTCGGCGAAAAGATACCAGGATCTGCTCGACCTGGGCAACCTTGACTTTGTCCTCCTGTTCATCCCGGTGGAGGGCGCCTTCCAGGCCGCGCTCGGCCGGCGACCGGAGATGCTGCAGGAGGCGATGCGCAAAAAGGTGATCCTCTGCAGCCCCTCCTCGCTGCTGGCCATCCTCCGCACCATCCATCACCTGTGGCGGCTGGACGAGCAGAACCGCAACTCTTTGGCTATTGCCAAACAGGCTGGAAATCTATATGATAAATTTGTCGGTTTTGCCGAGGCATTCGAGGAGATCGGCCTGCGGCTGGACCAGACCAGGAAGTCGTGGCAGACGGCGAAAAAACGCCTTGTCACCGGCCGGGGCAACCTGGTCAGCAGGGCGCGGGCCCTGCGCGAGCTGGGCGTGGAGCCCGGCCGGGAACTGCCGGACTCCCTGACCGGCCGGGACTCGACATAACCGGTCCAGCCTCGACAATTTTGTCGCCCTCCGCCGCCCGCAGCCACCGGCAATGCACCGGCAGGAACACCGGGCCGCGGTGGCGAACCAGGACCCGCACCCGGGGCAGGATGAAAATCGCTCCCTGCTGGAGAAAAAAAACGGCAAGGTATTTGCTTACCATCTTTTCAGACAGCAGTTCCTTGTTTCACCATATCCGAACCACTGGAGGTAGTACCATGAAATACATTGCACTTTGCGCCGCCCTCTCCCTGCTCCTGGTGACCGGCTGCGCCGACATGAACAAGGCCCAGAAAGGGGCCCTGGGCGGAGCGGCCGGCGGCGCCCTGGTCGGGCAGATCATCGGCCACAATACCGAGGCGACCCTGATCGGAGCGGCCGTGGGCACCATGCTCGGCTACATCGTCGGCAACGAGATGGACAAGTATGACCGCCAGGAGCTCAACCACGTCTACGAGCGCGGTGTCTCCAACCAGACATCCTCCTGGGTCAACCCCGACACAGGCAACCAGTACCGTGTCACCCCCATGCCGGCCTACCGGGATCCGTCCACCAACCGGGTCTGCCGCAAGGCCGAAATCGAGGCCCTCATCGACGGCAAGATGGAAAAGACCTTCACCACGGCCTGTCGCGACGCCAACGGCCAGTGGCAGCTGCAGAGCTGAGGCTCCGGCATGAGCAGCGGCAGCTTCGGTGTCTCCACTTCCGGACACCGCGAATTTGTCGACATCACGGCCCAGGTCCAGGAGGCGGTGCGTGCCAGCGGCGTGGAGGAAGGGATCTGCCACCTCTACAACCCGCACACCACCGCCGGCCTGACCATCAACGAGGGCGCGGATCCGGCCGTCCGGCATGACCTGCTCGGCGTCCTCGACCGGATCGTCCCAGACGACTATCCCTACCGCCACATGGAGGGCAATTCGCCCTCCCACCTGATGACGCTTCTGACCGGCAGTTCGGTCACCGTGTTCATCGAGCGGGGCAGGCTGCGGCTGGGCACCTGGCAGCGGATCTTTTTCTGCGAATACGACGGACCGCGCAGCCGCAAGGTCTGGTGGAAGATCATGGCGGGCTAGGTCATGACCGGCGACAACGAACCCCGTGCCATGGAGATCTGTTTCGGCCTGGACCGGGCCACGGACGAGCGCTCCCTGGCCGCCTTTCTCCGTCTCTTCAGCAGCAGCCGGTTGTGCGACCGCCTCATCCCGCGCCTGAGCGACGAGGAGATCCTTGACCTCGTCGACAGGCTGACCGGTCTCATGCGACGCCACCTGGCGGAGGACGAGTACCACCGGCTCTTTCTCGGGGACGAAGAACACCGCCACTGACCGTCACCTGCCCGACACCCGTTCGCCGGCCGGACAGCCACACAGCCCGGACAACGCCGTCCGTCCACCCGGTTAATCCCATCGAGACACCATGCCCATGCACCCCATTCTGAACCTGCGCGACTATCTCGACATCCTGCGCAGAGAAGACGAACTGCTGGAGATCGACACCCGGGTGGACCCGCACCTGGAGATCGCCGAAATCCATCGCCGGGTCATCGCCCGCCAGGGACCGGCCCTGCTGTTCACCAATGTACGGGATTCATCCTTTCCCGTGGTCACCAACCTGTTCGGCACGCCCCGGCGGCTGGAGCTGGCCTTCGGCCGCCGGCCGCTCGATTTTGTCCGCAACCTGGTGCGCCTGGCCGAGAACCTGATGCCGCCATCGCTCTCCACCCTCTGGCAGGCACGGCCGCTGCTATTCGATGGCCTGAAGATCGGCCTGAAGATGAGGAAAAACGGGCCGATCCTGGAGGTCTGCCAGCAGCCGCCGCGGCTGACCGGGCTGCCCATGCTCACCTCCTGGCACTCGGACGGCGGCGCCTTTGTCACCCTGCCCCTGGTCTATACCGAGTCGCCCGACGGCCACGGCCACAACCTGGGCATGTACCGGATCCAGCGCTTTGACGACACCACCACCGGTGTCCACTGGCAGATCCACAAGGGCGGCGGATTCCACTACTTCTCCGCCGAGCAGAAGAACCAGTCCCTGCCGATGACACTGTTCATCGGCGGTCCGCCCGCCCTGATGCTGGCCGCCATCGCGCCCCTGCCCGAGGATATCCCCGAGCTGATGCTCGCCTCGCTGCTCCAGGGCCGGAAGCTGGACATGGTGGCGGACCCCAGGGGCGGCCACCGGCTGGTGGCCGAGGTGGAGTTTGCGGTCAAGGGAATGGTGCCGCCGAAAAAACGGCGGCCCGAGGGGCCCTTCGGGGACCACTACGGCTACAACTCGCTGGCCCACGACTATCCCGTGTTCGAGGCCAGCCACCTCTACCATCGCCGGGACGCCATCTACCCGGCCACGGTGGTGGGCCGTCCCAAGCAGGAGGATTTCTTTATCGGCGACTTCCTCCAGGACCTGCTCTCGCCGCTTTTTCCCCTGGTCATGAACGGCGTCTACCAGCTCAAGACCTTTGGCGAGACCGGCTTCCACTGCCTGGCCGCGGCCCGGGTGGCCAACCGCTACCCCCGGGAGGCCTTTGCCGCCGGCCTGCGCATCCTGGGCGAGGGCCAGCTCTCCCTGACCAAGTTCCTGCTCCTCACCGACGGCAGCCTGGACGTGGCCGATTTTCCCGCCCTCTGGCAGCATATCCTGGAGCGGATCCACTGGGACCGGGATCTCTTCGTGTTCGCCAACGTCTCCCAGGACACCCTGGATTACACCGGCCCCTCGGTCAACAAGGGGTCCAAGGCCATGATGATGGGCCTGGGCCGGGAGAAGGTGCGGCAACTGACCACGGAATTCGGCGGCACCCTGCCACCGGACTGCTCCCACCCGCACGCCTACCTGCCCGGGACCCTGGTGGTCCAGGGCTCGCCCTATGCCGACGCGCCCGACCTTGCTTCCCGCCTCGCCGGATGGCAGGGACTCGGCGACTGGCAGGTGGTGGTCCTGGTCGACTCCACGGCCGGAGCCACCTGCAGCCTGCAGGAGTTTCTCTGGACCTTCTTCACCCGCTTCGAGCCGGCCGCCGACATCCACGGCGCCGGCCAGGAGGTGCGCCGGTTCCATGTCGGCCTGGAGCCGCCGGTGGTCTTCGACTGCCGGATGAAACCCTGGTATACGGAGGTCCTGGAGGTGGACCCGGAGACCAGGGCCCTGGTGGACGAAAAGTTCAACACCATGATCCCGCCCCGGTGGCGGTGACGCGGTATCAGGCGGGAAACATGGAGGAACGGCTGCAGAAGGTGCTGGCCCGGGCCGGGATCGCCTCGCGCCGCCGGGCCGAGGAGCTGATCAGAAGCGGCCGGATCTCGGTCAACGGCCGGGTGGTCACCGGGATGGGCTGCCGGGTGGACCCGGCCGTGGACCGGATCTTTTTTGACGGCCGGCCGGTACGGCTGGAAAAGAAGGTCTACATACTGCTCAACAAGCCGGCCGGCTATGTCACCACTCTCTCCGATCCCCAGGGCCGGCCCATTGTCACCGACCTGGTGCGCGATGTCCGGGAACGGGTCTTCCCGGTGGGCCGCCTCGACCTGGACAGCGAGGGCGCCCTGCTGCTGACCAATGACGGCGCCCTGGCCAACCATATCCTTCATCCGCGCTACGAGGTCAACAAGACCTACGAGGTGGAGCTGCGGAAGACACCGGGCCGGGGGGACCTGCGTCGGCTGGCGCAGGGGATTCTGCTGGACGGGAAAAAAACCTGGCCGGCGCAGGTGCGGATTCTCGACAGGAGACCGGGCCGGACCCGGGTCGAGATCATCATCCATGAAGGCAAAAAGCGACAAGTCCGAAAGATGTTCCAGGCCATAGGTTTTCCGGTAGCACGCCTGACGAGAACCGCCTACGGAGAGCTGAAAATGGGGTCCCTGCCGAGCGGAAAATACCGTTTTTTAGGAAAAAATGACCTGAAAAAGATATTTTCAGGTAGAATTCCCTTTACAATCAAAAACA
Source organism: Desulfobulbus sp. (assembly GCA_011051875.1). Taxonomy (GTDB): domain Bacteria; phylum Desulfobacterota; class Desulfobulbia; order Desulfobulbales; family Desulfobulbaceae; genus DRKI01. Next base: position 630 of record DRKI01000102.1, on the reverse strand, counting down.
TACCTGATTAAATTTTATAGTCATGAAAAATGTCCGCATTCCTGGAATCTTGTACAACTCCAGCCAGAGACACCCCCAGGCCATAGAGGGCCCATGACCCGTCGGACAAAGGGAGAACAGCATGAACAAATCGGAACTGATTGAAGCGCTGGCCGAGAAAATCAACGTACCCATCCGTGAAGCCGCCTCCATCACCAACACCATCATCGACACGATGAGCGACGCCCTGGCCCGGGGAGAATCGATAGAGATTCGGGGATTCGGCAGTTTCGTGGTCAAGGAATATGGCTCCTACACCGGCCGCAACCCCAAGACCGGCGAGAAGATCCAGGTCGCGCCCAAGAAACTGCCCTTCTTCAAGGTCGGCAAGGACCTGCGGGAAAAGGTAGACCAGAACCGAAAAAAATAGCGCAGTCCGGGCGTCCTGTCCGCCAGGACAATGGACGCGGTGTAACCGGTCACAGGACAGCCATCCCATGGTTCATGCTCCGGGCCGCGATTTCCGTGACCGGATTTCCGCCGGCGGCGCAGCTCACGGCTCAGCCCCGGCGGACACGATCTCGCCCACCAGGTCGTATGGATGGGCCTCGGTTATGCGGACCGGGACGATCTGCCCCGGATCGGCGGTTC
>DRKI01000101.1 GCA_011051875.1 Desulfobulbus sp. | reverse complement strand
TGCGCATGAACCCGGTCCTGCTCAAGCCCTCGTCGGACGTGGGCAGCCAGGTCATCGTGAATGGACGGCCGGTGGGCAATATGAAGGTGGCCGATTACGTGCGCTACAAGGAGACCGCCTGGCAGAAGGTCTGCCAGGCCTATGACAGCCTGGCCGCCGAGTACGACGTGGTGCTCCTGGAAGGGGCGGGCAGCCCGGGCGAGGTCAACCTGAAGGCGCACGACATCGTCAACATGCGCATGGCACGGTATGCGCACGCGCCGGCGCTCCTTGTGGGCGACATAGACCGGGGCGGTGTCTATGCCTCGTTCATCGGCCACTGGGATGTCATGGCGCCCTGGGAGCAGGATCTCCTGGCCGGCTTCCTGGTCAACCGGTTCCGGGGCGACGCGTCGCTGCTGGCCGATGCCCACGATTTCCTGCAGCAGCGCACCGGCCGGCCGGTGCTGGGCGTTGTGCCGCACCTGGCCGATCTCGGCCTGCCCCAGGAGGATTCGGTCAGCTTCAAGGCCGGGATCTACGAAGGCAACAGGCCGGAAATCCCGCACGTGGAGATCGCCTGCATCGATCTGCCCCATATCTCCAACTTCACGGATATCGAGCCCTTTCTTGACGAGCCGGACGTGTATGTGCGCATCGTGCGGAGGGCGGATGAACTGGGCCGGCCCGACGCGGTCATCCTGCCGGGCTCGAAAAATGTGCTCGCCGACCTGGCAGCCCTCAGGCGTCAGGGCCTGGACGCGGCCATCATCGGCCTTTCCGGCCAGGGGTGCGAGATTGTCGGCATCTGCGGCGGTTTCCAGATGCTGGGACACACCCTGGCCGATCCCCTGGGCCTGGAAGGCGTGGCCGGCAGCCGTGACCGGGGACTGGGCCTGCTGGATATGGTCACCGAGCTGGCCGCGGACAAGACCCTGGTCCGGCGGTCGGGCGTCCACCTGCCTTCCGGCTGTCCTGTGTACGGCTACGAGATCCATCACGGTGTCAGCAGGGGAGGCAGGGGTGAACTCATCCGGTTCAGCGACGGTGCTGCCTGCGGCCAGGAGGAGCGCGGCGGCCTGGTCTGGGGCAGTTACCTGCACGGCATCTTTGATTCCGACACCTTCCGCCGCTGGTTCATCGACCGGCTGCGGACCAGGAAGGGCATGGGGAAATTCCAGGGCAAAGGCGCGGTCTATGACCTGGAACCGGCCCTGGACCGGCTGGCCGACGTACTCCGCCACAGCCTGGATATGCAGGCCATCCAGGCCCTGCTCCGGATATGATGATCTCCTATGCCGAGGCCCTGCTCGCCGCCTGCCTCCTTGACCTGCTCTTCGGCGACCCCCGCTGGCTGCCCCACCCGGTGCAGGCGATCGGAAAACTTGCAGCATTGCTCGAGGTGTGGACAAGAAGTCTCTTTGATAGTGATAAAACTGCAGGGGTGATAACGGCCGTGCTCGTCCTGGCCGCCACCGGCCTGACCTGCACCGTCATCCTGGCCGTCCTCGCTGTCATGGGCAAGGCGGTCCTTGCCATGGGCACGGTTCTCATGCTCTACACCACCTTCGCCATCCGCGACCTGCTCAAGCATGCCAGGGCGGTTTACCAGGCCCTGACCGGCCCTGGCCGGAACAGCCTCGACACTGCCCGCCAAAAGGTGGCAATGCTGGTGGGCCGCGACACCACGCACCTGGACGGGGCCGGCATCATCCGTGCCTGCGTCGAGAGCGTGGCCGAGAACATGGCAGATGGTATCCTGGCGCCCCTTTTCTGGAGCCTTGCCGGTGCCGGGCTGACGACCCTGGCCGGTCCCGCCCGCTGGGCCGCGCCGGCCGCCGCGATTGCAGCCATGCTCTACAAGGCCGCCAACACCATGGACTCCATGTTTGGCTACAAGAACGGCCGGTACCGGAATTTCGGCTGGTTTCCGGCCCGCTTCGACGACCTCGTCAACCTGGTCCCGGCCCGGCTCGCCGGACTTTTTCTCGTCCTGGCCGCCGTCCTTCTCCGCTCCCATCCCGGCCGTGCCTGGCAGACCCTGCGCCGCGACCACGCAAACCACACCAGTCCCAACGCCGGCTACCCCGAGGCAGCCATGGCCGGTGCCCTCGGCCTCCGCCTCGGCGGCGGCGCCTGGTATTTCGGGACCTACCAGAAAAAACCCTTCCTCGGCGACCCCCTCATCCCGCCAACCCCCGGCCATATCATCCAGGCCAATCGCCTGGTCCTCACCGGTTCCCTGGCTGCAATACTCTTCTCAGCCGCTTTTTCTCTTGTCTTTTTTCATTGAACAGCCCGCCAATCCTCCGGGCCCGGAAAACCATTGTCATGCAACGGGTTCAAAAACCACCGATTTCTTGAAGGGTGCAGCTTGACAGGGACACGGCTTGCTGTCAAAGTGGGAAATACACTTTCAGGTCAACGCGGATTGACAAGGGGATTGCCCGCGAGGCCTGCCACGGACCGGGGACAAGACTTAACGGGGTGGCCGGCAGCGGCGGTGGGATGACGGGGGGGAACGGAAAAATGGGGGATCAGTCTGCTGTATTTTTCTTGAGGGCCATGGTTGCTGTTGCTGTATTCTGCACAGGGCTGTCTGCCCTTGGCCGGGCGGATACCGTGTTGGCTGATGACCATGCTGCGCAATGCCTGAGCATGGAGCAGGCTGCCGGCATCCTCGGGGTGGCGCCGGCTGAGCTGCTCCGGGGAAGCGAGGAGGTTCCGGTGTCGCCCGAGAAGCGTCGTAATCATACCTACAGGATTCCACCGCGGCACTGTTGGATCCGTGCAGCAGAGAATTTTGCCAAGTCCATCAGCTACACCGTGTATCACTACAATGATCCGCTGCAGGCAAGGGCCGCCTGGGGTACGATGCGTGAAAACTTCGCGACCGTGGCCAGGATCGTTGCCGTCGCCATCCCGGACGGCGAGGCCTTCAGGGTCGATGACAGCCGGTTCCGGCGTACGGTGGCCCGCAGGCAGGGGCTCCTGCTCGATATTTCCAGGCCGGCTGACGCCGCCCTGCAGCGCCGGATCATGTTCCTGGTTCTGAAGAATCCCTAGGGCAAATTTCACAGGCGAAAACACCATGCCTGCTGCGTCACAGCGCAACAGGGATTTCTCGGAATTTGCAATATGCCTGCAGACCTTTTTGCGCTGTTCCTTGCATTCATGGCATTTTCAGATCGTTCGCCACGACCTTTGTGCAATATGCGGCTGGTCTGACCGGGTCGGCGTCTTCTCTGCACCGCCCCTGTCCGCGGCCGGTCGTGCCGGCGCACGTCCCGGGCACCCGGACCGCACTCTCCGGAAAAGGCCGGGCAACACATCTGGTCGTCAGGCCGGTGATGCTGTATAATCGTGGTCTGTCCGGATCTGTCCTCCCGGGTCGTGACCGGACACGCCCTGTGAGAAAAAAAACCGCCCAACCGTCCCGGAGCCGAAAAACAGCGCGGTCCGCCGAGACCTGTCTGCAAACCGGCCCGCAGGCCAGCAAAGACATGCGTTCCCTATCCAAGCGACTTCCGGTCCACCCGGAGAGGATCTACATCCTCAACTACCTCGGCTCGCTCCTTGCGCTGATCGGGCTTTTCATGTACCTGCCCCTGATTCCCTATCTCATCTTCCACGATCAGGACCTGCACCACCTGAGCGCTGTCACCTTTGCCGGACCGGCGACATTCTGCGTCCTGGTGGGCCTGCTGCTGCAGAACAGGATCGCCTTTCGGACGCCCTCCCTCCGTGGCGCCATGGTCATCACTGCCCTGGGCTGGATCCTTGCCGGGCTGGTGGGCGGCCTGCCTTTCATGATCGGCCTGCACAAATCGTTTTTCGACGCCTTTTTCGAGTCCGTGAGCGGCTTTACCACAACGGGTATCACGGTGTTCGAGAGGCTGGACGCCATGCCGCGCAGTATCCTGTTCTGGCGTTCGTTCATGCAGTGGCTGGGAGGACTCGGCATCCTCACCTTTTTCCTTGCCGTCAGTTTCAGGGGCGGCAGTACGGCGGCGGCCCTGTTCAGCGCCGAGGGGCACAAGATCGACATCTCCAGGCCGGTTCCGGGTATCTTCAACACGCTCAAGGTCCTCTGGGCCATCTACTCTTTTTTCACCGGAATCTCCTTTTTGCTGTTCCTGGCCGGTGGCATGGATGTCTTTGATGCCATCAACCATGCCTGTACCTGCATCTCCACAGGCGGCTTTTCCACCCATGACGCGAGCCTGGCCTATTACAGCCGACACCACTATCCCCATGCCGTCTATCTCGAGTATGCCGTAATCCTTATCATGTTGGCCGGCGGCACCAATTTCCTGGTCCACTTCAAGGTGCTCACCGGACACCCGGGCGCCCTTTTTTCCAGCTTTGAAATGAAATGGTACTGGCTCATCCTGATCGGCTCCGTGCTGCTCATCTGCTCCAACCATTTTTCCCATCTCAGCGGCCAGGGCACGCCCGGCGACCACCAGCTGGCCCGGGTCTTCAGGGAGGCGCTCTTCCAGGTCAGCTCCATGTTGACCAGCACCGGCTACCTGACAGTGGATATCCAGGCGCCTTTTTTCCCGGCGTTGAGCAAACAGATTTTTATCATTCTCATGGTCATCGGCGGTTGTGTCGGCTCCACGGCCGGCGGCATCAAGGTGCTGCGTTTCGGCATCCTGGTGCGGCTGTTTGGCACTCAGCTCCAGAGAATCAGCCTCCCCGGGCGGGCCGTGACCCCGGTGGTGGTTTCCGGTAAAATCGTACCGGATGCGGAACTGCAGCGTATCGCGGCTCTCTGCTGGAGCTGGCTGCTGTTGATCGTGCTGGGTGCGATCCTGACGGCGGCCTACTCCGATCTCGATCCATGGCAGTCCTTCTCCGGCATGGCCTCTGCCGTGGGCAACATGGGTCCGTTTTATTTTTCGGTGCACAAGATGGCCTCACTGCACTGGCTGATCAAGCTGACCTATACCTTCGGGATGCTGGCAGGCCGGCTGGAGATCATTCCCCTGGCCTGCCTGTTCGGAACCTGGAAGACGATGGGGCGGTGAAGGGGAATATCCGGCAAGGCCAGGGCACGGGTGGCGGCCGTGCCGGGCAGCCTGCAGGAAGCGGTGAGCCTTGAAGCGGGAGGTCGGCCCGCAGTCAATCTCCAACATGTATCGGTCACCACGGGAGAAAAACACCAATGTACATCATCATCGCCGGCGGTGGCATTGCCGGTTCAAGCATTGCCGAAGAACTTCTGGATCATAAACATGACGTGGTTATCATCGACAGGGAGCGTTCTGTCTGCGAAGCGCTGTATGCGCGCAACGGCGTGGTGACCATGCAGGGCGATGCCCGCAATATCGAGGTGCTCAAGGAGGCCGGTATGGCGCGGGCCGATGTCGCCATGGGCGCACTGTACAGGGATGCCGACAACCTGACCTTTGCCCTGCTCGCCAAGAGTTTCGGTGTCGCCAAGATCATGGTCAATATGCGCGACCCGGCCTATGAGGAAGCCTATCACCTGGCCGGCGTCACCCATATCTGTGACATCAACACCATGATCCGGCACAAGGTACTGATTGAGCTCGAAAGCCCGGTGATCCGGGTCGTGACCAGCCTGCGGCACGGGCAGGCCCAGCTGATCATGTTCCAGGTGCCGGCCACCTGGGATCCGGACGGCATCACGGTGCAGGAACTGGCCAGGAAGCCCGTCTTTTCCGGAAACTGCCTTTTTGCCGGCATTATCAACGAGGCCGAGGGCGACAGGATCAGGATGCCGCACGGCAGTGACAAACTCTATCCCGGCAACACGGTCTTCATGGTCACGGACAAGAAGAGCCTCAGGAATATCGAACGGTATCTGGAAAAGCACCTGTAGAGCGCACCCTGCACGCAGAACGGGATACTTGGCTCGGCCGGAGGGTATCAATTGGTGCGGGAGAGAGTCGTGGAGGCTGGAAATGGCCGGGCAGCCGGTGCCGGCGGCGGGGAGGGATCAATTAAGCGTTTGTGATTTTGAAAGAATACCAGGGTGATGGCACGCCGGCGGCCGGGGATGAAAAATGAACGGCGGCCGGGGTCGTGATATGGTAGAGTATTCCCGGCCGGACAGGTATCCGGCAACGGTGCCAGGCGGCCGTGACCGGCAGGAAAGCCGGGCCTGGTCGCCGGCCGTGAACCGTTCAATTCAGGTGGAAGATACCCCTGGGTGCGAAGGAGGGTGCCTGGACGATGTTTTCTGAACAGGATCACTCGCACCTGCCTCTGCCCGGGCAGAGGCGGGTGTTTTCCGTCTCCGGGCTGACCTCCGTTATCCAGGGGGTGCTCGAGTCCCGTTTTCCTTTTGTTTCCGTTGCCGGCGAGATCTCCAACCTGCGCAGACCGCGTTCCGGCCACATCTATTTCACCCTCAAGGATGACAATGCCCAGATCCGGGCCGTGCTCTTCCGGATGCAGCAGCGGTACCTGGATCGGCAGCCCGCCGATGGCCAGATGGTGGTCTGCCGGGGCCGGATCACGGTCTATGCACTGCGGGGTGATTACCAACTCATCGTCGATGCCCTGGACTACCATGGCGCCGGCGCCCTCCAGCTCGCCTTCGAGGAGCTGAAGAAAAGGCTGGCCGCCGAGGGTCTCTTTGCCGAGGATCAGAAAAAAAGCCTTCCCGAGGTGCCGTCGCACATCACCCTGGTCACCTCTCCCGGCGGTGCCGCGGTGCATGATTTCCTGCGCGTGGCCGCAAGCCGCTATCCCCGAACCCGCATTGCCATCTATCCCGTTGCGGTCCAGGGTGACAGGGCCGCGGACGAGATGGTGACGGCCCTGGCCCGGATCAACGAGTCCGTGGCCACTGACCTGATCGTCCTCTGCCGGGGTGGCGGCTCCATCGAAGACCTGTGGGCCTTCAACGAGGAGAAACTGGCCCGGGCCATCCACGCCTCGCGGCTGCCGGTGGTGAGTGCCGTGGGCCACGAGATCGATTTTACCATTGCCGATTTTGTCGCCGACCTGCGCGCGCCCACCCCCAGCGCAGCCGCGGAGATGCTGCTTCCCGATGGCCGGGAGATGCGGGAACGGGTCCTTGCCTGCCGGGAGCGCCTGGTGCGGGTCATGCTGCGCCGGGTGGACCTTCTGGCGGAGCGGCTCTCATTCCTGCGTCAGCGCCTGGGAACCATGGCCCGGCCCCTGGACAGCCTGGTCCTGCGCCTGGATCACGCCGGCCTGGCCCTGGAGCGGGCCATGCGGGGACTGCTGACGGCAAGGGAGCATGGGCTGGCCGCCTGTGCCGCGCACCTGGAACAGAAAAGCCCGGTCGCGCGCCTGGAGCTGCACCGGCAGCGGCTGGCCGCGCTCAGGAGGCGCCTGCTGCTCGCCGGCCCGGCCCTGGTGGAGAGCCGGTCCGGGGAGCTGGCCCGGCTTGCGGGTCTGCTGGAGGCGGTCAGCCCGCTTTCGACCCTGGCCAGGGGGTATGCCATTGTCCGCAAAGATGCCCCTGGCAGGATGGTGATAACCGACAGCACGCAGGTGCGGAAAGGGGAGCGGCTCCAGGTTCTGCTGCGCAGGGGCCGCCTGCAGTGCATCGTGGAGAAGAGGGAACTGGACCAAGGGGAGGGCAAGAGCGGTTGATGCGGCGGCACGGTCGTCGGCCAGGAACCGTTGCGGCGGCACCGGTGATCGGCGGTCAGTCGAGGATCCTGTCCAGCTCCTGGCTGATGTCGGCAATGAGAGCAGGGATCTGCTCCGGGTTTTTCTTTGCCACTTTCTTCAGTTTGCTGCCCCATTCCTGGAGCATCCGGGTGTCGATCCTGCGGATGTCGTTGCTCTTGCTCCACTCCAGGCCGATTTTGTAGCCCAGTTTTTCAAGAGCGATGCGCCGTGCAGCCCGTTCCGCCTCCGGAGTGGCGGCAAGGATCTTTTCGGTGATCGCCTGCCAGCCGTCAGCCAGGAAGTTGCCCTCCTGGAAGATACGGAACCACTTCCGCTCCTCGGCGCTCAGCTGTGTCAGTTCGGGATGATCGTTAAGGCTCACGTCATTGATGACCGCAGCTTCCGCATCCTGGGCCCGGACTTGTGCATCGGTAAAACACAGGAAGCATTGCACGACTATCAGAACGCAGAGGGCACGCACGGCTTGTACCTCGGTAGATCAGGGGAGTTCTTTATTGGACCTATAGCATTCACCGGGGGCCATGTCAAGAACGGTTGACCGGGGAAGTATAATTTTTTGTACCAAGGGGCAGGATTCCCGCGGCTCCGGGTTCCCGCAAATCCTTGATGCTTTTTTCGCATGGGGGATGTATAGTGCACGGTTCAAACGAGAGATAAGCAGCCGGTTGTACGTTGTCCCAGGCACCCTGGCTCTGCACGGTCGCGCCGGCCCGCACAGCGGGCCTGGAGCGAACCGGCACGCCTGCACAGATACGGGGCACCTGTGCCGACGTCCGGTTTTGCGGATGTGAAAACAGCGAGTTGTTAATCCTGTAATCGGTTACAGCCGGATTCCACTGAAACCGGGTTGTTCTTTATTGTGATCAACGTAACCGATCATTGACCCGGCCCGGGGATGGGAGTTGACCATGGGGAAACAGAGCGCCTTTGACCAGAGCACCATCGAAGTACAGGCCACGCCGCCCACGCAAGACCTGCTGGACCAGTTGAACCTGCCACCGGCGGTGGCGGATTTCATGCGCAGGAACCGGCGGACGATCTGGACCGTTGTCATTCTTGTGGTGCTGCTGGTGGTCGGAATTGCGCTCTATGATTCCTACCGGACCTACAGGATATCCAGGGCGGTGGAGGCCCTGGATGCGGCCCTGGTCATCGACGACAGTGCCAGGCGCGAGCAGCAGCTCCGCCAGGTGATCGAAAAATACGCATCCACGCCGTCCGCCCTGTGGGCCAGGATCGAACTGGCCCGCCTGCAGCAGAAGAAGGGCGCCATCGACGGTGCCATCGCCATCCTGGAGAAGATCAACAGCGGGCTTTCACCAGATGATCCGGCCAAGCCGCTGGTCCTCTTCAACCTGGGCGGCCTGTATGAACAGGCAAAGAAACTGGACCAGGCCCTGGTGATCTACCGTGAGCTGAGCGGCATCAAGGGATTTGCGGCCGAGGCCTTCAAGGCCATGGGCCGGGTATATGAACAGCAGCACAACAGCGGCTCCGCCGCCGAGATGTACCGCAAGTACCTCGCTCTGACCGGGAAGGATGGCGAGGTCCAGGTGTCTGATCCTGAACGTAAACTGATCGAGGCCCGCCTGAACCGGCTGCAGTCGTGACCCGGACGGGTCCGGGAGACGACGCCGCAGCCGCAGTGGTGCCGGGAGTCGGTCCTGTCGGCGGACTATCGCCTGACCATTCATCCGATTTATGGACACGTTCCATACCGTACCCGACATGACGGCCTGGTCCGGGCAGCAGGCAGCCGCCGGCAGCCGGATCGCCCTGGTGCCCACCATGGGCTATTTCCACGAAGGACATCTCCGGCTCATGCGGATGGCGGCCCGCCACGCGGACCGGGTGGTGGTCAGCCTGTTCGTCAATCCGACCCAGTTCGGACCCGGTGAGGACCTGGACCGCTATCCGCGCGACATCGAACGAGATACCCGTCTCGCCGCCGGGGAAGGCGTGGATGTTCTGTTTGTGCCGGATGCCGCGGCCATGTACCCGGACGGTTTCCAGACCGTGGTCTCGGTAAACGGTCTCAGCAGGTTCCTGTGCGGGGCCAGCAGGCCCGGCCATTTCGCCGGTGTCACCACCGTGGTCTGCAAGCTGTTTCACATCGTCAGGCCCCATTGCGCCGTGTTCGGGGAAAAGGATTTCCAGCAGCTTGCCGTGATCCGGAGGATGGTGGACGATCTCAACATGGGGATCGAGATCATCGGCCATCCCATTGTCCGTGAACCGGACGGGCTGGCCATGAGTTCCCGCAACACCTATCTTGACGAGAGCCTGCGACCCTCGGCCCTGAGCCTGTACGGCGCCATCCGTCTGGCCAGGGAGCTGGCAGCGGCAGGCATCGTCAGCGAGCCGGAGCTGCGGCGGCGGGTGCAGGAGTATATCGGGTCGTTCCCGGAAACAGAGATCGATTATGTGGCCTTTGTCAATGACCGGAGCCTGGAGACCGCGGACCCGGTTGACCGGGCCACGGTCCTGGCCCTGGCGGTCAGGGTCGGCGGCAGGGTGCGGCTCATCGACAATGGGTACCTCTTTCCCGGCACCGCCGGTTGAAGGCCGAAACAACGCAACAGCACACATCCCATGCAGCGCATCGTACTGAAATCAAAGATCCACAGGGCAACCGTCACCGAGGCGGACCTGAACTATGACGGCAGCCTGACCATTGACCGGCGGCTCATGGAGGCTGCCGGCATTGTACCCTTTGAGCAGGTCAAGGTCTACAACATCAACAACGGCGAGCGGTTCGATACCTATGCCATCGAGGGTACGCCCGGTTCCGGTGTGATCGGGCTGAACGGGGCCGCCGCCCGCAAGGGGCACGTGGGTGACCTGATCATCATCGTCTGCTATGCTCTGTACACGGATGAGGAGCTGGTCGGGTTTCGGCCCGATATCCTGTTGCTCGACGAGGCGAACAGGGTCAAGAAAAAGCTTGCAATATGAGGTGCAACCATGCCCGGATTCGAGGTTTTCGGAGAAGAGGAAAAGCAGCAGGCGCTGGAGGTCTTTGATACCGGGGTCCTGTTCCGGTACGAGTTCGGCGAGCAGCGCCGGGGCGTCTACAAGGTGCGCGAGTTCGAGCAGGCCTTCTGCCGGTACACCGGCGCGACCCATGCCCAGGCCGTGACCTCGGGGACCGCCGCCCTCAAGGTGGCGCTGGCCGCCCTGGGGGTCGGGCCGGGGGACGAGGTCATCACCCAGGGCTTTACCTTTGTCGCCACCTGGGAGGCGATCCTGGACATCGGCGCCCTGCCGGTCTTCACGGAGGTGGATACGACCCTGAACATGGACCCGGCTGACCTGGAAAAGAAGATCACCGATCGGACCAGGGCCATCATCCCGGTGCACATGCTCGGGGCCCAGGCCCGGATCACGGAGATCATGGCAATAGCGGACCGGCACGGGATTCCCGTGATCGAGGATACGGCCCAGGCAGCGGGCGCCCGGCTCGGCGGACGTCACCTGGGCACGTTTGGCGCCATCGGCACCTTTTCCTTTGATTCGGTCAAGACCATGACCACCGGCGAGGGGGGCATGTGCATCACCAGTGACGAGGAGCTGTGGCGCAACATGTCGGAATATCATGACCACGGCCATGACCACGTGGTCAACCCGGGCGGCCGTGGCGGCGAGGGCCGCCGGTTCTTCGGCTTCAACTACCGGATGATGGAGCTGCAGGGCGCCATCGGCCTGGCCCAGCTCGCCAAGCTTGATTCCATGGTCGCTGCCCAGAAGAAGAACAAGGCCGTCCTCAGGGAGGCGGCGGCCGGCATCGACGGGGTCACCTTCCGGACCCTGCTGGACGAGGAGGGAGACTCGGCCACCTTCCTGGCCTTCATGCTGCCGGACAGGGAGCGGGCTGCGGAGGTCAATGCTGTCCTGCGCGGGGAAGGTGTAGGCGCCATCAATTTCGGCGACAACACCTGGCACTTCTATCCGCGCTGGGAACACCTGGCCGGCGGCAGGACCCTCTGCAAGACCGGCTGGCCCTTCTCGGCGCACGGCAAACGCCGGATACTCTATGATCCCGACGCCCTGCCGGCCTCGGCCGAACTCATGGGCAGGACCCTGGTCTACCAGGTGCCGGTCCGCATGGACGAGGCGTGGCGGGACAAGGTGGTCGCGGCCCTGGCGCGGGCGGCAGGGGCTTAGCCCCCAT